>JAGQJA010000080.1 GCA_020430845.1 Myxococcales bacterium
GCCGCCGCCGCCGCCGCCGGGATCGCCCCACGGGTCGCCGCCGCCGCCGCCCCAGGGATCGCCGCCGCCGCCGCCGCCGGGATCGCCCCAGGGATCGCCGCCGCCGCCCTGACCCCACGGGTCGCCGCCGCCACCTTGGCCTGCGGGCGAAGAGGAGTCGCTGCCCGAGGCGTTGTCGCCGACTTGGTCGGCGGCAGAGTCGGCGCCGTCGGAGCCGCCGGACTGTTCGTCGGCGGCGAGTCCGTTGCGCTGGCCGGGCACCGAGGAGGCGGAGCGAGACGTGAGCGGCTTGGTCTCGGGGGCGGTGGGAGCCGCGCATCCGCACATCCACGCCAAGCTCGCCGCGAGAGTGAGTCCGAGCGCACCGACCGTGTGGTTCTTCTTGAACATGAGTCCTCCTCCGAGCCGCGAGAGCGCGTCGTGCGTCTCTCCCGGAGGTGGAATCAGCAACGCTCGTGCCGCGACCGCACGAGCGCGATCATGCTGGAATTCCAGCATGTTGCCTCGTGTGCGCGCGTGTGCGTCCGGCCCGCGCGGCGGGTCCTCACGGTGAGCAAGCGCGCCCACGGAGCGCGGAGCTCCGTGGGATCGCTGCGCGCCTACGCGGACGCGCGCTCAGGTGCCGAGCGGGCGCTTGGCCGCGGCCTGCACGGCCTCGAGGCGTGCGCCGAGCAGCTCGCGGAACAGCTCGAGCGCGCGCGGCA
This sequence comes from Myxococcales bacterium, assembly GCA_020430845.1. Taxonomy (GTDB): domain Bacteria; phylum Myxococcota_A; class Polyangia; order Polyangiales; family Polyangiaceae; genus Labilithrix. Next base: position 705 of record JAGQJA010000080.1, read on the forward strand.
TGGTGGGCCCGAGCTCCTTGAAGAAGCCCTGCAGACCCTCGAGCTCGGTCTTCCACTCGTCGAGGTCGATGTGCGTCGCCTCGTCGACCTTCTCGGAGGGGATGTTGAGCCCCGACAGATCGAGATCGCCCGCCTTGGGCACCCAGCCGAAGAGCGTCTCCTGGCCGCCGACGCGCAGGCGCGCGCGGTCGACGATCCACTTGAGCACGCGCATGTTCTCGCCGAACCCGGGCCAGAGGAACTTGCCGTCCTTGTCCTTGCGGAACCAGTTGACGAGGAAGACCTTGGGCGGGTTCGTGATGCGCGACTGCATCTCGAGCCAGTGGGTGAAGTAGTCGCCCATGTTGTAGCCGCAGAACGGGAGCATCGCGAACGGGTCGCGGCGGATGACGCCGACCTGACCGGCCGCCGCGGCGGTGGTCTCGGAGCCGAGCGTCGCGCCGAAGAAGACGCCGTTGAGCCAGTTGAACGCCTGCATGACGAGCGGCACCGTGGTGGCGCGGCGTCCGCCGAAGATGATCGCGCTGATCGGCACGCCGTTCGGGTCGTCCCAGAACTTGGAGAGCGCGGGGTTGTTGCGCGCGGGCGCGGTGAAGCGCGAGTTGGGGTGGGCGGCCTTCTCGGTGGACTTGGACGTCCACGGGTTGCCCTTCCAGTCGATGAGCTCGGGCGGCACCGGGCCGTCCTTGCCCTCCCACCACACGTCACCATCGGGCGTGCGCGCCACGTTGGTGAAGATGGTGTCGCGCATGACGGTCTTCATGGCGTTGGGGTTCGACTCGTTGCTCGTGCCCGGCGCCACGCCGAAGTAGCCCGCCTCGGGGTTGACGGCGTAGAGGCGGCCGTCGTCGCCGACGCGCATCCACGCGATGTCGTCGCCCACCGTCCAGATCTTCCAACCCTTGAAGCGCTTGGGCGGGATCATCATGGCGAAGTTGGTCTTGCCGCACGCGCTGGGGAAGGCGGCCGCGACGTACGTCATCTCGCCCTCGGGGCTCTCGACGCCGAGGATGAGCATGTGCTCGGCGAGCCAGCCCTCTTTGCGACCGAGGTAGCTGCCGATGCGGAGCGCGAGGCACTTCTTGCCGAGGAGCACGTTGCCGCCGTAGCCGCTGCCGATGCTCCAGATGGTGTTGTCTTGCGGGAAGTGGCAGATGTAGCGGCGCTCGGGGTTGCAATCGAGCACCGAGTGCAGGCCGCGGTTGAACTCGTTGGAGTCGCCGAGCGCGTCGAGCGCCACGGCGCCCATGCGCGTCATGATGCGCATGTTGAGCACGACGTACGGGCTGTCGGTGATCTCGACGCCGATCTTGCTCATCTTGGAGCCGACGGGGCCCATGACGTACGGGATGACGTACATGGTGCGGCCCTTCATCGAGCCGTCGAAGAGCTTGCTCAGCTTGTCGTACGCCTCTTTGGGCGCCATCCAGTTGTTCTTCGGGCCCGCCTCGTCCTTGGTGGGCGTGCAGATGAACGTGAGCTGCTCGACGCGCGCGACGTCGTTGGGGTTCGACCGGTGCAGGTAGCAGCCGGGGAGCTTGTCCTGGTTGAGCGGCTCGAGGATCTTCTCTTCGACGCACTTGGCCGTGAGCGCGTCTTTCTCGGCCTCGGAACCGTCGACCCAGTGGATGGCGTCGGGCTTCGTGAGCTGAGCCATGTCGCTCACCCACTTGAGAAGCTGCGGGTTCGCGGTGAGCGGCTTTCCTTGCGGGTCGACGGGCGGCTTGGAGTTCATGGGCGACGGATCTAGCCCATTTTCAGCCTCGCCGCGACCCTCGAAGGCCGCGAGATGTCACCAGAGTGTGCTCGGCGCACAAGCTGCGCGCCTCACCCCGTCGGGCCCGTCGATCGACACCCACGTGCCGTGCACGACGCGCCCGAACGTCGCCGTCAGCGGGCGCTCGGGCGTGAGCTCGTAGCAGTGCGAAGGGTCGGTCGCGAGCAGGTGGGACCTTCCCCACGGCAGCCTCACGTCGAGCTTTCGCGCGGCGCCCGCCTCGTCGACGACGGCGATGCGGTGACGCCCCCACGCCATCGGCACGACGCGGCGTTGACCCGCGGGCACGTGGATGCCCTCGTGATCGTCGTCGATGTAGACCGTCGCGGTCTCCTTGGGCGCGTCGATGACGACGGCGGGATAGCCGCCGTGCCAAGCCACCAGCGTCACGAGGCACGTCGCCGTCGTCGCGAGCACGAAGGGCCATGGGAAGCCCCGCCGCGGCGGGTAGGCCCGCGCGCGCACGCCGCGGTCGTCGGCGCGCTCGGCCACGCGGTACACGCCTCCGGTGTGAGTCACGGCGGAGCGCGTGTGCTCGGGCACCTGGACGGTGACCTCGAGGCCGTCGCCGTCGACGACGAGCGCCATGCACGAGCTGCTCCGTCGCCTGTACGCGATGCGTTCGAGCCCACGCGCGGCGAGCAGCGCGCCGATCGCGGCCGCGACGACCCCCCAAGGCGTGGTCGTGGGCGTCATCACGCTCGCGACCATCGGCGCCGCGGGGGCCGCGATCGTGAGGCCGAGCACAGCGCGCTCTCCCCAGCGCAGCCCGCGCACGTGCACCTCGGCGCAGCGCGGGCAGAGGCGCAGGCGCGGGAGGTCTTCGTCGAGCTCGACGACCGCGCCCTCGGCCACGTGAGGGTCCACGCCGCCCGTGAGCGCGAGGTCGCCGCACGCCAGGCAACGGTCGAGCCGACGCAGCTCGTCGATGGTCAGCGTTCGCTGGACGACGTCGTTCGTCGCCGGGGGTCGTGCCGCCGCGCTCACACCTTCGTCATAGCAAGGACGCGGTCTCGCGCACCTTCCTCGCGACGTCGTCCTCGTCTCCCTCGTCGCCGTAGCGGAGCGCCGCGTACGCGCCGATGGCCTCTGCGCACCCCGCCGCCCACTCTTCTCTCGAGGCGACGACGCGCCGCGCGAAGCGCTCGAGCGGCTCCCCGGGGGCGCGCTCGATCCCGCGTCGAGCGAGCGCCTGGCTGAGCTCGCGGAACGCGGGGAGCGCGTCGGTCGGACCCCGGCGACGCGTGCGCTCGCGGTCGCGGAGCCGCCTCCGGAGCTCGCGGCCGAAGACGACGGCGGCGGCGACGCCCGAGATCGTGAGGACGAGCGCGGTGCCCGAGACGCGCGCCCGCGTCTCGTCGGCGGCGGCGCCCGCCAGATCGCGCAGGCTCGCGAGCAGGCTGCGCTTGCCCCGCGCGGGCTCCTCACGCGCCGGCGTCGGGTCGAGCGAGACCCAGCGCGTGCCGTCCCACGTCTCGATCCATGCATGTGCATGCGATTTGCGGACGACGTACCAGTCGCCGAAGCGGCTCTTCTCCACGACGCGGTAGCCCGCCACGACGCGCGCCGGGATGCCCGCGCGACGCGCGAGCAGCGCGGCGGTGGACGCGAAGAGCTCGCAGTGGCCGGCGGGGTGCTTGGTGAGGAAGTCGACGACGGGATCGATGCGGTCGTCGCGCGGGACGTCGAGCGCGTAGGGGTGCTCGTCGGCGAGCCCGCGCTCGATGCGCGTGAGCTGGGCGCGCACGCCGAAGTTCGCGCGGACCTGCCAGCGGTCGAGCGTCGCGTCGAGGAGGCGCGCCATCGGCTTGGGGACGTCGAGGTCGGCCGGGCCCGGCGGCGCCGCGGCAGACACGCCCCGCCCGTCGCAGTCGGCAGACGTGGTCACGCGGCGCCCCGACTCGCCCATGGCAGGTCGGAACACGCCGCCGCTCGAGACACGCGCCCGCCCTGTCGCCGTCGCCACGCAGGCGTGCGTGTGCGGCACGAAGAACCGATCGGCCTCTTCTCCGGTGACCGACGCGGTGCGGCCGCCGGTGGTCCTCGCGTCGACGTCGGTGGTGTCGCCCAGCGTGCTCGTCCACCCGCCGCGCTCGACGTACGCGTCGTAGACCTCGCCGCGGAGCAGCTCGGAGGTGTCGCCGCGGACACGGAGCACGATCGTGTCGTCCATCAAGAGCCCCACGGTCGAGCCGACCGGCATGTGGTCGGCCGCGAAGCCCGTCTGGTTGCTGATCGGCGCGGACGCGAGGTACTCGGCGATGCGCCCCTCGACGGCGCGTGAGAGCGGCGGCAGCCCCAGCGTGAGCGACGCGGTGAGCGGCGCACCGGCCCCCACCACCAGCGCGAGCGGGAGCCAGCGCGTGGGCCGCGGCCCGGCGGGGGCGCGCAAGCGTCGCATCGCATAGAGGCAGGCCGCCACTGTGGCGATCGCGCCGAGTCCGAACGCGACGCGGTCGCGCACCTGGCCGGTCACGGCGAGGCTCGCGAGGGTGAGGGCCACGGCGCCGTCGACCCGCACCTCGCGGCGCGGTCCGGCGAGCGTCACCGCGACCGCGCCCGCGAGCAGCAGCGCCGCGATCGCCGCGATGGGCCCGTCGAGATCGTCCTTGAAGAACGCCCACGCGAGCACGGCGGCGCACGCGCCTACGGCCAAGAGGGCGGGCCGCTCGACCTTGCGATCGCTGTCCGCGGTCACAGATCGATCTCCTCGCGCCGCTCGAGCGCGGCGAGCAGCTCTCCCTTCACCGTCACGCGTTTGCACGGCACGCCGGCCTCGCGGACGCCGAGCTCCGTCGCCTCGGCCGCCGCGTCGTCGTCGAGCGAGATGGCGACGACGCTCGAGAGCCGGCCGAGGAACGGGCGCAGCCGGTGGAGCGCGCGCGCCCCGGACCTCGAGACGCGCTCGGCGCGTGGTCTCGGCGTGACACACGCGAGCAGGTCGAGCGCCTGGTCGAGCGTGCCCAGGCTGCGACCGAGCGTGAGGTCGTGCACCTCGTCGCCCACGACGAGCACGTCGACGAGCGCCTCGCCGCGCGAGAGCCGAGCGATGACGCCCGCCGTGAGCTCGATCGCGCGCGCGAGCAGATCGGGATCGGTCGTCTCGGTGTCGAGCACGACGCCCACCCGCGTGAAGTACTCCTGCTGGTACTCGCGCACGATCGGCACGCCCGTGCGCGCCCAGCTGCGCGCGTGCAGGTCTCGCACCGGGTCGCCGGGGCGATAGGGCCGCACGCCGAGCAGGTCGAGCGCCTCGCCGCTCTTCGACGCGAGCGCCACCCCGCCGGGTTGGTGGCGCGTCGCGGTGGGCAGGTCGAGTCGTCGTACGCTCGCGATGCGCGGCACGACCATGAGGCGCAGCTCGTCGGTGTACACGAGGCCGCCGCGCGCGAGCCCCATCGGGACGACGCGGCTCGCCGTGAACCCGCCGAGATCGTGCTCTCCGCAGGCGCTGAAGCGGGCGCGGAGCGTGAGCCGCACGCGCCCGCCCGGCTCGACCGCGACGTCGGGCGGGATGCCCTCGACCCAGCGCCCGTCCCACGTGAGGAACGGGCCGCGCGCGCGGAGCACGGCCTCTGCGCCGCCCGCGGGCACGGCGCACTCGACGTCGAAGGTCGCCGGCTCCCCGACGGTCACGCGCGCGGGCGCGACGAGCTTGGCCGTGAGGCCGCGCGGTCTGTAGTGCGGGATCATCGCGACGGAGCCGAAGAGCGCGCCGGCGAGCACCGCGAGCAAGAGGTACGCGGACGTGTTGCGCACGTCGATCGCGAACGCGCCGACCACCATCGTCGAGATGAGGACGAGCCGCCCCTCCTCCGTGAGCGTGATCCACGCGCGCGCGATCCCTCGCGCGAAGCGACCGATGCGCGCACGCCGAAAACGCTCGCGACCCTCGCGCGTCGTGGGGATGAGGACGTAGTTGAGGCGGGCGAGGTCGAGCCGCATGGCGATCACGTCGGGACGTCGACGTCCTCCAGCACGCGCGCGAGCACGCTCTCGGCCGTGGTGCCGCCGTAGCGCGCCTGGGTCGTGAGCTGTACGCGGTGTGCGAGCACCGGCGCGGCGAGCGCGTGCACGTCGTCGGGGCTCACGAACGCGCGCCCGGCGAGCCGAGCGCGGGCCTGCGCGGCGCGGAAGAACATGAGGGCGCCGCGGGGGCTCACGCCGAGCGCGAGGTCGGTGTGCGTGCGCGTGCGCGCGACGACCTCGAGGAGGTATCGCGCGACGCTCTCCTTGACCTCGACCTCGCGGACCTCGCGCTGGAGCGCCTCGAGCGTCGCGCGATCGCACACGGCCTCGACGCGGTCGAGCGGGTCGACGCCGCGCCGCGCGTAGAGCATCTCGAGCTCGGCGCTCGCCGGGGGGTAGCCGACGCCGATGCGGAGGAGGAAGCGATCGAGCTGCGCCTCGGGCAGCGGGTACGTGCCCTGGTAGTCGACGGGGTTCTGCGTGGCGATGACGAAGAAGGGCGAGGGGAGGGGGTGGGTCACACCGTCGACCGTGACCTGCGACTCGTTCATCGCCTCGAGCAGCGCGGCCTGCGTGCGTGGGGACGCGCGGTTGATCTCGTCGGCCAGCAGCACGTGCGTGAAGACCGGCCCCCGGTGGAAGCTGAAGCCTCCGGTCTTGGGGTCGAGGATCTGCGTGCCGGTGATGTCGGCCGGGAGCAGGTCAGGCGTGAACTGCACGCGCGAGAAGGCGAGGCCCAGGGAGCGCGCGAGCGCCTTGGCCAGCGTGGTCTTGCCCACACCCGGCACGTCCTCCACCAGCACGTGGCCCGCGCCGAGCACGCCCACGAGCAACAGGTCGATCACGTCGGTCTTGCCGTGGAGCACCGAGCCGAGGCTCGTCCGCATGCGCTCGATGGGCCCCGCCGCGTCGTCTTTTCCGCTCACGGATCGAAGGTATCCGACATCTCGCCGCTCTTGTGCGCCACGAGCGAATGGCCAAGCGGTCCGTTTCGTCCAACACTTGTCCTCATGCCGCGTCGCCTCTACGTCGCTTCCCTCACGGTCGCGCTCGCCGCGTGCTCGACCGCGTCGCCCCCGCCCAAGGCGGTGGTCGCGGCTTCGCCCCCCAAAGACGACGGAAAGCCGTCGAAGGGCGCGGGCGTGGCGGGCGCCGAGCACGCCGCGGCCCTCGAGCAGCTCAAGAGCGCGCCGCTCGCCGTACGCGTCGACAAGCAGGGCAGCGTCCGCATTCCTCTGCCCGACGCCGAGCACTGGACGCGCGTCCGGTTCTTGACCGTCAAGAGCCTCGTCGGCTTCCGCTACGGCAAGGACCACCACGCCATCGTCGCGGGCATGGTCACCCACGTGCCCGACAACACCGTGCAGGGGGCGTGCAACAAGAGCTTCGAGCAATGGGCCGAGCCCTGGATCCGCGCGTTCGAGGTCGACGTGACCCACGACGCGCCGGCGGCGTTTCCCTGGCGCGCGCCCGAGCCGGCCGCGGCGGGCGGCAAGCCCGTGACCCAGACGGTCGCCATCGTCGACGTCGATCCGGTGCACGCCAAGATGGCGACCGTGCTCGCGCGGGAGTCGTACGTCGCGGCCTATACGACGTATCCCGTATGGGATAATGCGTGCCTCGTGGTCGGGGTGGCGATCCCCGAGAACGACGAGGCCGAGCGGGCCGTGGCCGCCCGCGATCGTTTCGTGAAGGACGTCTTCCCCAAGGTCGAGGTGACCTCCGACAAAGAGCCGCCCGAGCGCTACTGACACGCCGCGGGCGCGCGCCTCCTCGCGTAGGCTCCACTGCGCATGAGCGACTCCCTCGAGCGCCGTCGCCCCGTCGGGCTCGTGGTCGCCGCGTCGCTCGCGTTCGCGTGCGCGGCCCCGCTCGGCAAGTACGCCCAGGCCATCCCGGCGCCCGCGATCAGCGCGGGACGCACCGCGGTCGCGTCGCTGTTGCTCGCGGTCCTGTCGCGCCGAACGATCGTCGCGAGCCTGCGCGCGGTCGACCGCGCGTCGCGCCTACGCCTGGTGCTCGCGGGGCTCGTCTTCGCGCTCCACCTCACGCTCTTCTTGGGGGGCCTCGCGCGCACCTCGCTCGCGGCCGCGGTCGCGCTCGTCTCCCTGCAGCCCGTCGCGGTGGTCGCCGTGGCCTTCGTGTCGTTCGGGGCGCGCCCGAGCCGACGCGAGGTGGTCGCGATCGCGCTGGCCACGGCCGGGGCCGCGGTGGTGGGCAGCGGCGCGGGGCGCGGCGAGCACTCGGTGGTCGGCGACGTCATGGTCGTGGCCTCGGTGGCGCTCTACGGCGTGTACGTCGCCGTCGCGCGCGCGCTGCGCGACGCCCTGCCCGCGGTGCCCGCCGCGAGCGCGATATATGCGTGCACATGTATGTTCTCCGTGCTGCTCTACGTGGCCGCGTGGCCCGGGGGCCTGGCGTTGCCGTCCGCGGGCGCGCGCGAGTGGGGCGCGGTGGCCCTCATGGGCGTCGTGCCCACGACGCTCGGCCACACGCTGGTGCAGGTGGCCGCCCGCCGCGCGCGGCCTGCGCTCGTGGCGCTCGTGAGCCCGGGCGAGACGCTGGGCGCGCTCTGCATCGGCGCGCTCACGCTGGGCGCGCTGCCGTCGGGCCGTGAGGCGGCGGGGGCGGCGCTGGTCATCACCGGCGCGACGCTCGCCGTCACCCGCGCGCGCGGCGACTGAAGCTCAAGAGAGCGTCGCGTACACGGGGGCGTGGTCCGAGGGCACCGAGCCCGCCTTGGACTTCTTGCGGAACTCGCGATCGACCGCCACGTCGACGAGGCGCGACGCGACGCTCGCCGAGCCGAGGAGCAGGTCGATGCGCAGTCCCTGCTTCTTGTGGAACGAGCCGGCGCGGTAGTCCCACCACGAGAACCCCGGATCGTCGGGGTGCGCCCTGCGGAAGAGGTCGGCCAGGCCGGCCTCCATGAGGCGGGCGATGAGCCGTCGTTCGTCGACGGTGTGGAAGATGCGGTCTCGCATCGCCTCGGGGGCCCACGAGTCGATGTCCGCGGGGCAGACGTTGTAGTCGCCGGCGACGATGACCGGCGCGTCGCGATCCTCGCGCGCCTCGACGTGCTCGCAGAGCCGCTCGAGCCACGCGAGCTTCATGCGGAAGTCGGGGTGGCTCGCCGTCTTGCCGTTGGGCACGTACACGCTCGTGACGTCGATCCCGTAGACCTTGGCGGTCACGAGGCGCGCCCCGTTCGACTCGGCGCCGGGCAGTCCGCGCACGACGGGCTCGGGCTTGTCACGCGCGATCACGGCGACGCCGTTCCATCCCGTCTGCCCCAGCAGCACGGCGTGGTAGCCGGCGGCGCGCAGCTCGAGGTGCGGAAAGCTCTCTTCTTCGATCTTGAGCTCTTGCAGGCACGCCACGTCGGGCTTGCGCTCTTCGAGCCACTCGAGCAGCCGCGGAAAGCGCGCGCGGATGCCGTTGACGTTCCACGTCGCGACGATCACGCGCGGGCCACTTCGTTCGCGAGCGCCTCGGTGAACTCCGCCGTGCCCGCGGTGCCGCCCAGGTCGGCCGTGCGGACGCCGCGGGCGAACGTGGCGAGCAGCCCGCGCTCCATCTTGCGGGCCGCGTCGACCTCCCCCAGGTGGTAGAGCATCATCGTGGCGCTCTGGACGAGCGCGGTCGGGTTGGCGAGGCCCTTGCCCGCGATGTCGGGCGCCGTGCCGTGCACCGCCTCGAAGACCGCGGCGTCGACGCCGATGTTGGCGCCGGGCACGATACCGAGGCCGCCCACGAGGCCGGCGCCCAGGTCGCTGAGGATGTCGCCGTAGAGGTTCTCGGTGACGATCACGTCGAGCTTGTTCGCGTTCTTCACCATCTGCATCGCGCAGGCGTCGACGATGACCTCGGCCGGCTCGATCGTGGGGTGCGCTCGCGCCACCTTGCGAAAGCACTCGAGCAAGAGGCCGTCCGAGAGCTTCATGATGTTCGCTTTGTGCACCACGCTCACGCGCTTGCGCTTCATGCGCTCGGCGTACTCGAACGCGTACTCGCAGATGCGGGTGCAGCCGCGCTCGGTGATGAGCTTTATCGACTGGGCGATGCCCGGCATGATCATCAGCTCGAGGCCGGCGTAGAGGTCCTCGGTGTTCTCGCGCACGATGACGATGTCGGTCCCCTCGAACCTTGGCTCGACGCCCGGCAGGCTCCGGATGGGCCGCACGTTGGAGTAGAGATCGAGCGCCTGGCGCAGCGTCACGTTGACGGAGCGAAAGCCCTTGCCGATGGGCGTGCCGATCGGCCCCTTGAGCGCGACCTTGTTCTTGCGGATCGACTCGAGCACCTCGTCGGGCAGCGTGGTGCCGCGCTTCTCGGCGACCTCGGCGCCCGCGTTGAGGACCTCCCACTCGATGGCGACGCCCGAGGCCTCGAGGACCGTGCGGGTCGCGGCGGCCACCTCCGGACCGATGCCGTCACCGGGGATGAGCGTGATCGTGTGAGCCATCTTGAGGCGGACCACACTACCTTCACTCGCGTCGGCGCACTACTGTGCACGCGCACATGTCTCCTCCCGAGCCCCTCACGCTGCGCGCCAACGAGCTCGATCACGCGCTCCTCGTGTGGCATCCCGCCGCCGACGCGCCCTCGCGGCCGCCCGTCTTCTTGGTGCACGGCTTCATGGACGCCGCGGGCACGTGGGACGCCGTCGCCCCGCGCCTCGCCGCGCTCGGCCACACCGTCTATGCCCCGCACATGCGCGGGTTCGGCGCGGCGCCGCGCGTCCCGGCCGGCGCGTACTATCACTTCACCGACTACGTGTTCGACCTTGCCGACATGGTCGACGCCGTCTCCCCCGACGCGCCCGTCGTCGTCGTGGGCCACTCGATGGGCGGCACGGTGGTCACGCTCTACGCCGGCGCGATGCCCGAGCGCGTCCTCGGCCTCGCGTCGCTCGAGGGCGTGGGACCTCCCGACAACCCCATGGAGATCGCCCCGGTGCGCATGCGGGCGTGGATCGACGGCGTGCGCAAGGTGCGGACCCAGGGGCACGGGGCGGGCACGCTCACGCGCGAAGAGGCGCTGCGGCGCCTATCTGTGCATCATGCATCTATCGATCGCGGCGTGCTCGAGGGGCGGCTCGAGCACCTCGTCGAGCCCGCGGGCGACGCGGGCGAGGTGCGGTGGCGCTACGACCCGCTGCACAGGACCACCGCGCCGTTTCCGTTCTTCGCCGACGTGTTCGCGGCGTATGCGCGTCGCGTGACGTGCCCGGTGCTCTTCGTGGGGGGCGGGCCGCTCGGGTTTCATCCGCCGGACGAAGAGGCGCGCGTGGCCTGCTTCGCCCAGGTCGAGCGCGTCGAGCTGCCCGACGCGGGGCACATGATGCACTGGACGCGACCGGCCGAGCTGGCCGACCGCCTCGTCGCGTTCCTGTCGCGAGTGTCGGGCTGACTCAGATCTTTCGGCCGCGGTACTGCGCCTTGTACGGCGCCTTGTAGGCCGAGTGGCAGGCGGCGCATTGGCCCTTGGCGCCCTTGACGTCGCCGGCCTTCGCGAGGTCGGCGCCCTTCTTCGCGATCGCGGCCCACGACCACCCGCCGTTGGGCGACATGCGCGCGACGCGGGCGAACGCCGCGGCCATGGCCTCGGGGGTCTTGGCGCCGGCCATCGTGCCGCGCATGAAGGCTTGCATCGGGCATGGCTTGCCGCCCGTCCCGCAGTCGGCCTCGGCGGCGGGCTTGGCGGGGGCGACGGGCTTTGCGGGGCCTGTCGGCTTGGCGGGAGCGCCGGGCTTGTGCGCCGCGACGACGGCCGCGTCTGCGGATGCGCCCGCGCCTGCGTCCTCGTCGTGCGCGACGGGCTCGGGCGCCGCGGGTGCGGGCGGCGGAGGAGGAGCCTTGGGATCGGGCACGGTCCAATGCGAGCCCGCGGGCAGCGGCTGTGTGTCGGGGTCGGCAGACGCGACGACGGGCGGAGGCGAGGACTTGGGGTCCCAGCCGCTCGCGAGCGTGCACGCGCTGGCCAGCGCCACGCCGAGCGCGGCGAGGCCGAGCAGCGCCGAAGGGTGACGGCCGGGAGCGCTCATTTCACCGCCCTCGCGCGGTAGCTCGTGCGCCATCGGTCGCGGTACTCGCCGTGGCACTTACGGCAGGACTTGCGCGCCTCCTTCATGTCACCTCGCTTGGCAGCCTCGGATGCGGCGAGGCTCATCTCGCGCCACGACGTCCACGACGCGTCCGGCGCCATCGTCGCCACCTGCGCCAGCGCGGCCGCGAGCTTGGGCGCGTCGTCGGACGCGACGGCGACGGCGACGTTCGCGCGCATCCACTTCTGCAGGGGGCAGAGGTTGTTCTTGTCGCCGCACGCTCCTGCCTTGCGCGCCGGCCGCTTGGCGGGGACCGGTGGAGTGGGCGGATGCGGGGCGGCGGCTTGCTCGGTGGTCGCCGGCGTGGGCGCGGGCGCGGCGGCCGGGGCCGGAGGCGGCGGAGGCGCCAGGTCGGGCGCGGGGCGGCTCTTCCACTCGGTGAGGAAGGTGAACTCGGGGCGGCCGCCGTGGCACGTGTCGCACTCGACGTCGCCGCCGGCGGCGGCCTTGAGCCCGCCGGTGTACTGGTCGCTCATGTAGTCGCTGATCTTGCCCTTGTCGGCGCGATCGAGCACCCACATCCCGCCCTGGTGACAGCTGTCACAGAAGACCGGCTCGCCCTTGTCGGTGGCGACCACACGGGTGATCTCGTTGTACATGCGTTTGGCGACGCGCTTGCGCGCGGTATCGGCGCGCATGTCACCCTCGGCGTGGCAGCCGATGCACGGCACGCCCAGCGTCTCGCTGAAGAGGCGCATCACCTGGTCACGCTGTCCGTGGGTGAGCTTCTCGAGCGGCGGCAGGTCCTTGGGGTCGAGGCCGGCGCGCGCGATGCGATCGGCCACCGCCGTGGCGCGCACAGGCTTCATGGGGCCGGGCTTGCGCGGGACCACGGGCGGCGCGTTGGGCGCGATGGGCGCGACGGCGACGGCGGGTCCGGCCTTGCTCCTCGCCCCGCCGCACGCCGCTGCGAGCGCGCACACGGTGACGAGCAACCACGACAGGCGAGCCGTCGAACTTCGCGCGGGCCGCGCGTGGCTTCGGCGTCGAGACACGCGGTGACGGTACTACGGGCCAGCGGCGCCGCGCCAGCCTCGTACGAGGTCGCCGAGCTTGGAAGCCTCGCCCCGCGAGAGCAGACCCACGGCGACGACGTTGAGCCGGTCGGGCGTGGCGATCTCGGAGACGAGCCGCTGGATGTCCTTGGCCGTCACGCGCGCGTTCTGGGCGATGCGCTCGTCGAGCGACGGCGTGTGGTCGAAGAGCATCTCGACGCCGTGGTAGTGCGCCATGTCCTCGGGAGAGTCGCGCATGGCGTCGACCTCCCAGCGGTGGCGCCGGCGCGCCTTGGCGAGCTCTTCTTCGGTAGGGCCGTTCTGCGCGAGATCTTCGAGCAGTCCGAACATCTCTTTGAGCACGACCGTGGTGCGCGCGTGCTGCACGCCCGCCGCGAAGTCGACGACGCCGTCGTCCTCGTAGCCGTCGTACGAGGCGCTCACGTCGTAGCAGAGGCCCTTGGCGTCGCAGATGCGGTGATACAGGCGCGTGGACATCCCGTCGTCGACGACGCGCATGAGCATGTCCATCTCGGCGCGCTGGGGAGCGAACTCGGGGATGGCGCGCAGGCACACGCGCAGCTCGGTCTGGCTCGAGGCGTTGTCGACGACGCGGAGGCGGGCGCGCTTCTGCGCGTGGACGGGCGCGGGCGTTACGATGCGCTCGCCGCGAGGGAACGCGTCGAAGGCCTGCGCGCACCGCTCGATGGCGACGTCGGGGTCCACGGCGCCGGCGAGCACGAGCACCGAGTTGGCCGACGTGTAGTGGCGCGCGTGGTGCGCTGCGAGGTCTTCGCGACGAAAGGCGCGCACCTGATCGGCGGTGCCGGTGATGGTGAAGCCCAGCGGGTGCTCGGGGTAGATGAGCGTGCGCGAGAGGTTGTCCGCGTCGACCTGACGGCCTTCGTCGTCGAGGTCCTCGAGGATCTCCTCGCAGACGATCTCTTTCTCGATCTCGATGTCCGAGAACGTGGGGCTGCGCAGCACCTCGGCGAAGAGGCCGCACGCTTCGTCGAGGGACTCGGGCGGGAGCGTGACCGAGAAGACGCCGTAGTCGACCTGCGTGGCCGCGTAGAGGTAGCCGCCGATGCTCTCGAACGCGTCGTTGACCTCGTGCGCGCTCCGGTGCGAGGGCGTGCCGCGGTAGAGCATGTGCTCGAGGAAGTGGCTGAGCCCGTTGGTCGCCGTCGACTCGAAGCGCGAGCCGACGCGCGCGTACAGCGCCATGTGCGCGCCGTGCAGCTGAGGCTGCGGGAGGACCATCACCCGCAGGCCCGACGCGAGCGTCGTCGAGCGCGCCGCTCCCGCGGGGCTCGCCATCTATTCTTCGTCGTCCTGCGGGGCTCCCGCGTCGCCCTTGGCGTCGAGCAGGTAGGTCTGGTCGACCTTGACGTCGGCCTTGGCGGCCTCGCGCAGGCGCTTGACGTAGAGCACGAGCGCCTCGTTCTGCTTCGCCGCGAGGAGCATCTGCGTGTAGACGTCGCGCTCCTTGTCGAACTCCTCTTTGGTGGCGGCCTTCTGCTCTTTGACGCGCAGGATGAGGAAGCCGTCGTCGGTGCGGAGCGCCTCGGGGATGATGTCACCGGCCTTGGCGTCGAACGCGAACTTGACGACCTTGGCGCCGACCTCGGTCGAAAGGTCGGGGATGGGATCGCCGCCGCGGTTGAACGCGTTGGTCGTCTGGAACTGGGGCCGCTCGGACGACGTGTCGGCGGTGGGCGGCGGCTCGGGCGGGGCGCCACCGTCTGCGGCTGCGGCGCCGCCGTCGGCGTCGGCGGTAGGCGCGGGAGCGGCCGGCGCGGGCTTGACCCACGGGGCGATCAGCTCCTTGGCGATCTCGTCGCCGCTCTTGCCGGCCTTGAGGTCGGCGAGCGCCTTGGTCGCCATGCCCTTGGCGAGCTCGAGCGACTTGGCCTGCTTGAAGGCGGTCACCGCGTCGTCGTGCTTGGCGTCGTCCTTCTTGATGATGTGGTAGCCGAACTGCGTCTTGACCAGCGTCTTGGTCATCTCGCCGGGGCTCAGCTCGTTCGCCGCGTCACGGAACTCGTGCACGAAGCCCGACGTGTCGGTGCCCACGTCGCCGCCGTTGGCGCCGCTGCCCTTGTCGTCGCTGACCTCTTTGGCGACCGCCTTGATGTCCTCGCCCTTGTTGAGGCGCTCGAGCACCGCGAGCGCCTTGGTGCGCGCGGCGGTGTCGGCCTCGCCTTGCGCGCGGATGAGCACGTGGCGGATCGTGACCTTGATCTGCTTGAGGTTGGTCTTGTCCTTGGCCCACGCGTCGACGTCCTTGTCGGGCGCGCTGACCACGAACTTCTCGATCCAGCTGCGGCGGATGAGCATGTGCTCGAGCGACGCGGTGGACTTCTCGTGCAGGTAGCGGTCGAGGGCCTCTTCTTCGGACACGCGGACGGGGGCGCGCACGAGGTCGCGCATCTTGGCCGCGAGGATCTCGCGAGCCTGCCACTCGCGGAACTCCGTGGCCGAGCGACCGGTGTAGACGCGCACGTTGCGCTCGTAGGTCTTGAGGTCGAACTGCTTGGTCTTCGGGTCCTTGAAGCCAGCGTAGATGCGGCCCTCCCAGGGGCGGCCGGGGCCCGCGAGCCCGAGCGACATCGGCATCGACGGGTCCTCGCTGGGGACGCTGAGCAAGATGTAGCCGGCGTAGATCGAGTCGCTGACCTCGTCGGGCGACTTCTCGCTCACCGTCAGCCCGAGCCGCTCGGCCTCTGCGATGAGCAGCTCGCGCTCGATGAGGCCGTCGAGGGCGATCTTGGACAGGCCCATCTTCTTGGCCTGCGCAGTGAGCAGCTCGCCCGAGCGCCCGCGCGGGATCATGAGCTTGTAGGCGGCGCGGTGGGCCTTGGGGTCGACGCAGTGGCCGCGCACCGTGGCGACGCAGGCCTCCCGCCAGGAACCCATCTTCTTTCCAGCGCTGGGGTTGAACCCGACGACGAACACGAAGCCGGTCGCGAGGATGATCGCGCCGTACACCACGTTCATCACGCCTTTGTTGCGGAACGCCTCCATGGGGGCCGCGACATATCACGGGGGCGCCGCGCGTGCGACGGCTTGCGACGTAGGCCTCGAATCAGCGCGCGCCGGCGGCTTTGTCGAGGGAGAGCGCGAACTTGAGCACAGGCGTCGCCTCTTCCATGGAGGCGACCTCGCGGGCGACGTGGACCTCGAAGACCGTGTCGAGGACGCGCTCTGCGTCGACCGGGTCCTTGATCGAGTGCACGTTCGTGGCGATCTCGGCGAAGCCGTCGGCCACCGCGGCCTGGCTCAGCTCACGCGCGCGCCGGAAGAGAGATTCTTCGTCCTCGCTCGGAAAATCGGTCTTCTGGGCGCGGAACACGACGCGGACGCGGAGGCGCCCCTCGTCGGCCGGCCCGAGCCGCACGCCCGAGTCGAGGATGAGGTTCTCGCGCACGCGCTCGGCGAGCACGACTTCCCCCTGGAGGGTCCGGAACACCTCGAATCCATTCGAAACGAGGGCCTTCTTGAGCACCTGAGGGGACACTTCCTCCTACATTTTCCCGAAAGCGATCAGACGTCAACACCCTATCCGAAACCGGGCGCCTCTCCCAGCGTGGACAGCAGCGCGTCGCGCGGGCGGCCCAGGTGGGGCCGGCTGAGGCCTCTGGCCCTCGGCTCCGCGGCGTCCGAAGGCCATCCCCAGAGGGTCGGGGGCCGATGGGCCGGGCGTGTGGCTAGCTTGCGTGCTAGGCCCGGCGTCCTGATAGAATGAGCACAGTGGGGTCATCGTGGCTCTTGCCACGCGGGGAGCAGACGTGACGAAGCGGTCGAGTATCACACCGGAGCAGGGCAACGTACCGTCGGGCGTCCACGCGATGCGACGCGGCGGCGCGCGACGCGAGGTGAGCGACCGGGTCAGCTTGCTCGGCCCCGACGGCCGCGTGCTCGAGGGCTGGGCGCTCAATGTGAGCCGCGGCGGCCTGCGCGCGATCCTCGAAGAGAAGGTCGACCTCGGCGAGCAGTTCGACATCACCCTCGGCGCGGCCGACGACGGCCTGACGCGCAAGGGGCGCGTCGTCTGGGTCCAAGAGGAGCCCGACGGCGTCATCGTCGGGCTCGAGTTCACGAGCCTCAGCGGAATGCACAAGTCCGTCCCGCCCGTGGCCCCCGAGGACGCCGCGCCCGACGTCGCCGTGCCCCCCGCCGCGCCCGTCCCCGACGCGGCGCCCACCGACCCGACGCCCGACGGCGACGGCTGATCAGCCCCCGCCGCAGAGCATCGTCACCGTCGCGGTGCGCCCCGTGGAGGCGCGCAGCGTGGCCTTGTTCGTGCCGTCGAAGCTGAGCTCGAGGCTGCGATCGTTGGTGAGCGAGGTCACCTTGATGCTGCCGCCGGCCTCGGGGCACTCGCCGCGGCAGCGGGCGTATGCCTTCACCTCGGTGCGCACGCCGCGGCCGCCGACGTCGCCTTGCGCGGTCCCGTCGACCGCGATGCACGGCTCACCGACCTGCCACCGAACGCTCGTCTCTGCGCTGCGCGCCAGGTCTCGCCCGCGGGCCGTCTTTCCCGAGAGCTGGCCTTTCCACGTCATCGAGCGCTGAGCGCCGGTCGCGCTCACCACGGCCCGCGCCGACCAGTCGACCGTCGCGCGGTTGATCCGCAGATCGGTGGCGGTGAGGTCGAGGGTCAACGAGCCCGGCGCCACGGCGTATCGCGCGGTGACCACCCCCGCGATGCGCGCGAGGCCGTTGGGCCCGATGCACCCGCCGAACGTGTACGTGACGGTGCGCGCCGCGGCGTCGTGCGCGGTGGTGAGACACCCTCGAGGAAAGAAGAACGCCTTCGCGCCGTCGCCCACGTCGCTCGGGGCGAGCTCGCCGCCCGACAGGTCGGACGCCGAAGCCAGCGCGAGGCCGCCGGCGCCGGTCGCCGACACGAGGGTCGAGGTGAGCAGCTGCGCGTCGGTCTCGGCGGCCGCAGTGTCGACGCCGTCTTGGGCGAGCGTCGTGTCGTCGTCGGTGGTCGCAGGAGGGCTCTTCGGCTTGCAGGCCGCGCCCGTGACGGCGCCCAGCAGGGCGGTGACGGCGACGAGCTTGCGGAGGCGAAGGCTCATGGGATCCTCGGGGCGCGGCAGGGCACGTGCGCGGCGCGGCGGCGCGCTCGGTCCGGAGTGCATGGAAGATGCCACGGAAGTGTCGCCCGTGCCGTCGCGACGTACCGGACTTTTTCGCGTCGCGCCCCCGCCTCGGGTGGACGTGACCAGGTCCACCTGGACGGACCGCAGAGCTTTTCGACGCGGCGTAGGTGTGCGAAAGTACCCGACAATGAGCCAGGGCTCCACCCGCGCACGCGTCCTCCACTGGTTCGTCCGGCGCGGCGTCGCCCGCCTCCCGGACGGCTCCGAGCGGCCCATCGACGTCGACCCGCTCGTCGTCGGTCGCGACGAGGGCGCGGGGCTCCGCCTCGACGATCCGGAGGTCAGCTCCATCCACTGCGAGCTGTCGGCCGTGAGCGAGGGCATCCTCGTGCGCGATCTCGGGAGCACCAACGGCACGGTCGTCGGCGCCCTCCGCGTGCGCGAGGCCATCGTGACGACGCGCGCCGAGCTCGTGCTCGGGCAGACGCGCATCGTGCTCGAGCCCGAGCAGGACAAGAAGCGGGTCGACGTCGGCTTCGCGGACCGGTTCGGCGAGCTGGTGGGCGCCTCCCCGCGCATGCGCCGCGTGTTCGGCGTGCTCGAGAAGGTCGCCGACACGCCGCTGTCGATCCTCATCCTGGGCGAGACCGGGTGTGGCAAGGAGGTCGTCGCGCGCAGCGTGCACGCGGCGAGCGCGCGCAAGGCGGGGCCCTTCGTCGTCGTCGACTGCGGGTCGATCCCCGGCACGCTCGCCGAGAGCCTCTTGTTCGGTCACGAGAAGGGCGCGTTCACGGGGGCCAACGAGCGCAAGAAGGGCGCGCTCGCGGAGGCCGACGGGGGCACGCTCTTCCTCGACGAGCTCGGCGAGCTCCCGCTCGATCTGCAGCCCAAGCTGCTGCGCGCCCTGGCAGAGCGCCAGGTCAAGCGCGTGGGGGCGAGCACGTTCGAGCCGATCGACGTGCGCGTCCTCGCGGCGACGCGGCGCGATCTGTCGGCGGAGATGAACGCAGGGCGCTTCCGGAGCGACCTCTTCTTCCGCATCGCGCAGGTCCGCGTCGAGCTGCCTCCGCTGCGCGACCGCACAGACGATCTGCCCATGCTCATCGACGAGGTGTGCAAGCGGGTGGGGTACCCGCAGGCGACCGAGACGGTGCACCGTTGGATCGAGCAGCGGATGGGCTCGTACGACTGGCCCGGCAACGTGCGCGAGCTCGTGAACGTGGTCCAGGTGGCGGCCACGCTCGCCGACACCCCCGACGCCATCGACGACGTGCTCACGCTCGCCCGCGACGGAGGGGGCTCGGGGGCGTCGGGCGCGGAGCCGATGCGCGCCCACACGGCGTTCGGTGAGGCCAAGCGCACGGCCGTGGCGTCGTTCGAGCGAGACTACTTCACGTCACTCGCGCGCGCGGCCCAGGGCAACGTGAGCGAGATGGCGCGCCAGAGCGGCATGGAGAGGCACCACGTGCGCGCGTACCTCCGCAAGTACGGCATCGACAAGGACCGCTGAGCGCGCGTCGCGGGCGAGCTCAGAACGCGCCGCGCACGCCGACCGTGGCGCCCGTCGGCCCCGCGCCGCCGACGGGGACGAGCTTGTCGGATCCGCCGAAGAAGTAGAACGCCGTCAGCCCGAGCGTCGCCGCGCCGAGCGTCGCCGGCACCGCGAGCGTCGCGTACGCCGTGGAGCGCGCGGAGAAGTAGTCGTTGGCCAAGCGTGCGCGCTCGTCGGGATCGCGCGAGGCCTCGTGCTCGTCGAACACTCCGAGCGCGCGCGAGTAGGTGAGCGCGGGGATGACCAGGGACGCCGCGGTCACGCCCGCGCCGATCCAGAGCACGTACGCCGGGAACGGACGATCGCGCACGGTCTCGAAGCGCTGCGGCGGAGGCGGCGGTGGTGGTGGCGGCTTCTCGGGCTCGCGCACCGGCGCAGCCGCGGGGGCGCTCACGTCGAGCACGCGGCCGGCCTCGACCTCCACGTCGACGCGCCGCGCGGCCTCGCCGCTGCCGAACGTGACCACGTGGCGCCCGGGCAGGACGTACGCGGTGAAGCCCGCGAGCCGCGGCTCGGCGCCGTCGACGCTCGCCTCCACGGGGTTGTCGCCCGCGAGCACGCGTAGTCGTCCGCGCGTCTTGGCGAGCTCGGCGAGTCGGCTCTTCGCGTCGGTCTCCTGCGACACGACGGCCTCCTCGAGCGCGTCGCCGCGGTCTCGGCGCCGGGCGACCTCGGCGACGTAGGCTTCGTAGCGCTCCGCGGCGCGTGTCGAGTCCCCGTACGCGTCGTACGCGCGCGCGAGGTTGAAGGTCAGCCGGTAGCCCTTCTCGCGCCCGATCGTGCGATACACCGACTCCCAGATGACGATCGCCTCGGCGTAGGCGCCGGCCTTGTATCGGTCCATGCCGGCGCGAAAGCGCTCACGCAACGCGACGACCTCCGGGTCTTCTTCTTCGGCCGCGCCGGCGCCTTCTGCCGGACCCTGCTGCGCCCACGCCGCCGCGGGCGCCGAGAGGCACGCGACGATCACGATGACGCGCGCGAGCTCAGAACGGCTTTTCATCGACGTTCAGCCGCACGGTGGAGGAGGGAGCCGGGGCCTTCGTCGCGGCCCCGGACGGCGACGCCTTCGCGGACGCAGACGTCTTCGCAGACGGGAGAGGTCGCGCAGCCGCCGTCGCAGGCGCAGCCGCCGTCGCAGGCGCAGCCGCAGCCGCAGTCGCCGACGCAGTCGCAGGCGCAGTCGCAGACGCAGTCGCAGTCGCAGACGCAGTCGCAGTCGCAGTCGCAGTCGCAGTCGCAGTCGCAGACGCAGGCGCGGCCGCAGACGCAGGCGCAGACGCAGGCGCCGACGCACTCGCACTCGCACCCGCAGCCGCAGGCGCCGACGCACTCGCAGCCGCACCCGCACCCGCCGCCGCATCGCCCCTCGCGTCGGTGGGGCGCTCGAGCGCGCGGGACGCGACCGCGCCCACCGCGAGCAGCGCGACGCCACCGATCACCCACTTGCCCCACGACGACGGCCGAGGCGCGGGCGGCGCAGGCTCGCTCGCTGCGGCGGTGGGGATCTCGCCCGGCGGGCGCGGCGCGCGAGGCGCAGGCGGGGGATCGGACGGCGCGATGCTCTCGCGCAGGTCTGCGGCGCCCTCGACGGCGTCCATCGCGCGCGCGAGCTCGGCGCGTCGCACGCGGGACTGATCGCCGAAGTGCTCTTCCATCAGCGCGCGCAGCGCGGCGCGACCGTCGGCCTCGGGCGCGTGCTCGCGAAGGTACGCGCGGAGCGCCTCGGCCACCTCGCGCGCCGTGCTCGGCCGGTCGCCGCGCTCCTTGGCCACGAGCGCGCGGTACAGCGTGACGAGCGCCTCGGGCGCGTCCGGCGCGCGAGACGCGAGCGCGGGCGGCTCCTCGAGCGCGAGCTTGCGGATCACGTCCATGTCGGTGCCGTCGCCCCACATGCGCTCGAGCGTCAGGCACTCGAAGAGCATCGCGCCGACGCTGAAGAGATCGCTGCGGCGATCGAGCGCGTCGCCCATCGCTTGCTCCGGCGACATGTACGCGGTCTTGCCCTTGACCTCGCCCGTCTTCGTGACGCTCTCCGTCTCGATCTTGGCCACGCCGAAGTCGAGGAGCTTCACCGCGCCGTCGTAGCCGATCATCACGTTCTGCGGGGACACGTCGCGGTGCACGAGGTTGAGCTTGGCGCCGTCGTCGTCCTCGAGCTCGTGCGCCGCGTGCAGACCCTCGCACACGCCCGCGAGGATGAACGCGGCGACGTCCGCCCGCAGCGGCGCGTCGGCTCGGGCGAGGGCCGCGAGCACGCGCGAGAGCGGCTGACCCTCGACGTACTCCATGGCGATGTAGAGCTCGCCGTCTGCTTCTCCCGAGTCGTACGCGCGGACGACGTTGTCGTGCTCGAGCAGCGCGGCCACCTTGGCCTCGCGCAAGAACATGTCGGCGTGCCTGCGGTCACGCGCGCCGTCGGGCAGCAGGCGCTTGAGCGCGACGACGCGTCGGAAGCCCGAGGCCTCGTCGCGCTCGAGGGCGATCTCGACGGCGCCCATGCCGCCGCGACCGGCGAGCAAGAGCGAGTGGTATCGCCCGTCGAGCGCGCGCGGCGCGGAGGCGCGACCCCGAGACGAAGACGTCGCCTTCGACTTCGGCTCCGACTCCCGCTCGGGCTGTTCGCGCGTGGCGAGATCCTCTCCGGCCATCCCTCTCCCCGCCGGCCCGCGCCGACGCATTCCATTGTAGCCTATGCCCTCAGGGCTCGCGGCGAACGTGCGGTTTCGGACCATTTTCTCGGCGCTCTGCGCCGTGTCGACGTGCTTCGGGGCGCTCGCGCTCTTCGCCGAGCTCAGCTGCTTGCCCGAGCTGTCCACGCTCGAGGTCGACGACGCCGCGGTCATCGGCCCGTCGGGCGGTTGCGGCAACGGGATCATCGAAGAGGCGCCGGACGGCGGGCAGGTCGAGCAATGCGATCGCGGCGACTCGGGCGCGCCCGGTTGCTCGCCCACGTGCACGATCGAGTGCGAAGGCGAGATCGATCCGCGCTCGGGTCATTGCTACTTTCGCGCCGGCGCCCACGGCGCGCTCATCGAGGCGCGGCAGGCATGCGTGGCGGTGGGGGCGCACGTGGTGACCGTGGGCGACGAGGACGAGAGCGCGCGCGCCTCGCGCCTCGCGACGGGGGCGCACTGGCTGGGGCTCGAGCGCCGCGACAGCCTCGGCGGGTACGTCACGACCGAGACCGCCGAGCCGGGCTGGCCGCTCGCGGGGCGGACGTGCGCGGGGTGCTTCGGCTTCGCGGACGGCGGAGGGCTGCCGAGCGCGAGCACCGACGGCGGGACGGCGCTCGGATGCGTCGTGCGCAGCGAGAGCGGGGCGTGGCTCGAGGCGCCGTGCACCGGGGCGTCGGGGCTGGCGACGGTGTGTGAGCGCGAGCCCAGGGGCCAGCGCGGGCAAGCCTGCGGCGGCGGCATCTGCTTCTCGCTGCCGGCCACGACGCCGGGCAAGCGTTACCTCGTGGTCCCGTCGCCCGCGTCGGCGCCCGAGGCCGCCGCGTTCTGCGCCAACCAGTTCGCCGGTCGTCTCGCCGTGCTCGGCTCCCAGGCAGAGCGGGCGCAGATCGCGCGTGAGCTCCTGCGCTTCTTTCCGCCCGAGCCCGTGTCCACGTTCTGGATCGGTCTCGGGCTCGTGGGTGCGGAGTGGCGGTGGGACGACGACGCCGGGCTCAGCGAGCGACCCGTCCCGTGGGGCGACGGGCAGCCGCGGGGCACGGGCGCGGCGCGCGCGTACCTGCGTCTCTCGCTCGAGTACGACACACAGCTCGCCCATGCCGACGACGATGCGGCCGCGACCCGACCGTTCATCTGTGAGCGCTGAGCGCGCTCAGCCCGACTTGGCGACCTTCTCGCGCAGCTTCTTGACGACGTAGGGGTAACCCTGGCCGGGCGTCGTCAGCATCCTGTGGAACTGCGTGTAGTAGTTCTTCGTCATGCTCGAGCCCTCGCTCATGACGTCGACGACCCGGTACGCGTCGCCGTTGCCCAAGATCATGTAGTCGATCTGCACGGGCGGCTCGCGGGGCTTGTCCTTGGCCTTGGCCATGGTGCGCACCTTCATCAGCGACCCGACCTCTTTGGAGCCCGTGTACGAGACCTCGTAGTTCTTCGTCTTGCGGACGTTCTTACGAAGGTTGGCCTCGACGAGCTGCCGGAGCAGACCGGTGACCTCGGCGCGCTGCTCGGGCGTGAGCTGGTCCCAGTGGTTGGTGCACGACGGGATGCCGACGGGGCAGGGCTTGCCGAGCGTGCGGCGCGCGAGCTCGTCGTAGTCGAGCATGCCGTCGATCGCCTGCTTGACGCGATCGGCCGACGCGTCCTTGTCGACGAGGCCCTTGAGCTTGCCGTGCTCACGCTCGACGAACGACTTGGCCCCGGTCACATCCGCAGCTGCGCTCGCTCCGCCGGCGGTCGCAACGGCGAGGGTCATCAGGCACGCGGAGAGGAGGTGACGGAGGCGCATCGGGAACCTTTCTGGGAGAGCCCTTCCTGGGGGAGGGCGAGTCGTTTCTTGCCCATGTTGGACGGCTTGTCAAAAGCACGGATTCAGCCGACCCACCAACTATCTCATCTGCTCGAAATCTCTCGGAAAAACGCGCGCAATTTTTGCGGTTTCGCCGCAGCGACAACCGCCGTTCTCGGCCGCCATGATCGCGATGTCATACCCGCGTCGTGCGTGGACCCGCTCAGATGGCGTGAGGGTCGGATGCCTCGACGCTCAGATCGGGGGTGGAGGGCGACGGCGGCTTGGCCCTCCGCAGCCGCACGGTGAAGACGGCCCCGCCCGCCGCGCCGCTCTCGACCTCGATGCTCGCGCCGAAGGGCGCGTGCTCGTCGATGATGCGCCGCACGACCGCGAGCCCGACGCCGGTGCCCTTGGTGCGGGTCGTGTAGTCCGCGTCGAAGATCTTCTCGCGCGCGTCGTCGGCGATGCCCGGGCCCTCGTCAGAGACGGCGACCGTCACCGTGTCGTCGTCGAGCGCGATCGACACGCGCACACGCTTGCCCGCGCCGCTCGCCTGCACGCCGTTGCGCACGAGGTTCCAGAGCACCTGCTTCATCTGCGCGGCGTCGCACGTCACCCACGCGAGGCCGGGCTCGGGGCCCTCGAGATCGATCGTCACGTCGCCCGCGGCACCGCGGTCGCTGCCCTGCGCCAAGCCCACGACGTCGCCGGCGAGCTGCCCGACGTCGACGAGGCGCGGCTCGAGCGGTCGCGGGCGCCCGAGGTCGAGCATGTCTCCGACCAGCTGGTTGAGGCGCGCCGTCTCGCGCTGGATGATGTCGCAGAGGCGCTTGTCCTCTTCGCTCAGCGCCTCGGCGCCGCGCAGCATCTCGGCCGACCCCGCGATGGCGCCGAGCGGGTTGCGGATCTCGTGCGCGAGGCCCGCGGCCATCCGGCCGAGGATCGCCAGGCGCTCTGCGGCCAGCGCGCGCTGCATCGCGTCGGCGAGCTCGCCGCCCGTCTTGCGCAAGCGCTCCGCGAGCCATCCGGCCAGGAGCGCGACGACCACGATGCCGAGCCCGTTGACGAGGGCGAGGTAGCCGACCTCGCCCGCGGCCGTCACGTAGTTGGCCTTGTCTTGGTCGAGGGGCGGCGCGATCCACCCCGACGCGAACGCCAGGCACAGCGAGCCGTAGAGCACGATGCCGACGCTCGCCGCGATGGCGGCGCCGCGCAGGCCGATGAGGCTCGCGCCGACGAGGCAAGTGAGGGCGTAGAAGCTCACGGCGCCGCTCGACGGCCCGCCCGAGACGTACACGATGGCGGTCCACGTGAGCTGATCGAGGACGACCTGCGCGATGGCGACGAGGTCGAGGCGCTGACCGCGCCTGAGGAGCACGGCGTACGCGGCCGCGAGCGCGAACGCGAGGCCGATGCACACGAGCAAGACGCTCTGGCTCGTCGGGTAACGCACCAGATCGCCGCGCAAGTACAAGAAGCCGGTGGCCGCGAGCAGCAGCGCCAGGAACGCGAGGCGCGCGCCGGTGACCCACGCGAGGCGGCCGGCGAGGCCCTGGTTGACGCCCGCCGCGATCCCGAGCTTCATCCTGCTCGCCTCGCGGCGCTCAGTCCGCCTTGATCTTGCCGGCGATGCTGAAGATCGGCAGGTACATCGCGATGAGCACGACGCCGACGGTGCCGCCGATGGTGACCATCATGATGGGCTCGATGAGGCTCGTGAGGGCGGCGACGGCGACGTCGACCTCTTCTTCGTAGAAGTCGGCGATCTTGCTGAGCATCGCGTCGAGCGCGCCCGTCTGCTCGCCGACGCCGACCATCTGCACGACCATCGGCGGGAAGACGTTCGTCTCGAGCAGCGGGCCCGCCATGTTCTTGCCCTCGCTGATCTTGGCGCGGGCGTACATGATGCCCTCTTCGACGATGACGTTGCCGGCGGTCTTGGCGACGATCTCGAGCGCGTCGAGGATGGGCACGCCCGAAGCGAGGAGGGTGCCGAGCGTTCGCGTGAAGCGGGCGACGGCGATCTTGCGGAGCACGTCGCCGACGACCGGCATCTTGAGCAGCATCCGGTGGAAGAACTTCTTTCCGGCCGGCGTGCGGTAGAGATAAACGAGGGTGACGGCGGCGCCGACGAAGCCGAGGAAGACGAGCGGGAAGTACCCGACGAACGCCTCGGAGACCGTGACGACGACCTGCGTGAGCCACGGGAGCTCGTCGCTCGAGCCGAGATCCTTGAAGATGTTCTTGAACGACGGGATGACCCACCCGAGCAAGATGCCGAGGACGCCGCAGAAGATCACCCCGACCGCGGACGGGTAGACCATGGCGCCGCGGACCTGGCGCTTCAGCTTCATCGCCTTCTCGATGTAGATGGCGAGGCGCTGGAGGATGGTGTCGAGGATACCGCCGACCTCACCCGCCTGGACGAGGTTGACGTAGAGCGGATCGAACACCTTGGGGTGACGCCGCAGCGAGTCGCTGAAGGTGGCGCCCTGCTCGACGTTCGCCTTCACGTCGCGGAGCACGGTCGCGAAGTGGCGGTTGTCGGTCTGGTTGCAGAGGATGTCGAGGCACTGCACGATCGGCAGGCCTGCGTCGATCATCGTCGCGAAGAGGCGCGTGAAGGTGACGAGGTCTTTCGTCGAGACGCCGGAGCCGATCGTGAACGAGAAGGCGGCAGCGCGCTTCTTGATCTTCGTCGGCATGAGCTGCTGGGAGCGCAGTCGCGTCTGGACTGCGTTCTCGTCGTCGGCGTCCATGACGCCTTTCTTCAGCTCGCCAGTGCGCGAGCGAGCCTCCCAGACGAACTCCGCCATCGCAAGGGATCGTACCGACCAACTCGGGCTGCGGTCAAAGCTTCGGTAAGCTGGCGCGCATGGCGGTCGATCCGAGCCTCGCCGGTCTCGAAGTACTTCGCGAAGCGCGCTCGCCCGACGACGTTTGTGACGCGCTGCGCGCTGCGGGCGTGGCGAGCGCGGTCGCCGCGGGGTGGGCGCGCCGCGTGGGTGACGGGTGGGCAGAGGTGCGCGGTGGTGAGACGGACACGCTCTTCGACCTCGCGAGCGTGACCAAGCCGTGCACCGCGATCGCCGTGGCGCGCTCGGGCATCGCCCTCTCGACGCCGATGGGCGCGTGCGTCGAAGAGGCCGCGGCGAGCGTGAGCGCCGACGTGCCCCTCGAGCTGTTCCTCGCGCACCGAGCTGGCCTCGAGGCGCACTTGCCGCTCTTCGCGCCGCTGGAGCGCGGCGAGACGGTGGACCGCGCCGACGCGCTCCGACGCGCCGCAGAGGCGCGCCGCCCCGACGCTGCGGGCGTCGCGCCGCCGGACGGGTTCGCGCCGCTCTACAGCGACCTCGGCTACCTGCTCGCGGGCGAGGCGCTGGCACGCGGCTCTGGGGCCGACGACGCGGGGGATGCGATCGACGCGCTCGTGGGCGCGCCCCTCGGTCTCACGCGGGAGCTCGGGACGCCGCGACAGCTCGCGCGGGCGATCGGCGCGGCCGAGCTGACCGAGCGCGCCGCCCCGACGGAGGTCGTGGCGTGGCGCGGCGGCGCCGTGCGCGGGCGCGTGCACGACGAGAACGCGTGGGCGCTCGCGGGCGAAGGCGGCGCGGGGCACGCGGGCCTGTTCGGTACGGTCGGCGCGACCCTCGCGCTCGGTCGCGCGTTCTACGAGCTCGTCGTCGAGCGACGTGGCCCGCTCTCGCGCCGAGACGACGGCGCGGCGGTCGACGCGTCGTTCGCGACGCGCCCGCGGCCCGGTGGGACCCTGCTCGCTGGGTTCGACGGCAAGAGCCAGGCGGGCTCGTCGGCCGGGGAGCTCGCCGGCCCTCGGACCTTCGGTCACCTGGGCTTCACCGGGACGAGCCTGTGGATCGATCCGGACGCGGGCGCGATCGTCGTGCTCTTGACGAATCGCGTGCATCCTACACGTGACAACGTGCGTATCCGCGCCGCCCGACCGCCCGCGCACGACGCGCTCTTTCGCATGGCGCGCGCGGCGCGCTGACGTCAGCGTCTGCGCGCGTTGGCGAGCTTGGCGAGGGGCAGGCTGCCGATCACGTTGCGGACGCGCTGCGCGTGGGCCGCGTCGAGGTGGCCGTCGATCTCCACCTTGGCGAGCCCCCGGTCGCGCACGACGCGCACCTTGGCGTCGGCCTTGGGCGCGGCGCGGGCCACGTCGCGCAGATCGGCCAAGACGCGGGGCGCGATGCCCCCGCGGAGCACCTCGAGCTCGCCCCCGCGCATCTCGAGCTCCACGAGCGTGATGGCCCGTCGCGACGCGACGTAGAGCAACCAGAGCCCCGCGCCGAGGGCGATCACGACGCCGATGAGCAGCTCGGGTCCGTTTCCCACGGCCGGAACCCTACGCCGTCGCGCCATCGATCGCGAGTCGCTTTGGGGGTCGGGCTCGCGTCGCGGTAAGCTTGCGCGGTGACGCCCGCGGCGAAGCGAACCGAGGCCCTGCTGGCCGAGGCCCCTCGAGGGGCCGACGCGCCGCCGCGCCCCGCGCGCTCGCGGTACCGCGGACGGAGCGTGGGCCGATGGCGCTTCGTGCGCGCCTACACGACCACGTTCTTCGTGATCTTCAGCTACACGTGGCTGTTCTGGAAGGCCAAGGTCTTCGGGCGGGCGTACCGCGACCGCGAGATCGCGGGTGTGCACAAGCGCAACGCCAAGCGCGTGTACGAGACGATCCTCGAGCTGCAGGGGCTGTTCATCAAGGTGGGGCAGGCGCTCTCCATCATGGCGAACTTCTTGCCCGCGCAGTTCCGGTCGGAGCTCGAGGGGCTCCAGGACCAGGTGCCCCCGCGCCCGTGGGACGAGATCGCGCCGCGCATCGAAGAGGAGCTCGGCGGGGAGATCTCGCAGCTCTTCGCGCACGTCGAGCGCGAGCCCATGGCGAGCGCGTCGCTCGGGCAGGTGCACGAGGCCGAGACCAAGGACGGTCGCAAGGTCGCGGTCAAGGTGCAGCACCACGACATCGACGAGATCGTGCGCCTCGATCTCCTCACGATCCGGCGCATCATGTCGATCGTCCAGTGGTTCGTCCCGGTGCAGGGGCTCGACGCCTACTACCTGCAGATCCGCGAGCTCTTGAAGCAGGAGCTCGATTTCTCGCTCGAGGCCGACAACATCGAGCGCATCTCGTCGAACTTCGTCGACGACCCGCGTGTCATCTTCCCCACGCCCGTGCGCGCGCTGTCGACCAAGCGCGTGCTCACGACCACGTTCGTCGAGGGAAAGAAGATCTCCGACATCGCGGGCCTCGACGCCATGGGCATCGACAAGGCCGACCTGGCGGCGCGGCTCGTGCGCGCGTACTGCCAGATGATCTTCGTCGACGGCATCTACCACGCCGATCCGCACCCCGGGAACATCCTGGTCGACAAGGACGGCAACCTGGTGCTCCTCGACTTCGGCGCCGTCGCCGAGCTGTCTCCCGACATGCGCGACGGCATCCCCGAGTTCCTCGAGGGCGTCATCCGCCGCGACACCGAGCGCCTCATCCGCGCCCTCCGCAAGATGGGCTTCCTCTCGCGGACGAGCGACGAGGCCGTCAGCGAGAAGATCATCGAGTACTTCCACCGCAAGTTCCAAGAGGAGGTGAAGCTCGAGAGCTTCAACCTCAAGGACGTCAAGATCGACCCGCAGCGCGGGTTCGAGAACCTCCTCGACCTGCGCAAGATGAACGTGGGGCTCAAGGAGCTCTCGGGGGCCTTCCACGTCCCGCGCGACTGGGTGCTGCTCGAGCGCACGCTGCTCCTCGTCTACGGCTCGTGCGCGATGCTCGACCAGGACCTGAACCCGATGGGCATCATCCAGCCCTACCTCCAGGAGTTCGTCCTCGGCAGCCGCGACTGGCAGAGCGTCTTCCTCGAGACCGTGCGCGACATGGCGCTCACGGCCGTCGCGCTGCCCGACGACATGCGCAAGTACCTGGTGCGCGCCACGCGCGGCGAGATGGAGGTGCGCGTGCGCGGCGTGCAAGAGGGCGCACGCACCGTCTACGTCATCGGTCGTCAGCTCATCTACACGAGCCTCGGCATCGCCACCGGGTTCGCCGCGCTCTCGCTCCACAAGAGCGGCGAGGACCACATCGCCAAGTGGCTCGCGGGCTTCGCGGGCTTCATGGGCGTCATGCTGCTGCTCTCGAGCGTCTTCTCGCGCCCGCGCCAGCGGTAGCGCGAGCGCCGGGCACGTCTGGACGAACGTGCGGGGCGCCGCGTACCCTCGCGCGCCATGGGAAAGCACCTCCTCGCGATCGATCAGGGCACGACTGGGTCGACGGCGCTCGTCGTCTCCCTCGAAGGTGAGACGCTCGGCAAGAAGACGGTCGAGTTTCCGCAGCACTTCCCCAAGCCGGGGTGGGTCGAGCACGAGCCGGCGGACATCTGGAAGAGCGTCGAGGCGTCGGTGCGGGGCGCGCTCGAGGCGGCGCGGCTCGACGGCAAGGACATCGCCGCGATCGGCATCACCAACCAGCGCGAGACGACGGTGGTGTGGGACAAGAAGACGGGCGCGCCCATCGCTCGCGCGATCGTGTGGCAGTGTCGTCGCACGGCGTCGCGCTGCGACGAGCTGCGGGCGGCGGGGCTGGCCGACACGGTGCGGGCCAAGACCGGGCTGGTCATCGACGCGTACTTCTCGGGGACCAAGGTGGAGTGGCTGCTCGACCACGTCGACGGGGCGCGCGCGCGCGCCGAGAAGGGCGAGCTCGCGTTCGGCACGATCGACTCGTTCTTGATCTACAAGCTCACGAGCGGAGCCGTGCACGCGACCGACGTGACCAACGCGTCGCGCACGCTGCTCATGGACCTCTCGACGGCCGAGTGGGACGACGAGATGCTCACGACGCTGCGCGTGCCGAGGAGCGTCCTGCCCCGGATCGTGTCGAGCGCCGGGGTCGTCGCCGAGACGCGCGGCGTGGGCTTCTTGCCCGACGGCATCCCGATCGCCGGCATCGCGGGCGACCAGCAGGCGGCGCTCTTCGGTCAGGCGTGCTTCGCCGAGGGCGACGCCAAGTGCACCTACGGTACCGGCGCGTTCGCCCTCGTGAACATCGGCGCCGCGCCCACCTGGAGCGATCACGGTCTCGTCACCACCGTCGCGTGGCGCATCGGCGACAAGACCACGTACGCCCTCGAGGGCAGCTCGTTCATCGCCGGCGCCGCCGTCCAATGGCTACGCGACGGGCTCGGCCTCATCAAGACCGCGCCCGAGGTCGAAGCGCTCGCGCGGAGCGTCGAGTCCTCGGGCGGGGTGGTCTTCGTCCCTGCGCTCGCCGGTCTCGGCGCGCCGTACTGGGACCAGAACGCGCGCGGGACGATCACGGGCATCACGCGCGGGACGACGGCCGCGCACCTCGCCCGCGCGACGCTCGAGGGCATCGCGTTCGGCGTGTGGGACCTGCTCGAGGCCATGGCCAAGGACGCCAAGCGTCCGCTCAACACGCTCAAGATCGACGGCGGCGCGGCCAAGAACGACCTGCTCGCGCAGTTCCAGGCCGACATCGCCGCCGTGGCCGCCGTGCGTCCGGTGGAGGTCGAGTCGACCGGACGCGGCGCGGCGATGCTCGCGGGCGTGGGCGCGGGGCTCGCCGATCAGGCGCGCGCCGCGGAGATGATCAAGGTCGACCGCACCTTCGCCCCCTCGATGCCCGCGGCCGATCGCGAAGAGCACCTCACGCGGTGGCGCGACGCGATCCGACGCGCGCGCTCGACCTGACCGGCGCTCGCGCCTGCGTCCTGCGGGCGCGAGCTCGCCTCAGTGCTGTTCGGCCGCAGGCGTCTTGGCCTTCTGCGACTCGAGCATGGGGTACACGAACATCAGCGCGAGCCAGTACACGACGCAGAACACCGTCGTCGCGATGACCGACCGGCGGATCGCGGCCTTGACGGTACCCCCCCGCGCCGAGAAGAGCGGGATGAGCAGCGTCGCCGCCAGGATCGTCATGAGGAGCATCTTCTGCATGACGAGGTGAATCTACCTCAGGACTGCCGGTTGCGTCTGCGTTCTGCGATCGCGGCGATCGCGGACGCGTTTGCGCCTGCGC
>JAGQJA010000735.1:0-867 GCA_020430845.1 Myxococcales bacterium
GCGTCGCCCGGCCCCGCTTCGCTGCCGCCGTCCGCGGCGCCGGGCGAGGTGGGACCGACGTCGGGTGGCGCATCGCCGCCGGCGTCGCTCTCCGGGGCGCCACCGCTGAGGCCGTCGAGGTTCGTCAACGAGCACCCCACGCCGACGAGCAGCAGCAAGACCGACGCGCGACGACGGAGCACGCCCTCATGATGGCGCGGCTCGAGCCCAGCCGCCAGACTTCCACGCACGAACGCGATCAGCCGCCGGGAGCTCGTCGCACCCGCACGCGCGGGCGGAACGCCGACGGTGGCTCGCCGAAGCGGCTCCGGAACGCGTGCGCGAACGACGTCGCGTTCGTGTACCCCACTTGCGTCGCGACCTCCGCGACCGAGGCGCGGCCGCTCCTCAAGAGGACGAGGGCCTCGTCGAGCTTGCGCGTCCGCCAGTACTCGCCCGCGCTACACCCCACCTCGCGCCGGAACGTACGCAGCAGTGTGCTCTCGCTGGCGCGGGCTCGCACAGCCACGAGCGGGATGGCGACGGGATCGAACAGATGCTGCTCGATGTACGCCACGGCCCGCTCGACCAGCGGACTGTACGTGCGCGTGATCGACGCCCGCTCCGCGCCTTCTTCGCGGTCGCGCAGCAAGAAGTAGATCTCCTTGACGATCTCGACCTCGAGGAACCGTGTGGCGTCGTTGTCGTGCTCGCCGAGCGCCTCGCGCTCGAAGACGTACCGGTGCACGATCTCGTGCACCCACACGGTGCGGGGGAGGGGACGGGGCTGCTCGAGCCACCTGGCGAGGCGTCCCGGCGTCACACCGAGCTTCGCGTACGTCGAGGCGGTGCTCTCGAGGACCGCGGGGCCGAACGACAAGAGCGCGA
>JAGQJA010000735.1:944-4062 GCA_020430845.1 Myxococcales bacterium
TCCGCGCCGCGGCACCTCGCGCGCACGGTCGCAGACTCGATGGGCACCACGAGCGTCGGCTCGAGGACGCGCACCGTCACCGCGCGCTCCGGCGTCACGGCGCGCACCGACAGCGTGACGCGAGCGGTGGCGCGTGACGGATCCTGTGGGATCTTTGCCCGAACCCCACGCGCACGACCGACAGCCACGGCGTAAAGGTCTCTCATCTCCCGCCAACGAGGCAATCCCAGATGAGAACCGATCGCGTCGCCCCCTCGCTCCTCGAGCTGCTCATGATCTCGGCGTTCGTCTGGATCGCGGCGTGCGCGGCCTCGGGCGGCCCCACGGACTCACCGCCCGACGTCGCGCCCGCCTCCTCGAGCGCGGCGCCCTCCGGAGGCCCCCGAGCGATGCCCACCGAGCCCGACGCCGCCCCCGCGGCCGCGCCGCCCGTTCCCTTCTCGGTTTGGCGCCACCGCGAGCCCATCTACGAGCTGTACGTGCGTCACTTCTCGCCCGAGGGGACGTTCCGCGCGGTGGAGCGTCGCCTGCCAGAGCTCGCCGCGCTCGGCATCGGCATCGTGTGGCTGCTCCCGGTGCACGAGATCGGCAGCATCACACCCGCGAACGGCGGCCAGGCGATCGACGCGCCGCACGGCAACCCTTACGCGGTGAAGAGCTACGAGCGCCTGAACGCCGAGTACGGGAGCGACCGTACGCTCGCGAGCGCGGAGGCGGACCTGAAGTCGCTCGTCGCGCGTGCGCACCAGCTCGGGATGCATGTGATCGTCGATTGGGTGCCCAACCACACCGCTTGGGACAACCCGCTCCTCACCCAACACCCGGACTGGTACCGACGCGTCGGCGGCGTCGTGCAGGCCGTGCCCGACTTCCCGTGGATCGCCCAGCTCGACTACGGCAACGAAGACCTGCGCGCGTACATGGTCGACGTGATGACCCAATGGGTGAAGAAGTTCGACCTCGACGGCTACCGCATCGACTTCGCGCACGCGATGCCGCTCACGTTCTTCTCCCGGCTGCGCCAGTCGCTCGAGGCCGTGAAGCCCGTGTTCTTGCTCGCCGAGGCCGGCGCCCCCGAGCTCCATCCGACGTTCGACATGACGTACGACTGGGACGTGTACCCGCGGTTCGGCGACGTCGCGCACGGCGCGCACGTCTCGACGCTCGACGACGCGCTCCTGCACCGTCAGCTCATCCCCTACGCGTCGAGGCCCGACGCGATCGTGATGCGCATGACGTACAACCACGACGACAACGGCAAGTTCACGTTGAGCGAGCGGTACGCCGGCGGCATCAAGACGTTCGCCGTGCTGGCGTGCACGCTCCCAGGCAAGCCGCTCGTCTTCGACGGCCAGGAGGTGGGCATGAACGTGCACGACGGCAGCGCCGTGCGCGCGAGCATCAACCTGGGCCACGATCCCAAGGTCAAGATCGACTGGAGCGATCCCGACGGCTACCGCCCCTTCTACACCAAGCTCTTGCAGCTCTTTCGCGCCAACGCCGCCTTGCACCACCCGGGGTCGGACGACTTTCGCAAGATCGACACGACGTCGCCCGATCGCGTGTACGCGTTCGTGCGGCGTGACGGCGCCGACGCGGTCGTCGTCGTGCTCAACCTCTCGGCGACGGATCTGCCGTCGGTGTCCCTCGACCCGACGCCCAACGCCGGCGCCTGGCCCGGCACGTACACCGAGCTCTTCTCGGGCGCGCAGACGCAGCTCTCGGCGGGGCAGTCCATGCACCTGCCGCCCTGGGCCTACCGGGTGTACGTGCGGGGGCCGCTCGGTCAGAGCATGTAGGTACATGCAATCAGCGGCGCTCGTGCGTCAGTCCCACGTCTCCATCTGCAGATCGGGGTCCTTGGTCCACGCGTGGCGGCGCGCCTCGTAGACCGAGAAGGTGGGCGGGCCGAACTCGCGATCCGCGAACGCCCCCACGGCCACGGCGACGAAGCCCGGCATGAGATCGATGTCCCAATAGACGGTCGCGCCGCACGTCGGACAGAAGTGGAACGTGATCTTGCCGCCGTCGTCGCCGATGCGCACGTACGTCTTCTCGTCGCCGCGCGCGGTGACCTTGTCTGCCGGGTAGCGGGCCTGCACGCCGAAGACGCTGCCGGTGCGTTGCTGGCACGCGTAGCAATGGCACATCGATATCCGGATCGGATCGCCGTCGCACGTCACCTCGAGCCCTCCGCACGTGCACCTGCCTGTCCGCGCCATGGTCGCCTCCTGGTCGAGAGCGGACCACGCGCGTCGCGTCCCGTCCATCGGCGTCATCGCCGCGCGTGCTATGGTGCCGCGCGTGCACCAGCCGCCCCGAGACCCCGTCGCGTACGCGGCCAAGTTCCTCTGGGTGTGGTCGATGCTCCCCGGCATCTTCGTCGCGATCGTGTTCGCGTCGAGCCCGCGGCGCTTCTTCGAAGGGAGCCGCCCGCTCGTGCTCGTGCTCCCGCTGCTCGTCATCGGCCTGGGCTTCGGCGTGCACGGGCGCTCGCGTGCCGCCGTGTGGGCAGGCTTGGCGCTCTTTGCGCTGATCGGCGCCGGCGCGCTCGTCGGGGCGGCCATCGCGCGAGAGCCGCGGCTCGTCATCTGGGTCGGCATCGTCGCGCTGCCCGTGATGAAGCTGCTCGACGCGCACCGCGCGCTGCGCTGACCGGCGCGCCGCTCACACCGATTTCACACGCCGCGACACGACGTTTCACCGCGTGGACGCGGCCGTTCGACGCGCGCGGCGCATGCTCGTCTCATGGAAACCATCAAGCGTGTGTTGGACCTGGTCGGGGCGCGCGACGCCAGCCCGCCCGAGAGCCGCCTCGAGCGCCTCTTGCTCGCGTGCGCCGCGTTCCTCGCCGCGCTGGCGTGCGCGGCCGTGTGGGGGCTCGCTGCGGGCGCGGGCGCGGGCCGCTTCCCCATCGGCAACCTGGCCGTCGTGCCGATCCTCTTGGTCGTCTCGACGGCCGCCTCCCTCCCCGTGGGGTTGCTCGCGTTCCGGCTGCTGTCGAAGAGCGGGCGGGGCTCCGACCTGCTCCTCGCGCACGCGTCCGCCGTCTTCGCCGGGTGCCTCATGCTCGTCCTGCTCTCGCCGCTCGTCGCGCTCTATCAGCTCTCGAGCACGT
>JAGQJA010000736.1 GCA_020430845.1 Myxococcales bacterium
GTCGACGAGCTCGAGCGCGCGCTCCGCGCCGCCATCGCGTCCAAGGCCAGCGCACCCGTCGGGTGACGACGCGATGCGCCGCGCGCGCTCAGGAGTGCGTCGTCGGGGGCGTCAGCTTGGTCCAGCAGAATCCGCAGATCGTCGCGGCCCTCATGCCGTGCTTGCCACACGACGGGCAGGCGCGGAGCTCAGGCTCGGGGCCGAGCGCGAGCTGATGTACGAGGTCGGCGACGGCGGAGCGGAGCCCGTCGGAAACGTTGCCCTCGCGCGGCATCTCGGCGAGCTGGCGTTCGATCGTCGCGACCGTCGCGCGCAGCTTCGAGCGCGCGGGATCGAACCCGGGCATCGGCTCGTTGTCTTTCATGGCGTCTCTCCTTGGTGGATCTGTCCACGAAGGGCGTGCACGGTGCGTGCCGTCCGGCAGAGCGCGAACGACGGCGCTTTGCGGTGTCGGGCGACGCTCCGCCCATCATTGTGAATGTCGGTCCATCACAATGATGGGGTCGCAGTGCCCGTCGACGCGTCGGTCACTTCGGCGCGCGGTAGCGCTCGTCGCCCTCGAAGGCGATGCCGCACGTCCCGTCGATGCAGAGGTACTGATGCGTGACGCATCCGCCGGCCGACGGGCAGCTCCGCTTCATCTCGTCGGTGCACGACTTGGCCAGCTCGGCCTCGACACGCGGCAGCGCGCGCCTGTGGATCACGTCGCTCGTACAAGGCGCCGGGCAGCAGCCGGGGCGAGGCACGCAGTCGCGGTCCTGCGTGCACGCGCGGTCGGCGGAGGTGAGGGCCGCCGGCGCGGTGCCCGTGGGGCTCGTCGGGCTCGTCTCTGCGGGCTGCTTCTTGTCGCAGCCCCACGCGCCAGCGAGCACCGCAGACAGCACCAAGACCACACGACCGTAACCCCGGACGCCCATGCCGCCGAGCATACACGTCCGCTCGGCGCGCGCCGCGTCGGAATCGGGCAGGGACGCAGCTGCGGCGGCGAGGACTCACTCTGCGCCGGTGGGCGGGGCCTCGCGGAGAATGAAGATCAGGTCCGTCACCCCAGGATCGTGGCCGAGCTGCTTGAGCAGGGTGGTGACCTGTCCGCGGTGATGCTTCTGGTGGTTGAAGAAGTGTCGCGTCGGTCGACGCGCGCTCGCGCCGGAGCTCTTCCAAGTCTGCGTAGAGCACGCAGGTACGAGTCTGGGGCGCTCTGGCGTGGCTGTGGCGAAATGGCTGTGTCGTGTTTGCGTGCCGCGCGAGGTCGCAGCGCTCGCCAGACGGAATCCGGCGCCCGATGTTCTCGCACGCCGTGGCACGTACCGTGCTCTGCGATGTCCGCGTGCCGCCGGATGAGGCGACCGTTCATGCAAAGGATCGAATCATGTTGAATGGAACCAGCTCGGTGATCGGCAACAGCGTCTCGAAGGCGGGAGACGCGATCGGTGACGCGACGAGCACCGTCAGGGACGTCGCGAGCGAGAAGGGCTCGGTCCTCGAGGGCATCGCTCGCGCAGCGATTCGCGCCCTTCCTGGCGTGCCCGAGCGCTTGTTCTTGTCGCTCCTCGACCGCGTGGGGCTCTCTCGCAAGCCTGCGCGTACGGACGGCCTCGGCGCGTTCGCGCTCGGCTTTGCGGCAGGCGGCGCGACGGCGGCCCTGCTCACGCCCATGAGCGGTCCGCAGATGCGCAAGCAGATCGTCGGCGCGCTCAAGCGTCTCGGCGCCGCGTCCGAAGAGACGGCATCCGGGACGCAGACGCGGGTCTCCGAGCCCGAGAGCCGAGAGACCGGCGACGCGGCGTCGACGAGCGGCGCGGCCGAGCGCCCGAACGGCGCTTCTCACGCAGCGAACGCCCCGACCAAGGACCCGAACGCTGCAAGCAAGGACCCCAACGGCACTCCCAAGGGCGGCTCGCACGGCGACAAGGCTGTCGACCCACGCACACGCGCGTGATTCGCCTCGGGTAGTCGCGACGGGAGGACGGTCAGGTGCGCTTGGCGACGACTTGGACCGTCGCGCTCGGCCCCGAGTGGAACGCGCCCTCCTGGATGTCGCGCTCGAGCTCGCGGCCGATGACGATCGTGAGCGGGGCGAGCTCCTCCCTCAGGCCGTCGAGCGTCATCGTCATCGCCGGGTCCTTGGGGCCGCCCGTGCCGAGCGGGATCTGCGCCGGCGTGTAGGCCTCGAGCACGAGCACGCCGCCCGGCGCGAGCACGCGCGGGATGAGCGCGTGGACGCGCTTGCGGACGGCGGGCGGGAGGTGCGCGAAGATCGCGATGACACCGCTGAACGTCCCCTCGGGCGGAGCGTAGGTGGCGAGGTCCGCGTGCACGGTCGTGAGCGCCACGCCGCGCTCCTTCGCGAGCCGCTCGGCCTTCGCCAGCCCCGCCTTCGAGAAGTCGACCGCGGTGACGTCGTAGCCGAGGCCGGCGAGGAACACCGCGTTGCGCCCCTCGCCCTCGGCGAGGCAGAGCACCCGGCCCTTGGGGATGCGCGATGCCTCGTTTCGCAGCAGCTCGTTGGGCTCGGTGCCGTATGCGTAGGTCTCGCCGCTGTAGCGCTCGTCCCAGAACGTCGGATCCATGGCGCAGATCCTACGGCGGACCGCACCGCCCGCCCCAGGGGTTCGGCGCACGCGGCTCTGGAGCGCCGCCGTGCTGCCGCCGAAGAAGTTTGTCACCGGCAGTTGACAAATATCCGGCAGCGAATCAATGTCTACGAATGGTGACAAAAGAGGCGCCCCTGTCGCGGCGCGACATCCTCAAGGTGCTCGGGCTGCTCGGGCTCTCCAGCGGTGACCTCGTGGCGATGCCCGGGTGCGGCGTCTACGAGGCAGAACAGGGCGCGCCGTTCGAGCCGTGGGACTTCCCGGGGCGCGAGACCGTGCCCGAGCGCGTGGCGGCGCGGGCTGCCCTCCTCGCGTCGAGCCCACACAACACGCAGCCGTGGGCGATCGGGATCCTCCCCACGACCCTCGAGCTCCGCGCGCGGTTCGACCGCAACCTCGGCGCGATGGACAG
The DNA here is from genome assembly GCA_020430845.1 of Myxococcales bacterium. GTDB lineage: Bacteria > Myxococcota_A > Polyangia > Polyangiales > Polyangiaceae > Labilithrix. The sequence goes on from JAGQJA010000736.1 coordinate 3,007, forward strand.
TCTGCGGAGGGAGATGCACATCGGGCTCGGGTGCGCGCTCGAGAACATGGTCATCGC
>JAGQJA010000737.1 GCA_020430845.1 Myxococcales bacterium
CAGGAGACTCGGTCATACGGTCTCTCCTCTAGCTCACTTCGAGAAGCGACGCAGGCGGAGCGAGTTGGCCAGGACCGACACGCTCGACAGCGACATCGCGGCGCTCGCCACCACCGGCGAGAGCTGCCAACCCGTCCACGGGTAGAAGAGGCCCGCGGCGATGGGGAGCCCGACCACGTTGTAGATGAACGCCCAGAAGAGGTTCTGGCGGATCGTGCGGAGCGTGGCGCGGCCGAGGCGCAGCGCCGTGGGGAGCCCTCCGATGCCGCCGCCCATCAGCGCGACATCCGCCGCGGCGACGGCGACGTCCGCGCCGCTGCCGATCGCGATCCCGACGTGCGCCCCTGCGAGCGCGGGCGCGTCGTTGACGCCGTCACCGACCATCGCGACGACCCGCCCCTCGGCGCGCTTCTCGGCGACGACGCGCGCTTTGTCCTCCGGCTTCACCTCGGCGATCACCTCGGCGATCCCGAGCTCGCGGCCGATGGCGCGCGCCGTCTCCGCGCGGTCTCCCGTGACCATCGCCACCTCGACGCCCATGGACCGCAGCTCACCGAGGGCCGCTTTGGCCGCCGGCGAGACCGGATCGGCGACCGCGATGAGTCCGCTGAGCTCGGTGTCGATCGCCACGAAGAACGGCGTGCGTCCGCGCTCGGCGAGGCGCGCGGCTTCCTCGTCGAGATCCGTCGTGTCGGTGCCGGCCTGGCGGAGGAAGTCTCCCGTTCCCACACGGACGAGGCTTCCGCGGACGCGCCCTTCGATGCCGTGCCCGGCGACACTCTCGAACGTCTCGACCTCGATCAGGGGGAGGCCTCGAGCGGCCGCGCCGGCGGCGACCGCACGCGCGACGGGGTGCTCGCTGAGGTTCTCGAGACTCGCGACGAGCGCGAGTAGAGCGTTCTCGCCCATCCCCGAGCGGTCCACGACGTCGGTGAGCGTCGGCTTCCCGATCGTCAGTGTCCCCGTCTTGTCGAGGAGCACGAGGTTCACGCGGCTCGCCGCCTCGAGCGCGGCGCCGCCCTTCACGAGCACGCCGAGCTCAGCGCCTCGCCCGGTGCCGACCGCAACCGCCGCCGGCGTCGCGAGGCCGAGGGCGCACGGGCAAGCGATGACGAGCACCGCTACGAATCGCTCCACCGCAGCGGCGATCCCGTCGGCCGTCGGATCGAGCAGCGTCCAGGCGACGAGCGTGATCGTCGCGATGCCGAGCACGATGGGCACGAAGATGCCGCTCACGGTGTCCGCGAGGCGCGCGATGGGCGCCTTGGACCCTTGCGCGTGCTCTACAGCCTCGATGATGCGCGCGAGCGCGCTTCCCTTGCCGGTCGTCGAGACCTGGACGGTCAAGGCGCCGCTCTGGTTCAGCGTTCCGCCGTACACTCTCGCCGAGGGCGCCTTGTCGACGGGCAGGCTCTCGCCGGTGAGCATCGACTCGTCGACAGCAGACGTGCCACGAAGGACGTCGCCGTCGGCAGGGATGCGCTCGCCGGGGCGCACCACGACGAGGTCCCCCTTCGCGAGGGCTGCGATGGGGACCTCCTCCTCCGCGGAGCCGCGCAGTCGATGCGCCGTCTTGGGCTGCAGCGCGACGAGACCGCGAACCGCGTCGGCGAGCCGCTTCTTGGCACGCGTCTCCAGCGTCTTCCCGAGGAGCACGAACGTGAGCACGGCGGCCGCTGCCTCGAAGTAGAGGTGAGGCATCCGCCCGTGCGCAGCGTGCGGGAACAGCCCCGGCGCGACGAGGGCGACCGTCGAGTAGGTCCACGCCGCTGCCGTGCCGATCGCGATCAGCGTGTTCATGTCGGCGGCGCGATGCTTCGCGGCGGCCCACGCGAGACGGAAGAAGCGTCGGCCCGGGCCGAAGACGACCGGCGTGGCGAGCGCGAACTGGAGCCAGCGCCCGAAGGGCGTCTCCGTCCAGGCCATCAGGCCGTGCGACATGGCAACGACCAGGAGGGGCACCGTCAGCGCGGCGGCGACGACAAAGCCACGCTTGAGCGACCTGTGCTCGCGGTCATCGGCCTCCTCCAGCGCCCTTGCTCGCGCGTCTTCGCCGTTGTTCGCCGCGTCGTCGAGGACGGCCTCGTAGCCAGCCTTCTCGATGGCCGCTGCGAGCGCGTCGAGCGTGACCGACGGGGTGACCGTCACGGTCGCGCGATGCGTGACGAGGTTGACGTTCGCATCACGTACGCCTTCGACGGCGCGCAGCGCCTTGTCGACACGGCGCACGCACGCCGCGCACGTCATGCCGATCACGCCGATCTCGATCGTGCTCTCCGCGGTGGGGACCTCGTACCCTGCGTCGACGACCGCGTCGGCCAGGAGCTTTGGCGACGTGCGGCTCGGGTCGTACGTCACCGTGGCGCGCCCGAGTGCGTAGCTCACCTGCGCGTCCTGCACGCCGTCCGTGGCGGTGAGCGCCTCCTCGACGCGCCCCACGCAGCTCGCGCAGGTCATTCCCTCGATCGGCAGGCTGATGCTCGCTTCGGCGCTGTGGGGCTCTGTGGTCGTCATGTTCATGGTCTCCACGGCTCAGGACGCAGGGGCCCGGCGGCGATTACAGTGAATTCGAGGCGGCCCGTCGATTCAGGCCTGTCGGGCCTCGACCTCGGCCGGCTTCGGCGCCTTCCCGTGGGTCTCGACCCCACGGGAAGGCAGTCGCCAGGGATCGCGTACGATCGGGTAGTGGCGCGCCGTCTCTTGGCCCTCTCGACGATCCTCGCGCTCACCGGCTGTCGCGACGCGCCGCGGCCCGCGTCGCCGGGCGGCCCGTCGCCCACGGCGTCTGTCGCCGACACGCCCACCGGCCCCGACGCGGCAGCGGTCGAGGAGCCGAGCGCGGCGGCGGACGCGCCCGAGCCCCCGGTGACCCAGATCGACGTCGTCGAGGTCGCGTCGCGCGACCACATGACGATCGGCTCGGACCTCGTCGCCGACGACACGCACATCTACTGGTCGGCCGAAGGGATGGGCATCCACCGGCTCGCGAGGTCCGGTGGCGCTCCTGAGCGCATCGTCGCCCCCGCACCGGACGAGCACGTGACGGCGATCGCCGCGGGGCCGAGGCACGTCGCGTGGACGACCGACGACGCGATGCACCCCGGGCGCGCCAAGCTCTACGTGCGCGCGGCGGACGGCGCGGTCCGTGTGCTGGTGAAGGACTTCCCGCTCGCGATCGAGCTGAAGATCGATCGCGGTTTCGTCTATTGGGCGACGATGGGCGGGTACGCGGGGAGCTCGTCGACGCCGGAGCCTGCGATGGTGCGACGCGTGTCGCTCGACGGAGGCCCGGTCGCGACGCTCGCGAGCGGGATCGCGGGGGCGACGCGCCTCGCGTTCGACACCACGCACGTCTACACGTTCTCGCACGTGTCGACCGGCTACGCCGACGTCGTTCGCTTCCCGAAGGCGGGCGGCGCGGTCGAGGTGCTCGCGCGCGCGCAGGACAACCCGTCCGGCCTCGCCGTCGACGATCGCGAGGTCGTCTTCTCGACCGCCGGTCCTGCGGAGATGCCGAAGGTCGGTCCCTGCAAGAGGCCGCCGTGTCCCGTGGCGACGACCGCGCCGAT
>JAGQJA010000081.1:0-5860 GCA_020430845.1 Myxococcales bacterium
GGCCTGGGGCTCGCCATCGTCAAGCACGTCGCGCGCGCGCACGGGGCCAACGTGCTCGTCGACAGCACCGTGGGCAAGGGCAGCACCTTCACCATCGTGGTTCCGGCCGCGCCAGAGCGCTCTGGCGCACGCGATGCGAGCGCGGTAGAGGAGTCCCCGTCATGAAGGAGCCGTCGCGCGTCACGCCGGATCTGTCCGGAAAGCGCGTGCTCGTGGTCGAGGACGATCCGAGCATCGCGATCGGATTGCGCATCAACCTCGAGAGCGAGGGCTACGAGGTGCACGTCGCCGAGGACGGCCAGCGCGGCCTCGAGCTCGCGCGCTCGATCGCGCCCGACCTGATCGTGCTCGACGTCATGTTGCCGCTGCGCAACGGGCTCGAGGTGCTCAACGATCTGCGCGAGGGCGGTTACACGATGCCGATCATCATGCTGAGCGCGCGCGCCGGCGAGATGGACAAGGTCGCGGCGCTCGAGCGAGGCGCCGAGGACTACGTGGCCAAGCCGTTCAGCCTGGCGGAGCTGCTCGCCCGGGTGAAGGCAGCCCTCCGCAGGGGCGTCGTCAACTCGCACGAGCGACCGCGCCTCACGTTCGGCGAGATCGAGGTCGACGTCGAAGGCCGCACCGCGCGGCGCTCGGGTCAGCCGCTCGACCTCACCCCCACCGAGTTCGACGTGCTGCTCTGCCTCGTGCGCGCGCGCGGCAAGGCCTTGTCTCGCGACGAGATCTTCCGCACCGTGTGGGGTCCCAACCACCACGGCACCGCGAGGACCGTCGACAACTTCGTGCAACAGCTCCGGGCCAAGGTCGAGCCCGACCCTCAGAGCCCGAGCTTCATCCAGACCGTGCGGGGCGTCGGCTACCGCTTCGACGGGTAAGAACCATGGATCACAACCTACTCCGCCAATACCTCTCGACCGTGTACGAGCTGCCCACCGCCAGCGGACCGCTGCGCGCGTCGATGGACGGCGACATCGTGCAAGACGTGGCGACGCTGCCCGATCTGTTGACGCAGCCGTTCGCCATCCTCACCGCCTTCAACCCGCGGTCGATGTTGCTCCCGCGCAAGGTCAACGACTCGCGACACACCGTGCTGCGCGATCTGCTCGTGCTCGGCTGTTACCGCGTCGAGGCGTGCGTCGGGTACGAAGAGGACCCCGACGGCACCTGGCGCGAGCCGTCGTGGCTCGTGCACGGGATGGACCGTGACGAGGCCATCGCGTTCGGGCGCGTGTTCCGGCAGAACACGATCATCGTGTGCCGGAGCGGTCGGCCCGAGCTCATCGTGACCGATCCGACGTGCGACGAGGTGGCCCGCACCTTCGTGGGCAACTGGCGCGTGCGCAGCTGATCGGCGCGCGAGCAGGCGCGCGGAGGCGGCCGGTCAGCGCGCGTCCTTGGCGCAACGAAAGCCGGTCATCTTGAGCTTGTAGGTGCCCGGGTGGTGCACTCGGTTGGTGCTGCGCAGCCCCTCGGCCGGGTAGTTGTACGCGCCGCCGCGGATGGATCGCTCGCACTCGGTGGGGATCGGGTTGGTGCCGGTGAAGCCCTGCATGCCCTTGGTGCGCAGCTCGTTCTGCGCCGCCGTGATCTCGTCGCACGTGCCCGGCTCGCCGCGTGCGGCCGAGGGCCTGCGATACGCGTACGGGTCGTAGAGGTCCTCCATCCACTCCCACACGTTGCCGGCGAGGTCGTCGTGGCCGTACGGACCGCGCCCGGCGGGGTGTGAGCCCACGTCCTCGGGCGCCGCGGCGGCGAACACCGTGCGATCGCGCGTCGGCGTCTCGTCGCCCCACGGAAAGCGCCGACCGTCGTCGCCGCGCACCGCTCTCTCGAACTCCGCCTCGCGTGGCAAGCGCATGCCCTTCCACGCGCAGTAGTCGCGCGCGTCGAACCAGCTCACGCCCACGATCGGCTTGCGGGGCCCCTTGAAGGTGCCGCCGTGCGCGTTCACGAGCGCTTGCGACGCCGGCTTGCACTTGCCCGCGGCGACGCACGCCTCGTAGGCGTCCTGCGTCACCTCGGTCACGTCCAAGAAGAAGGCGCCCACGGTGACGGCGTGCGCGGGTCGCTCGTCGCCTTCGCCACCCTTGTCGGTCCCCATGGTGAAGGTCCCGCCGGGGACGAGCTTCATCCCCGGTGGCGCCTCACCCGCGGTCTGCGGCGGGGCCTGCGCGTCGCCGGCAGAGGCCGCGGCGCCGTCGCCCAGCGTGATCGCGCTCGCGTCGGCGTCGCCCGCACCCGCGTCCGACGGGGCCTCGGGCGGTGTCGCGTCTGCGCGCGCTGGCGTCACCGACGACGCGTCGTCTGCGGGGCGGTCGATCTCACGCGCGCCTTCGCGCCGCCCTGCGCCGCCGCCACACCCGCACCCGACCGCCCACGACGCGGCCGCGAGCGCCGCAAGCGGCCCCATCCATCGAACGAGCCTCACCCGGGCACTGTCGCATCTCACGCCGGCGCGAGGGAAGTTTTGCCACCGCGGCCCGCGCGTTCCCCTCACGGGCCCGAGCGCCAGCCTCCGCCGAGCGCCTGGTAGATGCCGACCATCGCCTGGAGCTGCCGCTTCTTCGTCTCGATCCGCGCGACCTGGGCTTCGAGCGAGTCGCGGCGCGTGAGCAGCACCTCCATGTAGTCGGCGCGGGCGCTCGTGAAGAGCACGTTGGACACCTCGACGGAGCGCGCGAGCGTCTCGACCTGCTGGGTCTGGAGCGCGTACGCCTTCTCGAGGTTGTCGACCTTGGCGAGCTGGTTCACGACGTCGGTGAAGGCCTGCAGCAGCGTGCGCTCGTAGTTGAAGACCGCCCGCAGCTGCACGGCGTTGGCGGAGCGATACGCCGCGGTGATCGCCTTGCGGTTGAGGAGCGGCGCGGTGATGCCGCCCGCCACACCGTAGAAGAGCGACTCGGGCGTCGCCACGAGGTGCTCGGCGTTGAAGGCGCGGTACCCCACGCCCGCGTCGATGCTCAGGCCTGGATAGAAGGCCGCCCGAGCCGCCTTCACGTCGAGCTTGGCGGCCTCGAGCTCGAGCTCGGCTTGCCGGACGTCGGGTCGGTTCTCCAGGAGCTGCGACGGCAATCCCCTCCGGATGACGCTCGGCAGTGGGTCGTCGAACGTCTTGGGGTTGCGGCGCACGGGCTGCGGGTACCGACCGACCAAGAAGTTGATGCGGTTCTCGGTCTGCACGCGCTCCTGCTGCAAGTCGAAGAGGCGGCTCCTGTTCTTGAGCACCTCGGCCTCGAACCTCTGCACGGCGAGCTCGGTGACACGCGCGGCCTGCTTCTCGAGCTTGACGACCTCGAGCGCGCTCGACTGCACCTCGATGTTCTGGTTCAGCACTTCGAGCTCGTTGTCGATGGCGATGAGGTCGTAGTACGAGCGCGCGATCTCGGCGACGAGCTGCGTCACCATGAAGTTCTTGGCCTCGATCGACGCAAAGTAGCGGAGGCTCGCGGCCTTGGCGGCGTTCCGGAGCTTCTGCCAGACGTCGACCTCCCACGAGCCTCGGAGGCCGAACGTGAAGTTGCCCAGGTGCTCCGGCACGCCGTGCGCCTCGTCGCTCGCCCCCTGGCTCGTGTACTTTCCCACCTTGTCGACGCCCACGCCGGCGGTGGCGTCGACCTTGGGGAGGTACTCACCCTGCCGCGCAGACACTTCGTTGCGCGCGATGATGATCTCCTGGAGCTGCATGTTGAGCTCCTGGTTGTTGGCGAGCGCCGTGCCGATGAGCTCACGCAGCTCGGGGCTGGCGAAGAACTCGCGCCACGTCTTGTGACCCTCGCTCGTGCCGCCCGCCGACGGCGCGCCGGGGGCGCTACCCGGATCGCCGAACGACTTGGGCACGGCCTTGTTCGGCTCGCGCGGCGTGTTGCCTTCGAGCGACGGCACGCATGCGGCGACGGACGCGCAGACGAGCGCCGCCGCGAGCGCGGACCAGAGGCGCCTCGGCTCACTGCGGCTCATGGGTCATGTCCTCGGTGAGGGGTTCGTCTTCTTCTGCGCGGATGAGGCTCCGTCCTTCGGCGAGCGTGCCGAAGACGAAGTAGAGCCCCGGCACGATGACGACGCCGAAGACGGTGCCGAACAGCATGCCTCCGAGCGCGGACGCGCCGATGGTGCGGTTGCCGACGGCGCCCGGACCGGTGGCGATCACGAGCGGGACGAGGCCGGCGATGAACGCGAACGACGTCATCAAGATGGGCCTGAAGCGCACCTTGGCGCCCTCGACCGCGGCCTCCCTGACGGTCGCGCCTTGCCGATGCTTCTGCACGGCGAACTCGACGATGAGCACGGCGTTCTTGCCCAGGAGGCCGACGAGCATCACGAGACCCACCTGCGCGTAGATGTCGTTGGCCAGGCCGAGCAGTTGCAGCAGCAAGAACGACCCGAACACTCCGGCGGGGAGGCTCAGCACGACGGCGAGAGGGATGATGAAGCTCTCGTACTGCGCGGCCAGCACCAGGTACACGAACGCGAGCACCACGAGAAAGATGTAGAGCGCTTCGTTGCCGCGCTTGGCCTCGTCGAACGACAGGCCCTCCCACGCGATGTCGTAGCCGCGCGGCAACGTCTGCTCGGCCACCTCTCGCACGGCGTGGATGGCGTCGCCGCTCGTGTACCCCTTGGCGGGGCCACCCCGGATCGCCGACGAGTTGTACATGTTGTAGCGGGTGATCTCGTTGGGCCCCTGCGTCTTGACGAGCTTGGCGAACGCCGAATACGGCACCATCTCGCCGTGGTCGTTCTTGACGTACATCTTCATGACGTCGGTGGGCAGGCGCCTGAACTCTGGAGACGCCTGCACGTACACCTTGAAGAAGTTGCCGAATCGGATGAATCCCTGCTCGTACGTACTGCCGATCATGATGTCGAGGTTGTCCATCGCGGCCTTGATGGACACCCCCTTTTGCATCGCCAGATCGTTGTCGAAGACGATCTCGTACTGGGGATAGTTGGCGGCAAAGAAGGTGAAGAGCCCCGTGAGCTCTTTGCGTTTGCCGAGCGCCTCCATGAAGTCTTTGTTGATCTTGTCGAACTCCTGGTAGTCGGTCTCGTTGTTCTTGTCCAAGAGCCGCAGGGCGAACCCGCTCGCCGCGCCGTAGCCCGGTACGGCCGGCGGCTCGAAGAACTCGACGACGGCGCCGACGTCCTTCGAGCGCTCCTCGAGCTCCTCGATGATCTGGGTGACGTTGCGCGTGCGGTGTGACCAGTCCTTGAGGTTGATGAGGCACGTGCCCGCGTTGGATCCGCGCCCCTCGGTGAGCACCTCGTAGCCCGCGAGCGACGAGACGGACTCGACGCCCTCGACCCCCTTGGCGATGTCCTGGAGCTGCCGCGAGACGGCGTTGGTCTGCTCGAGGGTGGTGCCGGGCGGCGTCTGGATGATCGCGTAGACCATCCCCTGGTCCTCGTTGGGGACGAAGCCGGCGGGCAGGACCTGGTTGACCTTGAAGATCCCCAGGGAGAACAGCGCGAGCATCGCGAACGTGACGACGCGCCGGCTGACGATGCGCTCGAGCACGCCCGTGTACACCCGCGTGCCCTTGTCGAAGACGCGGTCGAAGGCGTCGAGCAAGAGGCGAATCGGCGTGCGTCGCTTGGGCTTGCCGTGCTCGTTCTTGAGGATCATCGCGCAGAGCACGGGCGTGAGCGTGAGGGCCACGACGCCCGAGAGCACGATCGACGACGCCATGGTGATGGCGAACTGCCGATAGAAGATGCCCACCGGACCCGTCATGAACGCGACGGGGACGAAGACGGCGGTCATCAGGAGCGTGATGGCGATGACGGCGCCGGTGATCTCGCCGAGCACCTTCTTGACCGCCACGTAGGGCGACACGTTCTCTTCGGCCATCTTGGCGTG
>JAGQJA010000081.1:5993-6706 GCA_020430845.1 Myxococcales bacterium
GGGATGAGCGTCGAGCGCCAGTCGCCCAAGAAGACGAAGACGACGAGCGCGACGAGCACGAACGCCTCGCCGAGCGTGTGGATGACCTTCTCGATCGAGGCGTCGAGAAAGCCCGAGACGTCGTAGCTGATCTCGTAGTCCATGCCCGACGGGAACGTCGTCTTCTTGAGCTCCTCGAGCTTGGTCTTGACGTCGGCGATGACCTCGCTCGCGTTGCTGCCGTACGTCTGCTTGAGCACGATCGCGGCCGAGGGGTGGCCGTCGAGGTTGGAGTAGATGTCGAAGAACTCGCTGCCCAGCTCGACCGTGCCCAGGTCTTTGAGGTGCAGCAGCTCGCCGTCCTCGTTGGCGCGGATGATGATGTTCTCGTACTGCTCGGGCTTGTTGTATCGCCCCTTGTATACGAGCACGTACTCGAGCGCCTGCGCGGTCTTGCCCGTGGCCTGCCCCAGGCGTCCCGGCCTGCCGATGATGCTCTGCTCGCCGATCGCCTTCATGACGTCGTCGACGGAGATGTTGTAGGCGCGCATGCGGTCGGGGTTGAGCCAGATGCGCATCGCGTACTGCCGAGAGCCCAGGATGCGCGTCTGCGCGATGCCGTTCACGCGGCTCAGCTCGGGCAGCAAGTTGGCATTGGCGAAGTTGTAGAGGAACTTCTGATCGGTCGACTTCTCCGTGCTGTAGAGGTTGACGTACATGAGCATGCTCGGCTG
>JAGQJA010000081.1:6903-8614 GCA_020430845.1 Myxococcales bacterium
GCGCGCTCGAGCGTGATGATCGACGACTTGACCAACACGTCGGCGCTCGCGCCGGGGAAGGCCAGGGAGATCATCACGCGCGGCGGCGAGATCTCCGGAAACTGAGAGACGGGTCGCGATCGCATCGCGAGCACGCCGAGGAAGACGATGACGACGGAGAGCACCATCGCCAGCACCGGGCGACGGATGAACTTGCTTGTGAACATGGCTCAGACCCTCGCTGCGCTGCGGCCATCGGCGATGGCGCGCGCGCTGTCGGTCGGACAAGAGAGGTGTGGTGGGGTCATTCGGCCGGTACCTCCAAGTTCGCCAACACGGCGTTGGCGTCCTTGAAGTCGGCTTCGATCCGGACGCCGTCGTGCACCTTCCTCAGGCCTTCGACGACGATCTTGTCGCTCTCGGCGAGACCGCCGTCGACGACGTAGAGCTGGGGCATCTCGGCCGACACCGAGATGGGCCGCGAGCGGACGACGTTCTTGTCGTCGACCACGAAGACGAACTTCTTGTCGAGGATGTCGAACGTGGCCTTCTGCGGGATGAGCATGGCGTTCTTGATCGGGACCGACATCAAGACCTTGCCCGTCTCGCCGTGACGCAGCAGCCCCTTGGGGTTGGGGAACGCCGCGCGGAACGCGAGGTTGCCGTTGGCGTTGTTGAAGTCCGCCTCGATCGTCTCCACCTTGCCGGGCTGGTCGAAGACCTGGCCGTTGGCCATCAGGAGCCTCACCTGCGTCGGCGAGTCGCCCTTGGGGTGGGACTTGTAGTTGAGGTACTCGGCCTCGCTCACGTTGAAGTAGACCCACACCGTGCTGTTGTCGGACAGCGTGGTGAGCAGATCGCCCTCGTCGACGAGGCTGCCCAGGCGCGCGTGGAAGCGGCCCATGATGCCGTCGAAGGGGGCGCGGATCTCGGTGAGCGACTTGTGCGAGGTGGCGAGCGCGACCTGCGCCTTTGCCCGGTTGAGCTTCGCGTTCGAGAGCGCGAGCTCGTTGGCGGACACCACGTTCTTGTCGGCCAGGAGCTTCGTGTTCTTGTATTCGATCTCCGCCACCTCGGCCTCGGCCACGGCCTTCTGGACCTCGGCTTGGTAGATGAGCGGCATGATCTGGAACATCCGCGCGCCTTTGCGCACCTGCTGACCCTCGTCGACGAAGGTGCCCTGCAGGTAGCCCTTCTCGAGCGCGCGGAGCTCGATGTGCTGCATCGCGCGGATCTGCGCGACGTACTCCTTGGTGAGCTCCGTGTCTTTTCGGAGGGGGCTCGTCACGAGGAACTTCCCCGCGTGCTCTTCCGCGTGGTGCTTTCGGTGGCAGCCCGCGGTCGAGAGCACTGCGGCCAAGACGAGGGGCATCGCGATTCGGTACATGGTTCCTGACTTCGTGTGCGCCGCGGCGCGGCGTCAGCTCCGGTGGTCTCGGCGACCGGGGAGCAGAGGTGGACAGGTGAGGGCGCTCCGCGCGCGTGGGCGCGATCGGGCGACGGGCGTCTCGGCGCGCGCGACGTGACGCGGCGCCCGAGGTGCTCGGGGCGCGTGACGCGCGCAGCGGCCGGCGGAGCGAGGCTCCGCGTGCACGGTGACGCTTGTGTGGCTGTCCTAGACGGGTGGGGCGCGCGCCTGCGCGACGCCGGCCTCGAAGCGCGAGGTGTCGACGTGCGCTTCGCAGCGTGCGTCGCGAGCGGGCGCGGCGCGAAGGGTGACGACGGCCAGGTC
>JAGQJA010000081.1:8747-24571 GCA_020430845.1 Myxococcales bacterium
GCGCTCGCGACCCACGCGAGACCCTCGAGCGCCGTCGAGATCTCACGGCCGCGGCTGGGCGTGCCCGTGCAGACGACCAGCGCCACCACGGCCAGGGCGAGCACCTGCAACCCGCGGAGGACCGCGGACGTTGCTTCGCGGGTGCGGGCGCCGACCATCACAGCTCATTTAGCGACACGCGCGCGCACATGTAAAGCACAGCCACAAAAAGGGCCGGGGATCCGGCCGCCCGCACGCATGGGCGTCGTGAGCCGCAGCGTCTCGCGACGTGCTTCTCCCCGGCGGCCCGCTTTGCTACACCCGCACGCGGCGCTCCTTGCGCACGCGCGAATGATCACGGTCGACCACCTGGTGAAGCGGTACGGGGCCCATGTGGCCGTGGACGATCTCTCGTTCGGCGTCGAACGGGGAGAGGTCGTCGGCTTCTTGGGGCCCAACGGCGCGGGCAAGAGCACCACGCTCCGCGTGCTCGCGGGGTTCTTGGGGCCCACGAGCGGTAAGGTCACGGTCGCGGGGCACGACATCGTCGAGGACAGCTTCGCCGCGCGCGCCAGCATCGGCTACATGCCCGAGGCCGTCCCGCTCTACCAGGACATGCGCGTCGCCGAGTACCTGGCGTTCCGCGCGGAGCTCAAGCGCGTGCCACGAAAGCTGCGCAAGGCGCACGTGGACGACGCGATGGAGCGCGCTCACGTGAGCCACGTGGCCACCGTGCTCATCGGCAAGCTGTCGAAGGGCTTTCGGCAGCGCGTGGGCCTCGCCGACGCGCTCGTGGCCAAGCCGTCGCTGCTCATCCTCGACGAGCCTACGGCCGGGCTCGACCCAAACGAGATCCGCGAGGTGCGCGACCTGCTGCGCGATCTGGGAAAGGAGCACACCGTGCTGCTCTCGACCCACATCTTGAGCGAGGTCGAGGCCGCGTGCTCGCGCGTGCTCGTCATCGCCCGAGGGCGCCTCGTGGCCCAGGGCACGCTCGACGAGATCCACGCGCGCCGCCGCCCCCTCGGCCTCGAGCTCCTGTTGCGCGGAGACGAGGACGACGTGCGGCGCGCGCTGACCGAGAGCCCGGGGCTCGCGGCGTACGCGTCCGACGCGGGCAAGCCCGCGCTCACCAAGGTCCGCGTCGAGTCGCGCGGTGAGCTGCTCGCCGTGAGCGCCGGCTGGGCGCGTCACGTGTCGGCGGCCGACATCGAGCGCGCCACCGAAGAGCTCGTGCGTGCGCTCGTGTCGGCGTCGATCGGCGTGCGAGAGGTCAAGGACGTGGGCAACCGCCTCGAAGAGGTGTTCGCCGAGCTCACCGCCTCGGCCAACGCGGGCAGAGAGGCGGGCGACGCGTGAGGGCGTTCTTCCCCATCTTCAAGCGCGAGCTCTTCTCGTTCTTCGTCACGCCGCTCGCGTGGGTGCTCATCACGGTCTTCTTGCTCGTGCAGGGCATGCACTTCTTCTTGATCGTCGACCACTTCGCCAACTTGCGCGCCGAGGTCAGCGACCAGACGCCGCTCCAGGCGTTCTTCGGCAACACCGTGTTGCTCTACCTCGTCCTCTTCTTGCTCGTGCCCGCCATGACGATGCGCACGTTCGCCGAGGAGCGGCGCAGCGGCACCATCGAGTCGCTGATGACGGCGCCGGTCTCGAGCTCCGCGGTGGTGCTGGCCAAGTACGCGGCCACCCTCGTCACCTACCTGGCCATGTGGCTCCCCACGCTGCTCTACCTGGTCATCTTGCGCCGCACGGGCGAGATCGACTGGGGCGTGGCCGCGTCGGCCTACTTGGGCGTCGCGCTGGTCGGCGCGGGCTATCTGTCCATCGGACAGCTGATGAGCGCGGTGACGAGCAGCCAGTTCCTCGCCCTCGTGATGACGGCGCTGATGATCCTCGCCCTCTTCATCTTGGGCCTCGGCGAGTTCGTCGCGCAGCAGGGCTCGCTGCTCCACGACGTCTGCTCGTACGTGTCGGTGTGGGCCCACATGAACGACTTCGCCTCGGGCGTCATCGACTCGCGGCGCCTCGTCTACTACGCGTGCGTGGTGACCGTGCCGCTGTTCGTGTCGGTGCGCGTGGTCGACGCGTGGAGGTGGGGCTGATGGCCAAGCGCCCCAAGAAGAAGCCCGCCGCGGCGGCCGAGGTCGCCCCCAAGGCGCCGTCCGCGGCCACGTCGTGGGCGCGCCGACTGGGCCTGCCCTCGCTCGGCGGCGCGCAGATCGCGCAGCTCGGCGGCGTCGCCATGGCCGTCGTCGTGGCGGTGATGATCAACATCGTCGCCGCGCGTCACTACAAGCGCTGGGACGCCACCTCCAACAAGCGCTACAGCCTCACGCCCGCCACCGTCGAGACGCTGCGCGGCCTCGGCGACGCGGTGCACGTCTGGGTGCTCGTCGGCTCGTCCGACCCGCTCTCGCAGAGCGTCAAGCAGATCCTCGTGGCCTACCAGGCCGAGACGACCAAGCTCGACGTGCACTACGTCGACCCCGACCGCGATCTGGTCGCGCTCGAGGACCTGCGCAAGCGGTTCAAGATCGAGACGGGCCGCACCGAGCAAGGGCACGTCGTCACCGACGCGATCATGATCGTGGCGCACGGCGAACGTCACTGGTTCCTGAGCCCGTCCGACATGGTCGAGGTCCGCGATCCCAACGACCCGCGCGTCAAGCCGCGCGAGGAGCAGGCGATCACGGGGGCGATCCGCAACGTGCTCGGCGGGGACAAAGCGGCGCTGTGCTTCACGTCGGGCCACGGCGAGATGGCGCTCGACGACGGCTCGGAGCGAGGGCTCGCCCACCTCAAGGTCATCGTCGAGAAGGACAACTTCGCGGTGCGCACCGTCGACACGTCGGCCCCCAACGCCACCGAGCCCTTCTCGGGGTGCAGCGTGGTCGTCGTCGCCGGGCTGCGGAGCGCCTTCACCAAGGACGAGACCGAGCGGCTGCGCACGTACCTCTTGGGTGGCGGCAACGCGCTCCTCGCGGTGAGCCCGCTGCCCGGCGCGACCGAGACCGGTCTCGTCGACGTCGCGCTCGGGCGCGCGCTCGGCCCCTTCGGCGTGGCCCTCGACGAAGACCTCGTCATCGAGGAGGACGCGCGCCTCGTCGTCCCCAAGACCGGAGGCCTGCGCTTCTTCGTCACGCCGAAAGACCACCCGGTCACCGCGGCCCTCGCCCGCGAAGGCGCCGACGTACCGCGCGTCGTGACGCACTTCTCTCGGTCGCTCAAGCGCGCCGACGAGCCCGACGCGCCCAACGCCGCGCCGCTCCTCACCACGAGCGCCTCGTCGTTCGGGCTGGTGAGCATCGTGGGCGCCGCAGACTGGACCGACGCCCCGACCAAGAAGGGCGTCGACCTCGCGGGCCCCCTCACGCTGGCGATGGCCGCGGAGCGCCCCAAGCCCAACGCCGGCGCGCCGCACGGCCCGCGCGTCGTGGTGCTCGGCTCGGCGAGCTACCTCACGTCGCCCAACTGGCGCGAGCCCATGGCCCTGCGCGGGGCGGCGATGCTCGTCGAGAGCTCGCTCTCGTGGCTCGCGTCCAAGCCGCAGATCCTCGACGTGCCCACGCGCGCCGAGGTGCCCGCCGGCATTCGCGTGACCGACGAGGCGCGGAGCGACGTTCGTCGGTACGTTCTTGTTTTTATGCCCGGGACGGTGGCGCTCCTCGGCCTGGCGGTGGGCCTGCTGCGACGCGCAGGCGAGGGAGAGCGGCGTGGCGGCAAGAAGAAGAAGCCGACCGCCCGCGGCGCGCGCGCGCCCGAGGCGACCAGAGACGACGAGCGCGACGAAGAGCGCGACGACGACGACGAGGAGCGGGAGGACGCGTGAAGAAGCACGCGGTGACGATCCTGCTCCTCGTGATCGCCGCGGGCCTCGCCGTCTTCTTGTGGAGGGATCGAGATCGCGTCACCGACGGCGAGCGCGCGCGCCGCGAGGGCAGCGTGTTCGGGGCGTGGCGCGGCGAGCAGCTCTCACGCGTGGAGCTGACGCTGACCGACGAGAGCATCGTGCTCGAGCGCGATCTGGCCAAGGACAGCCCGTGGCGCATGGTGTCCCCGCGCAAGGAGCCCGCCGACCAGGCCAGCGTCGAGCGGCTGCTCATCGCGCTCGAGTTCGCCCAGGAGGCCCGTAAGGCGACGCCCGGGCCCGAGCTCGGGCTCGACGCGCCGCGAGCTCGCGGCACGCTCACGATGGGCGGGCTCGTCATCCGCTTTGCGCTCGGGGCGCCGTCGCCGCGGCCCGAGGGCTCGGCGTACATGCAGGTCGACGGCCAAGCGCCGGTCGTCGTGTCCAAGGACTTCGCCGAGACGCTCCTCCAGGCGTCGGACGCGTACCGCGATCGCACAGTGGTGCCGTACCTGTCGCTCGACCTCGCGCGCTTCGAGAGTAGGCCCAAGGGTCTGCCGGGGTTCACGCTCGAGCACACCGAGGCGCGCTCGTTTCGCGTCGTGGGGTCGGGGGTCCGCGCCTCGCGCGCCGCGCTCGATCGCGTGTGGGGATCGTTGGCCGAGATGCGCGCCGAGCAGTTTCCCAAGGACGTCGACGCCGAGAAGCTGCTCGGCGAGCCCGAGGTCGTGCTCGTGATGACGCCCAAGGACGGCAGCAAGCCGACCGCCGAGCTCGCCCTCGGCGGATCGTGCCCCGGGCACCCGGCCGAGATCGTGGTGGTGCGGCGTCGCCCTTCGCCCCTCGTCGCTTGCGCGCCGCGGACGGTCCTGCCGGGCTTTCGTATGGGCGCCGACGTGCTCGTCGATCGCGGCGCGTTCACCTTCCACGCCGACGAGATCGAGGAGCTGCGCCTCGAGCGCCTGCACGGTCCCGACGCGGGCGCGGCGCCTCGGGTGATCGAGATCGCGCGGCGCGGGACGGGCTTTCACCTCCGCGAGCCCGACGACCGCGATCTGTCGACCGAGGAGTCCGACGCCGCCAACGATCTCGTCGCCGCCCTCGTCGAGGCCCAGGCCGAGTCGGCGAAGGCCGGCGACGCAGGCACGCAAGCGCTCGAGGCCGAGGTCCGCGTGACGGCGCGCTCCGGCGAGCGTCAGCAGGTGCTCGAGCTCGGCGCGCTCTCCGGTGGCGCCGTCCGCGCCAAGCGCGTCGCCGACGGCGCGGAGCTGTCGTTCGACGCGCACACCGCCGCGCTCTTCGCCCCTCGCGCGACGGCGATAGTGCCCCGACGCGTCGTGCGCGACGCGCGCCCCGTCAAGCGCGTGCTCGCGCGGTGCGGCGTCCCGCAGGACATTGCCGACACGGGCGCCGGCTTCGCGCTCGTCGAGCCGCGCGGCTTCGACGTCGACGCCACCGCCGTGACCCAGCTCGTCGACGCGCTGACGCGGGGCAAGATCGATCGCTGGCTCGCCGATCGCGACGACGGGTCGTTCGGGATCGATCCCGGCGCCTCGGGCTGCCACCTCACCCTCGGGCTCGAGGGCGGCGCGACCATCACCGTGCGCCTCGGCGAGGTCGGCTCGCACGGCGTGTACGGAAATGTGAGCGACGGCGGGTACGTGTTCGTCGCGCCGGCGTCGTTCCGCGCGCTCGCGCAGACGCTGTTCGTCAGCCGCGCCTACACCCGGGTCGACGAGCTCGTCACGGGCCTGCGCGTCGAGACGCGGGCCGGCGCACGTCGTGTCGATCCCGTCTCGGAGGGCACGCGCGAGGCGCTCGCGTCGCTCTCGGCCGACGACGTGCGCGCGCTCGGTCCGCCGCCGGCGTGGGCCGGTGCGCCCGCGATCAAGCTCGTGGTGTCGGTCGCGCGCGACGGCGGCGCGGCGCAGCGCGTGATCTCGTTCGCAGACGTCGACGCGGGGGCGCGCGAGGCGCGGGTCGACGGCGTGGGCGCCACGTTCGTCGTGTCCGACAAGAAGGTCGAGCGCGTGCTCGGGCCCGCGGACGCGGGCGACGGTGCGCCGGACGCCGGGCTCGACGCCGCCGGGAAACGCCCGTGAGTTGCCAACTCGCCCGCGCCTGCATTATCGACAAAGGCGTGGTTGCGCGTCCTTTCGTGAAGTGGGCTGGCGGCAAGTCGCGCCTGCTCGCCGAGCTGCGCAAGCACGCCCCCGCCAAGATGGGCACGTACGCCGAGCCGTTCTGCGGCGGCGCCGCGCTCTACTTCGCCCTCGCGAGCCGAGAGAAGCGGCCCTTCGAGCGCGCGCTCCTCGCCGACAAGAACGGCGAGCTCGTCGCCTGCTACAACGCCGTCAAGACGCGCGTCGACGACGTGATCGAGGCGCTGCGCAAGTACAAGTACGACCGCGACATGTTCTACGACATCCGCGACCGCGACACCCGCGGCATGAGCGACGTGGAGCGCGGCGCGCGCCTCATCTACCTGAACAAGACGTGCTTCAACGGGCTGTGGCGGGTCAACGCGTCGGGCAAGTTCAACGTGCCGTTCGGCCGCTACAAGAGCCCGCGCATCCTCGACGAAGACGCGCTCCGCGCCGCGTCGGCTGCGCTCGAGCCCGCCGAGATCGTCCACGGGGACTTCACCGAGGTGACCAAGGGTCTCGGGCGCGGCGACTTCGCCTACTTCGATCCGCCGTACGTGCCGGTGTCCAAGACCGCCTCGTTCACCTCGTACGCGTCCGACCGCTTCGACGGCGCCGAGCAGGAGCGCCTCGTCGCGGAGCTGCACCGGCTCCGCGCGCGCGGCGTCAAGGCGATGCTCTCGAACGCCTACAACGAAGAGACGCAAGACCTCTATCGCGAGTTCGCCACGTACGTGGTCGACGCGCCCCGCTCGATCAACTCCGACCCGCGCAAGCGCCAGAGCATCTCGGAGCTCATCGTCACCACGTGGGGCAAGCCCGTGGCCGAGCGAGGCAAGCGTGCGTGATCCGCGCGACGACGGGCACTCGCACGCGCTCGCGCCCGACGACGTGATCCGTCGCAAGGTCAAGGCCGAGCTCCGCAAGCGCTTTCGTGGGCTGCGCAAGACCACCCCGGCGTCGTCTTGCCTCGAGCGCTCCGAGAAGATCGTGCGCGCGCTGCTCGAGCACCCGGCCGTCGCGGCGGCGTCGAGCGTGGCGCTCTTCTGGCCCATCGAGCAGCGGCACGAGGTCGATCTGCGCAGCCTCGACGCGACGCTGCGCGCCCGCGGTGTCGCGCTCGGCTATCCGGCGATCGACGGCGAGGCGGGCGTCATGACGTTCCGGCGCGTCGACGACACGGCCGCGCTGGCCGAGGCGGGGCTGGGCTTCGCCGAGCCGGCGCCGGGCTCACCGGAGCTCGCTCCGCTCGACGTCGTGGTCGTGCCCGCGCTCGCGATCGACCCGCGAGGGCACCGGGTGGGCTACGGCGCCGGTTGGTACGACCGCACGTTGGGGCGGTACGCGCCGCCGGCCTGCACCATCGCGGTCGCCTTCGACTGGCAGCTCGTGGTCGAGGTGCCCACGGTGGAGACCGATCGCGCGGTCGATTGGATCGTCACCGACGCGCGCGTGCTCCGCGCCTCGCCCGACGGCGCGCCGCCCTCGGACGCCTGATCAGTTGCCGCGGCGCGGGCGGTTGCGCTGCTTGTCCTGGCACGCGGGGCAGAGGCCGTACATCTCGTGCTTGTGGCGGAGCAGGATGTAACCGTGCCGCTTGGCCACGTCGTCTTGGAGCTCCTCGATGCGAGGCTCCTCGAACTCGACGATGGTGCCGCAGTCGTCGCAGATGAGGTGATCGTGGTGCGACTCCTCGTCGGCGAGCTCGTAGCGCGTGAGCCCGTCGCCGAACTTGCGCTCGAACGCCACGCCGCACTCGGCCAAGAGCTTGAGCGTGCGGTACACCGTCGCGTAGCCCACGCGCGGGTCCTGGCGGCGCACCTCGGCGAGCAGCTCCTCGATGCTGACGTGGTTGGGGACGGTGAAGAACGTCTCGACGATCAGGCGTCGCTGATCGGTCGAGCGCAGCCCACGCCGCGCCATGTGCTCCTGGAGCATCTCGCGAAAGTGCTCGAGGTCGGGCGACGTGCGCGGCTCTTCGCGCGCAGCCTTTCCCTTCACGGTCCCCCTCGGTCTTCCGCCATAAAAAACTTGTCTCCCGCCCGCATGGGCCCGTCAAGCCCCGACGGGACGATAGCCGACGGGACCGGGCTTTACGAGCGCGACCGTGCGCGCGACGTCTCCACTTTCGCGCGGTGCCCTGGATCGGCGACCATGGACGCGCTTGGTCGAACGCCGCTCCTCTCCTTCTGTGCGCATCGTCGTCGCGCGACCCAGCGTCGCGTCGGCGGAGATCGAGGGCTTGCTCGCGCGGTTCGACGCCACCGTCGACGTCGCCGAGCGGGCGGCGCTCCTCGTGCAGGTGGGGCGCTTGCTCGAGCTCGACCTCGGCGACACCGACCAGGCGTACGACGCCTACGAGGAGGCGTTCTTCATCGACCCCGCCAACGACGAGGCCCTCACGCGGCTCGAGGCGCTCGCGCGCGCCCGCGGCACGATCGGCGCGCTCGCGGCGGTCGCCGCCAAGAAGCTCGAGGCCGAGCCCGATCGCGCGCGCGGCATGCTGCTCTGCGAGGTGCTCGTCCGCTGGTACTCGCAAGAGCTGGGGCTCACCGAGCAAGCGCGCACGCTCGTCGAGGGCATCAAGAAGGTCGACGCGACACATTGGCTCGTCCACATGGTCCAGGCCGCCGTGTACGCCGAGCACGGCGACGGCAAGCGCGAGCTCGAGAGCCTCGATCGCGCGGTGCTGAGCGCGCGCCGCGCCGACGATCGTTTTCGTATCCACCTGGTGATGGCGTCGCGGTATCGCGGCGAGCGCTCGAGGGACGTGGCGCGCGCGCGCAAACACTTCGTCGAGGCGCACAAGCTCGCGCCGCGCCGCATGGAGCCGCTCTTGGGGCTCGAGGCGATCGCCGTCGAGGCCGCCGACAGCGCGGCGCTCGCCGACGTGCTCGCCAAGCAGGCCGAGGCGGACGTCGGCGCGAGCGAGCGCGCCGCGATCCTGGTGCGCCTCGCCAAGATCCAAGAAGAGGACTTCAAGAAGCCCGACCGCGCCGCGCAGACGCTCGAGCGCGCGTTCGACGCCGACCCGACGGATCAGGCGACGCTCGATGCGCTCGAGCGGTGCTACCGCGGCGCGCGGATGTGGCCGGAGCTCGCGTCGACGCTGGAGCGATCGGCCACGCTCACGCGGGATCCGGCGGTGCGCGCCTCGCGCCTGCGCGCGTTGGGCGAGGTGCTCGAGACGCGCATCGGCGATCTCGCGGCGGCCATCCGCTCCTGGGAGCGCGTCGAGCAGACGGTGCCCAACGACGAGGCCGTCCAGTCCGAGCTCGCACGCCTCACCGAGAAGGTGGGCGACGTGATGCGCGCGGCGCGTCACCGCATGCGCCTCGCGGAGCTGGCCAAGGAGCCGGCGCTCAAGGCGCGTCAGTACGTCGTCGCCGGCCAGCTCTTGCTGCCGCACGACGGTGAGGCCGCGCGCCGCGCGTTCGAGGCCGCCACCGAGGCCGACCCGACGAACACCACCGCGTGGAACGCGCTGGCCTGGGACGCGCGCGGGAGCGGGGATCTGGGCCGCGCGGCCAAGTACGTGCAGGAGCGCGCGGCGACGGCCGACGCGCCGCGGTCGCGCGCGAACCTCTTCGTCGAGCTGGCCGAGCTCCGCGCGAAGCTCGGAGAGGCCGACGCGGTCGAGGGCGCGTACGCGGCGGCGTTCGCGGCCGACCCGTCGAACGAGGTCGCGGCGCTCGGGCTGGTGCGTCCGTACGTGGCGGCGCAGCGGTGGGCGGAGGCCGAGCCCGCGTGCGACGTCGCGCTCGCGGCCGCCGAGCGCGATCACGACACCGAGCGGATGTTCGAGCTGCGCCGGGCGGCGACCGCGATCGCGCGCGGCCTCGCGAAGCCCGACCGCGCGCTCGTGCACGCGCTCGCCGCCTTCGAGCTCCGCCGCGACTCGGTGCCCGCCGCCGAAGATCTCGTCGCCATCGCGCGGCAGATGATGGCCGACCCCGCCGTGCTCGAGGCGTCGGACGCGCTGCTCGCCGCCGCGAAGCTCGCCGACGAGCTGTGGATGGATTCGCGCGTCGCGCTCGCCGACGTGCTCTCCGCGTGCGGTCACGTCGACGCCGCGGCGTACATCTACGACGGCGTCCTCTCGGTGCACCCCGACCACCCCGGCGCGCTCGCGGGGCGCGCCCAGTCGCACGCCGCGAGCCGCGAGGTCGTCGACGCGCTGCACCTCGAGCGTCGCCTGGCGCACACGGCACAAGACGAGGGCGAGCGCTACGAGAGGCTCGTCAAGTGCGCGCAAGGATTCATGGATCTGGCGGGAGATCCGGCGCTCGCGGCGCAGGTCTACGAGGACGCGCGCGGCCTCCGGCCCAAGGAGCTGCCCACGCTGCACAAGCTGCTCGCGCTCTACCAGCGCATGGAGCACTGGCCCAAGGTCCTCGAGATCACGGGCGCGATCGCAGAGGCCGACGGCGGCGTCGCGCGCCGCGCCAAGGCTTGGCTCGTGATGGGGCAGATCGCGCGCGAGAAGATCGGCGATCGGGATCGCGCCAAGGAGCTCTTCGCGCGGGTGCTCGAGCACGATCCCGACCCGCTCGCCGCGTTCGAGCGCATCAGCGCCGCGCTCACGCAAGACAAGGACTGGCCCGCGCTCGTGGCCATGTATCGGCGGCTCATCGATCGCGTGGCGGACGGCGGCGACAAGAAGCTCCTGCACGCGCTCCACCACCAGCTGGGTCTGCTCTACCGCGATCGCCTGCGCGACCTCGACGCCGCGATCGGCGTCTTCCGCGGCGCGACGATCCTCCGACCCGAGGTCGAGGAGGACCAGGTGATCCTGCGCGAGCTGCTCGCCGCCACGGGCCGCGTCGAGGGAGCGGTCGCGGTGACGCTCGACCGCGTGCGGCGCGAGCCCGCCGATCCCACGCCCTACGCGGCGCTCCTCGACATGCTGCTCGCCGACACGCGCGCGCCGGGCGCCGTCGAGCTCGCCTGTCGCGTCGCCTCGGCGATGCGCGCGTTCGGAGTCGCCCACCCGCAGCTCGCCGCGATCCGTGCCTCGCGTCCACCCCTCGGCGTCGAAGAGGCGACGGCGTCGCTCGGCCCCGAGGGCGTCGGGCTCCTCTTGTACCGCGAGCTCGACCCGACCATCTCGCGCGTGTTCCAGATCGTCGCGCCGGCGCTGGTCGAGGTGATCGTCTCGCGCCTGTCGATCCGCGAGAAGATGAGCCACCCAGGGCCGCCGCTCAAGGGGCAGGCGTGGCTCGAGCGCGCGTTCGCCAAGACCGCGGCGACGTTCGGCATGCCCGCGCCCAAGCTCCACACGCGCCGCACACCAGGTCCGCCGCTCTCGCCCGCGGCGTCGCGCGTGCCGGCCGTGCTCGTCGACGCGGGACAGCTCGCGGGGCTCGGCAAGGAGGTGCTCGCGTTCATGGTGGGCAAGCGGGTGTTCGAGCTCGCGCCGCCCATCTTCGCGCGCAGCCTCTGCCCGTCGGTGACCGAGCTCAAGCAGCTGCTGCACGCGTCGATTCGTATCGGGCGGGGCAGCCCCGACCCGCAAGACCTGCCGCTCAAGAACCAGCTCGGCAGGGACGCGCTCCGCGAGCTGTCGGCGACGGTGGGCGAGGCGATGGACGCAGGCGTGCGGCTCGACGTGGGCCGCTGGAGCCGCCTCGCGGATCTCTCGTCTTCGTGCGCGGGCCTGCTCGCGTGCGGCGACCTCGACGCGGCGCGCGCCGCGATGGCGATCGAGCCGCAGCTGCCCGGGGATCTCGCGCCCAAAGAGAAGCTACGCGAGCTCGCGCGCCACTACCTGTCCGACGAGCACACCGAGCTGCGCCGCCGCATCGGCCTGAGCCACGGCTGAGGGCGCGCTCACGGCGCGCGACCGCCGTCGTCGACGCCGAGCTCGTGGCTACGGCCGCGTGATCGGGAGCGCCTCGGACTCCCAGGCGAGCATGCCGCCCTCGAGGAAGGCCGTGGGCGTCCCCTGGTCGCTGAGCTTCTCGGCCATCTCCTTGGTCTTGTCGCCCGAACGGCAATAGAGGACGGGCTGCCCGGGCACCATGAAGAGCTCGGCCAGACGTGTCTCGATCTCCTCGAGGGGCAGGTGCCTCGCGCCGGGCAGGTGCGCGCGTCCGTAGGCGGCCGCGTCGCGCGTGTCGATGGCGACGACGCCACCCTGCTGCATGAGCGCGGCGAGCTCGCGCGGCTTGAGGGCGCCCGCGTTGCGCGGGAGGAAGGGCTCGACCATCGCGCGCATCTGCTTGCGCCCGATCGCGCCGACCTGCGCGTCGGCGATGCGCTGCTCGGCGAACAGCACGAACATCGGCACGGACTGCACGCGCAGCTGCTTGGCCAAGATGGGCGACTTGTCGATGTCGACCTTGACCACGCGCGCCTTGCCCTCCATCTCCTGGGCGAAGGCCTCGACCTCGGGGGCGATCTGTTTGCAGGGGGCGCACCAGTCTGCCGTGAACTCGACGAGCACGGGCAGCTCCGAGAGCAGCACCGCCTGCTCGAAGTCGCGCTCGCTCACGTAGGGGACGGAGCCGCCCCCCTCACCGCCGCCACCGCCCTTGCCCGAGGGTGCTCGTGACCCGCCGAAAATGTGCATGGTGAGAGGCAGTTAGCCCACTTTTCGCGAGGCTCCAAGCGGCTCTGACCGGCGCCGGCCCTGGGGCGCGTGCGGTCGAGCTCGCGAGGCCGCGTGCGGCGCGTGTGTCAGTCGGTGGCGCGCGGATCGAACGCTCGGCGCAGGCGCTCGCCGACGACGTTGTGCCCGAGCACCAGCGCGAAGAGCATGAGGCCGGGGAAGAACAAGAGCCACCACGCGTCGGGCGCGGTCCGGAACTGCCCCATCGCCTGGCCCCAAGAAGCCGACCCCGCCTGCGCGCCCAGGCCGAGGAAGTCGACGGCCGCCTCGGTGAGGATCACGCCGCCGATGCTGAGCGCGGCCGTGACGGCGATGACGCCGCCCACGTTGGGAGCGACGTGTCGCACCAGGATGCGGAGCGGCGCCGCCCCGAGCGCGCGCGCCGCCGTCACGTAGTCCTGCGTCGAGGCGAAGAGCACCTCGGCCCGCACGAGCCGCGCGAACTCGGGCCAGCGCGTGAGCCCGATCGCGAGAAACAGCGTGAGCACGCTCGGCCTGTCGACCGCCGCCTGGATGCCGATGATGAGCACGAGCGGCGGGAACGCCGAGAGGCTCTCGACCACGCGCGAGAGGAGATCGTCGAAGGCGCCGCGAAAGTAGCCCGCCACGGCACCCATCGACGCGCCCAACAGGACGACCGCGAGCACGCTGAGCAGCGCGAAGCCAAGGTAGCTGCGCGTGCCGTGCACCACGACGGCGAACATGTCGCGGCCCTCGGTGTCGGTGCCGAGCGGGTGGGTCGGGACCGCCCAGGGGCCGCGGAGGGCCGCGTCGGACGGGCCCGGGCCGTGCGCCACCAGCGCCGCCACCGCCCACTCCCCCGGGAGCGGCGCGCGGAACTTTGCGTCGACGACGGGCGGCGGCCGCGTGATACAGGGCAGCACGTACACCGAATCGTGTACTTTGCACACAATGGGCAGGTCGCTCGACAAGAGGTCGGCGAACACGCTGACGAGCACGAGCAGGCCGATGACGAGCAGCCCCAGCGGGGCCGTCCACCCTTGCGTCACCGTGGTCACCTTCGCCACCGGAGGCGGCTCGGGGACGTTGGTGTTGCGCGGACGCGCGGGGGCGAGCGACGGCCGAGACGGCCTCGCGAGCAGGAACGGGATGCTCGTCCCGGCCTCGTTGTCGTCGCGCTCGCTCATCAGGCGCGTCGCCTCCGCGTCTGCGACTCGCGCACGCGCGGGTCGAGCATGCCGTACGCGACCTCGCTCGCCACCAAGAAGAGGATGGTCGCGAGCGCCGACAGCAAGGTCATCGCCACCAAGAACGCGGCGTCGTGCGCCTCGATCGCGCGCAGCGTCTCCCAGCCCATGCCGCGGATGCCGAAGACCTCTTCGACGACGAACGCCGCCCCGATGAGCGCCGGCACCTGCAGGCCGCTCAGCGTCACGGTGGGCAAGAGGGCGTTGCGCAGCGCGTGCACCACGGCCACGCGCAGCATGCCCACACCCTTGCCTCGCGCGACGCGGATGTAGTCCTGCGAGAGCGCGTCGATCATGCTCGCGCGCTGCTGCTGCGACATGGTCGACATCGACACCGTGGCCAGCGCCGCGATGGGCGCCACGATGTGGCTGCCCGTCCAACGGTCGAGCACGTGCGCCACGAGGAACGTCGGGATGGAGTAGACGAGCAGCATCACGAACGCGAGCGCGTGGTCGACCACCGAGCCGCGCCGCCACGCCCCGACGACGCCGACGGGCACGGCGATCGCGAAGCTCACGAGCAGCGCCAGGAAGGCCATCGTGAAGGTGACGACGGCGCGATCGAGCAGCTTGTCGAGGACCGGCACGCCGTCTCGCGTGCTGAGGCCCAGTTGGCCGGTGGCGGCGCCCAGCACCCATTTCGCGTAGCGCGTCTCGGAGATGCTCGCGGCCACGCGCTCCGGCCCGTCGAGCGCGACGTAGTCCGTGCCGTGCACGTACCACCACGACTGCCACGCGCTCACGATCGCGCGTCGCTGGGCGCGCGTGGCGCCGTCCTCGAGCACGAGGTCGCGGCCCGAGACGTGCGAGGCCACGCGCGTGAGGCGACGCAGCGCCTCGGGGTCGCGGGTCGTCTTCATCGCCGCGACGATCTGCTCGAGGGCGAACGTGTCGACGAGCTTGAGGTCTTGCTCGCGGAGGTCGGTGCCGTGCTGCGAGAGTCGCTTGACGCTGCGGTTGACGGCGGGCTCGGTGAAGTCGATCGACCGGTCCTCCCAGAAGTGCGACCAGAAGAGCGCCGCGCGGTCGGGCGCCATCTCGGTGTCGGCCTCGGGGATACCCATGCGCTGGGCGACGGGCATGAGGGCCAGCGCGACGCGCCCGCGGCCCACGGGCCCGAGGCGATCGAGGCGAGGGATGAGGTACGGGAGCGCGGCGCCCCCCATGCGCGCGAGGCGCCGCTCGCACACCTGCGCGTCGGGGCCGTCGTTCGAGAGGCTCTCCACGCACGCGTCGACCTTGTGGCGTACATCGCTCGGGTCGGCGTTGAAGAACTTCGGCAGATCGAGGAAGCGAACCCGGCGGCGCTCCTCGGCCGCGAGGCGCGCTTCGGGATCGGCAGACGACGCCTCGGGGGCCTTCGGGTCGGGCAGCAGCGTCGTCATCAGGAAGACGACGATGCTCACGCCGAACAGTGTCGGCACGGCCCACAGGGCTCTCCGCATCGCGAAGGCGAACATCCGCGAGAACTATCGCATTTCACGCGGGCCGGGTCACGGCCGCGCGAGGGGCGAGCGGCGGCGGCGAGGCCAGGCCGAGCGGCGTTTGTGCTAGCTTCGCGGCGATGTCACGAGAGCTGTTCGAGCGCGCGCGCGCCTGGGCCGACAACGATCCCGATCCGGACGCCCGCGCGGAGCTGCTCGCGCTCGTCGACGCACGAGACGAGGCCGAGCTGACCGATCGATTCGCCGGTGAGCTCGAGTTCGGCACGGCGGGGCTGAGGGGCGTCATCGGCGCAGGCACCAACCGGATGAACCGCGCGGTCGTCATGCGCGCCACGTGGGGGCTGGCGCAGCACCTCGTGGCCTCGTCCTCGGACGCCAAGTCGCGCGGCGTCGTCATCTGCTACGACGGGCGCCGCATGAGCCGCGAGCTCGCGCGCGACACGGCCGAGGTGCTCGCCGGCGCCGGCGTGCGCGTCCACCTCTTCGACGAGCTCGGGCCCACACCGCTGCTCGCGTTCGCCGTCACGCACCTCGGCTGCGCGGCCGGCGTCATGATCACCGCGAGCCACAACCCGCCCGAGTACAACG
>JAGQJA010000082.1:0-3064 GCA_020430845.1 Myxococcales bacterium
GTGTCACCGATTCGCGAAGCGCTTCGTCGCCCACGCGCGCGGGCCCGTATACTCGCGCACCATGATCACCTTCCTCGGCGCCGGGCTGCTCGGCACAGGGTTCGTCCGCGCGCTGCGCGGGCGCGGCGTGGCGGTAAACGTGTGGAACCGCTCCCACGACAAGGCCAAGGCCCTCGAGGCCCACGGCGCGAAGGCCTTCGAGGACCCCGCGCGTGCGTGCGAGGGCGCCGACCGCGTGCACGTCGTGCTCTCGGACGACGCGGCCGTGGACGAGACGCTCGAGCGCGCAAGCCCTGCGCTTCCCGCGGGCACGCTCCTCGTCGACCACACCACCACCGCGCCGTCGTCGACGGCGGCGCGCGTGACGCGCTGGGACGAGCGGGGCGTACGCTTCGTCCACGCGCCGGTCTTCATGGGACCGGGCAACGCCCTCGCCTCGACGGGGATCATGCTCGTGTGCGGCGCGCGCGATCGGGTCGACGCGGCGCGCCCTCACCTCGAGCCGATGACGGGCAAGCTCGTCGACCTCGGCGACGCGCCGACGCAGGCCGCCAAGATGAAGCTGCTCGGCAACCTCTTCTTGATGTTCGTCACGAGCGGCCTCGCGGACGTGTTCGGCCTGGCCAAGGCCATGGGCGTGGAGCCCGAGACCGCGGCGGCGCTCTTCTCCGAGTTCAACCCGGGCCTGACGTTGCCCATGCGCATCGAGCGGATGCTCTCGCGTGACTTCGCGACCCCGTCATGGGGGCTCGCGATGGCGCGCAAAGACGCCCGATTGATGGAGAGCGAGGCCGCGCTCGGCGGCGAGACCCTCGCCGTGCTCCCGGCCATCGCGGCCCGCATGGACGCGCTCATCGCCCGGGGCCACGGCGCCGACGACTGGACCGTGCTCGGCACGGACGCGCTCGGCCCGCGGCCTTGACGGGACGCCCGCCGAGCTGCGAAGCGGCGTTCGCGGGCCAGAATGCGTGCTGATACACGCAATCGGTCCGACATGCCCCATCTTGCGCCAAGTTGCGCGCGCATTGCGCCAAGTCCCTGGCGCACGTCGCTCGCCGACGCACCTGCGGGCGGCCCCACGGACTTGCGCTTCTGGCCAAGCGATTCGTGGTATCCTCTTTGGATGCCGCGCGGGAGAGGTGCGCGGCGAGCCGCCGACGACTGCCGCCATGAGCGATAGCGAAGATCCCAAGGTTCCTGGGAAAGACGGCGTGGCGGCGCGCGTGCTCGTGGTCGACGACCACACGGTCGTCCGCGACGGCGTGATGCGCATCATCCGCGAGCAGCCCGACCTGCACGTCGTGGGCGGCGCAGGCACCATCGCCGAGGCCCTCGACCTCATCGGCGTGCACGATCCCGACATCGCCGTCGTCGACCTGTCTCTCGGCGAGGAGAGCGGCATCGAGCTCATCAAGACGCTGCGCGAGCGCGAGAGCCGCGTCGCGTGCCTCGTCCTGTCGATGCACGACGAGAGCGCGTTCGCCGATCGCTGCATCCGCGCCGGCGCGCGCGGATACGTGATGAAGCAGGCCGCGACCAAAGACCTCGTCGACGCCATCCGCGCGGTGCGGCGCGGCGAGACGTGGCTGTCGAACGGCGCGCGCCCGTCGCAGTCGCCTGGCCCGCCGCTTCATCCCGTGAGCAACCTGAGCGACCGCGAGCTCGAAGTGCTGCAGCTCCTCGGCGCCGGCATGGGCACGCGCGAGATCGCCGAGCGCCTGCGCGTGAGCGTCAAGACGGTGGAGTCGCACCGCGCCCACATCAAGGACAAGCTCGGCATCGCGACAGCTCCCGAGCTCGTGGTCTTTGCCGCGCGCTTCGCCCAGGGCACTGGGCCCGACAGCCACGAGAGCTGACGTCGCCCGCGCCCTCGGGCCGCGCGACTCCTCAGCGAAAGCCCTCGAGCGCGGCGAAGAGCGCGCCGGCGACGACGAGCGCGTTCATCGCCCACGCGATGGTCACCTGCCTCCGCTTGGCCACGGGCAGCAGATCCGCCTGACCGCGCAGGCCCCAGAGCAACCACGCCGAGTACAGGTGGAGCGGGCCGGGACACAAGAAGAGGCCCACCACCGAGGCCCGGAAGGCGCGCGAGGCGGTCGCCGCGAGCTCGCGGGCCCGTGCGTCGGCGGCCGTCTCGTCGTCGGGCTCGGCGCCCTCGTGCTGGCTGCGAAAAGGGTGGCTCGCGGTGGCCGACATCCCGAGCACCTCTCGCGCCTCCTCGGCGTCGCGCGCTGCGACCTGGACGCGGGCTCCGCCGAGCGCCGTGCCGAAGTGGGAAACGAGCGTCGTCATCATCGCGTCGCCCACGTGCGCCACGATGCCCGACGCCTCGAGCTGCGCGCGCGCCATCTCGGCCTCGGCGGTCGTCGGGAAGGACGCCACGGTGGTCAGCTCGTCGTCGTCGCTCATCTGCTGATTCGTAGCACGCCGCCGGCGCCAGGACTCACGGCGGCGTCCCTCCCCCGTCCGAGCCGTCGTCGTCGCTCGGCGCGGGCGGCGGGGCGCCGGGGCGCACGGGAGGGGGCGTCGGCTCCACGTCGGGCAGGCTCGAGGCGCTCGGAGCCGGCGGGAACGGCTGGGGCGGCGCGGCGGGCGGCGGGACGGCGATTCCATGCGTATACATCTGTGGGCCGGGCCCCTGCGCCGCGAACGGCGTCACCGGCGGCCGCTTGGGCAGCGGCGACCACGCGCCGCCGTCGGTGAACGAGCCGTAGCCCCACCGCAGCCAACGGATCACCGAGACCGCGAGCCAGAGCGCCCACGCGAGCATGAGGCCGCGATAGACGAACAGCGGCAACGAGACGACCCAGGGCGCCGCCGGCACGTTGCCCGCACGATCCTGGAACCAGTCGAGGACGAAGGCCGACGACCCGTTGCCGCGGATCTGCATCTCGGGCCGCCCGAGGAGCCCCTGGTGCACCGCGCCGACGAGCACGCCGAGCGCGACGATCGTGCCGCCCACGAGCGCGATCTGGCGGATGTTGAAGAGGTGGGCGTTCGCGACGGCGTGCTTGCGACGCGAGCCGAGCGCGATGAGCCAGACCACCACGACGGCCGCCGCGGG
>JAGQJA010000082.1:3115-11814 GCA_020430845.1 Myxococcales bacterium
GGCGTGAGGTCGAGGCGCGCGAGCGCGACGGACACGACGAGCAGCACCAGCAGCAGGCTCCAGAACGTCACCGCCGGGCCGAGCCGCGGTCCGCCGACGAAGAGCACCCAACGCGCGTCCGACAGGCCGATCTTGGTCGTGGCGTTGACGCTCGGCGCCCCGAGGTCGATCGCCGGCGCATGAAAGACGCGCGCGACGCCGCCGGGGCTGCGCCACGCGAGCTCGACCGTCTGTGCGCCGGGCGAGAGGGGCACGGTGACGCGCGCGCCCTCCTGGCGGATGGGGATCGATTTTCCGGCCACCATGAGGCGCTCGAGCGTCGCTCCGTCGGGCAGCACGATCTGGTGCTGCGCGCCGCGGCTGCTGCGCATCTCGAGGCGAAGCGTGGCGTCGGTCGCGCGCAGTCCGGGTCGTACGAAGTAGCTGCTCTCGTCGATGGTCACGGTCTGACCGGCGACGCCCGCCGGGCGCGTGACGTCGATGATCGTCTCCTCGCCGGGCCACGGTCGCCACTCGGGGATGGTGGCGCTGGCCTCGGCGTGCACAACGGGGATGCCCTTGGGCTCGGCGTGCCAGATGGGGCTCATGTCGAGGCGCCAGAGCTCGGTCCAGGTGGGCGACTCGGGCGCGTGCAGCACGATGGGCGAGCGCTCGGCGAGCACCGAGCTCCACGCGGCCTCCGTGGCCTGCGAGGGCATGTTGATCTGCACCTTGCCGCCGGCGACCCGCACGTCGGCCGTCGTGACCGACTCGCCGGGCAAGAGCGGCACCTCGAGCACCACCGCGGTGCCCGGCGGAGAGAGCCGCACCACGCGGGTCTGCACCTGCCAGTTGAGCCCCACGAGGATGGTGCGCTCGACGCGCACGAACGGGGGCAGGACCCCCGGCTGGAGCTTGCCGTCCGCGCCGGCCGTGTCGCTTATGCGTGTAAGCTGCACATTTTCGTCGGCGAGCCCGTCCTCGTGGACGCCCTCGATGCGCCACCCCTCGGCGCGCGCCTCCACGTAGTGCGGCTTGAGCGGGAGGGTGATCTGCACCAGCTCGCGCTCGGGCAGCGCGCCCTCGAGCGCGGCCTGGTGCGAGCCGGCCGGCACCGCGAGCCACACGCGACCGTCTTCGGTGCGCAAGAGCCCGCTCGCGGGGCGGCCGTCGAGGGTGACCGTGTCGGGCGTCCACTGCGCGCCGCCCGGGAGCGGAACGGCCTCGGCTGTCGCGGCCTGCACCTCGAGGCGCAGCCGCAGCGACGTGGGCTTGGCCTCGAGGAGCATGCGCGAGATCGCCGAGCATCGTGGGGCGCACGAGGGCTTGGCGGTGAGGCGCGTCGCGAGATCGTCGAGCAGCTCCTTGGAGGGCACCTCGGCGCGGGCGTGCCCGGGCGAGAGGGCCGCGGCGAGCGCGATCGCGGCCGCGACGGCCTTGGCCGCGGGGCCGGCGGACGGCGGGCGCAGGATGGTGCCGAGCTTCCACGGGAGCACGCGGAGCACGAGCGCGACGAGGAGCGCGGCGCGCAGGAACGCGAGCGCGAAGTTCGCCGAGGGCGAGAGCAAGAACAGCCTGAGCCGCTGATCGTGCGCGACGGGGCCCGACCAGCGGAGCGGGATGCTCGTCCAGCTCCAGCGCGGGCGGCCGGGGCCCGTCTGCACCATCGACGTGGGGTCGTAGACCTCGGCGTTGAACTGCCGGTAGCTCGAGGGGCCGAGAGATCCCGAGGGTCCGCGCTTCCACGGGTCGTTCTTCGACACGGTCTTGCCGCCGGCGCCGCTCCGACGGACGTCCGCGGCGCCCTCGCCGTCGCTCTCCGCCGCCTTCTTCCCACCGAGCGCGCCGAGGATCGCGCTCTGGTCGGCGTCGTCGTTCGCGGCCGGGACCTTGACCGTCGGGGGCTCGGGCTCCTCGGGCGTGGGCGCGGTGGCGGGCCGCCCCATGCTTCCCTCCTCGCCCTTGGCGCGTGTCCCGGTCCCGCCCTCCTTGTTGTCGAAGTTGCTTTGCGCCTCGAACGACTCTGCGGCGTGCGCATCGGGACGCGCCAATGCGGGGTACATGCCCTCGCGCACGTGCTGGATGAGGAACGGCACGCAGATGAGCACGAGCACGCCGCACGCGAGCGCGCGCCCCGCGCCGAGGAGCCGCCGCACTCGGACGAGCTTCTCGGGTGCGACGCGCACGAGCGCCTCGAGCACGAGCACCGCGACCCACACCCACCGCGGCGCCTCGTCCTCGGGGAAGACGAGCACGAGCGTGGCGAGCGAGAGCGCTCCCCACTTGGGTCCGAACAGTCTGGCCGTCGCCACGGCGATGACGAGCACGAGAAACAGCTCGAGCAATGTCCAGTGCTTGATCCACGTCGAGGGCACGTCGTCCACGCCAGACGCGTGGAAGAGGCGCCAGCCCGGCGGCACGTTGAGCGTCGCCGACACCTTGTGGAAGTCGTGGTCCCAGCCCACGGCGGGGATGTCGCCGGGATCGCCGGGCACGCGGCTGTCGGCGGACACGTCGAGCTCGCCTTGCCGCACCTCCACGCCCGACGCGCCGTCGGCGATGTGCGTGATGAACTGATCGCGACCGCGGATGGCGACGCGCCCGAGGACGGTGGGCGCCGCCATCTCGAGGCGTGACGCGCGGCTCAAGCGCCCCGTGAGGCGGTCGACCGCGGTATAGCCGTGGCCGTCGAAGTCGAGCCACAGCGTGCGCGCGAGCTCGAGCTGATCGGGCGGCGGCTCGGCGTCGCCGCGACGCTTCTCGACGAGGCGCATCGTGTCGCCGACCTTCATCGGGTAGGCGGGCAGACGTTTCCACGCGTCCGGCAGCGAGGTCTGCTGCGGGTCGATGGCCGAGACGCCCTCGACCTCCACGAGGCGGAGCGACGGCTTCGCCTCGAACACCCACACTTCATCACCTTCGCGCCAAGGGCCGTCGGCCGCGGGCCGCGCGAGCGACGCGACGGGCTTCTCGCTCCGCGCGGTCAGCTCGAGGATCCACGTGCCGGGCCGCACCTGCACGCGCAGCCGCGTGTCGGGCTCGAGGCGCGCCGGCAGCTGGCTGTCGAGCGACACGGGGACGAAGCCGGGCGGCAGCGCCTTGCCCAGGAGGACCTCGCGGTTCTTTCCGGCGACGTTGAGCACCACGCGCGTCGTGAGCTGCAGCGGCACGTCGTCGTCGACCTTGCGGTGCACCAGCACCTCTAGGCGCTCGCCCTCCATGGCCGCCACGGTCTTCTGCAGCCACACGGTGCCCTGCTCGTCACGGTGGGGCTGAGCCACGCGCGCGCCGCGCACGGTGAGCGCGAGCAGCGCCGTCTCTTTCGGGATGCGCACCGACTCCGGCAGCGAGTCCCACGCCAACGTTCCGGTGATCGTCCAGTCGCCGCGCTCGAGCCGCACGCTCGGCACGCCGCCCTGGTCGATGACGGCCACGGCCGTGTTGCGCGCCTTCACGTCGAGCGGCCAGCGCTTGGCGTCGCCCGGGAGCGGGATGAACGTGGGGGCATCGAGGTGCCACGCCTGCGAGAACTTGCCGCCCTTCTCGTCGAGGCTCAGGTCGAGGCGCGCGGGCCACGCACACTGCGGGCCCTTTCCGTCCATCCCATAGAGCGTCGGACACGCCGCGGTCTCCTTGCCGCGGAGCGCCCAGCCCGTCCAAGGCTTCAAGGGCTCGGGGACCGCCTTGATGTCGAGCGGCTCGGCCGACGCGAGCGTGACGGACAAGAGCACGGCCAGAGCGATGCAGAACGACGCCCAGCGTTGACGCATGAGACCCTCCACGAGCCGGCCGGACCCGGCCGACAGACGCTAACACGCCAGAACATGCGAACGGGCGATGTGAGGCGTATGCTGCAAGACACTGTGTTGACGCCCAGGCGCTCCGCGGGGTTCCCTCGCAAGGCCTCTTTTGTGCTCGCGCTGGTCGTCCTCGGGGCCCAGGGGGGCGGGTGCTCGTCGAGCGATCCTGCGCCGCCCGCGCTCCCCCTCGTACAAGAAGACGGCTGCCAGCCCCTGCTGTCCTCGACGGTCGCCGACGAGACGTCTCGGGCGCGGTGCTTGCTCCCCTACCCGTCCGACTTCTGGCGCAAGCCCGACGCGTCGACCCCGACGGGATCGCGCATCCGACTCGCACCCTCCGCACAGCCGCGACGCGCCACCGGTGAGGTCGCAGACCCGCACGAGACCGTCGTGCACGACGGCGCATCGACGACGCCGATGCTCGTGGCCGCGCTCCCGGGCGACGTGTCGCGCGACGGCCTGCCGAGCGTGAACGACGAGCTGTCCGTGAGCGAGGGGCCCGACTCGCCCACCGTCATCATCGAGGCCGACACCGGCAAACGCGTCGCGCATTACGTCGACCTGTTCGACACGGCCGACGGCGATCCGTACGAGCCGCTCGTCCTCCGCGCGTTCGCGCCGCTCGCACCGCGCACGCGCTACATCGTCGCGCTGCGCGGCGTCCGAGCCGGAGGCGACGACGCGGCGGGGCGCCTCGCGGAGCCGGCCGCGGGCTTTCGGCGCCTGCGCGACGGAGAGCTCGACAAGGACCCGGCGCTCGCCGCCATCTCCGCGCGCATGAACGCCGAAGTGCTCGACCCTCTCACGCGCGCGGGCGTCGACCGCAAGACACTGCAGCTCGCGTGGGACTTCACGACCGGCAGCGTCGAGTCGCCGATGCGCGACATGCTGCGCGTACGCGAGCTGACCCTGGCGCACCTGGCCGCGGGCCCGCCCGCGATCCGCGTGACCCAGAGCACCGACGGCGACCGCGGCTTCGCTCGGATCGTGCGCATCGAGATGGACGTGCCGCAGTTTCTCACCTCCGACGGCGTCGACGCCAAGCTCGTCCGCGGCGCGAACGGAGAGGTCGAGCAACGCGGCATCCGCAAGGTCGCCGCGCTCGTGTGCATCCCCAACGCTGCGTGGAACGGCAAGCCCGCGGGCCGGCCCCTCGCCTACGGCCACGGGTTCTTCGGCAGCACCGAGGAGGTCGAGAGCGCGACCGGCCGCGCCATCGCCGAGCGCCTGGGCGCGGTCACCTTCGGCACGACGTGGACGGGCATGGCCAAGGACGACCTGAGCGCCCTCGTGGGCGGCATCAGCGATCACCCCGAGACCATCGCCGACTTCGCCGAGCGTGTGCACCAGGCCATGGCGAGCTGGATCGTGCTCACGGCCGCGATGCAGACCTCGGCCACGTCGCTCGCCGAGCTCAAGCGCACCGACGGCACCCTCGCGTACGATCCCACGCGCCTGTCGTACTTCGGCGCGAGCCAAGGTCACATCCTCGGCGGCGTGCTCTTCGCGCTCGCGCCGCGGCTCGAGCGCGCGATCTTCAACGTGGGCGGCGGCGGCTACGCCCACATGCTGCCGCGCTCGACCAACTTCGGCGCGTTCGGCCTCGCGCTCGATCTCACGTTCAAGGACGCGCGCGTGTCGCAGGCGTTCTTGTCGATGTTCCAGCGGGCGATGGACGGCGTCGACCCCGCGTTCTGGGCGCCCTACGTGACCACGACGCCGCTGCCGGGGAGCCCGCCTGCGCGCCGCGTGCTCATGCAGATCGGGCTCGGCGACTCGGCCGTCCCCAACGCGGCCAGCTTCTACCACGCGCGCGCTCTCGGCCTCGTGCAGCTCACGCCGAGCCCCAAGCGCGTGCCGGGCCTCGTCGAGGGCGGGGGCGGACCGGGCGTCAACGCGCTCACCGTGTTCGACTACGGCGTCGACACCTCGTCGGTCGCGCCACGCCCCACCGGCCCCAACCCCGTGCACGACTCGCTGCGCCTCAACGAGCGAGCGCTCCGCCAGATGGACGCTTTCCTCGCGCCGGACGGCGTGATGGTGCAGCCGTGCGACGGCCCGTGCGATCCGGAGTGAGCGCGCCGCGCCAGCGTTGCGCCTAGGGTGTGACCTCGAACGCGCCGACGTCGGGCTGACCGTCGCGATCCTTGAGGCGCTGATCGACCTTGGGCGCGTCGGCGATGACCGCGCCGGCGTTGTGCGCGGGGCTGCCGCTCGCGATCGCCATCGTCTGCGTCGGTCCGCCGTTGTCGGCGAGCGGCGCGAGCGCGGCGTCGGCGACGGTGACGTTGGCGCTCACGGGCTTGTCGGAGTTGACGTCGATGACGAGCGCCGGCGCGAGGTACTGCATGTTTCCGCCGAGGTCGGTGTCGACGGCGCGGTTCGTGTGGAAGTTGGCGTAGCCGCCGTCACGCTCCGACCGGTTGTCGTAGAAGAGCGTGTTGCCCATCGACACGGTCACGCCGGGCGCTCCGCCCATCTGGATGCCGCCGCCGTGGAACTTGGCGTAGTTGCGCGCGAACGTCGAGCTCATGACCGTCACGTTCGTCCCGCTCGACACGGCGAGACCTCCGCCCATGCCGGTCGCGTGCGCCGGGTCGGTCGTGTTCTCGTGGAACGTGGTGTTCCGCACCAGCAGCGAGCCCTCCTTGGTCCAGAACCACACGCCCCCGCCCTGCCCCCACGTCGCGTTCTTGGAGAAGAGCGACTCGGTGATGCTCGTCGCGTTGGCGGCGCCCGCGTTCTGCGGGTACTTGTCGTCGTCCATCGCGAAGATCGCGCCGCCTTGGCCTTCGGTCGTCGACGTCGTGCGGTTGCCCACGAACGCGCTCTGGCGGATCTCGACGACGCTGCCCGTCTTCCAGTGGTTGACGTAGTAGATGGCGCCGCCCACGCGCACCGCCCGGTTGTTCTCGAACGCCGAGCCGCACACCTTGAAGTACGCCGTCTGTTTGTTCTGCGAGAGCGCGTCGAGCGAGATCGCGCCGCCCGCGCCGTCGAGGTTGCCCCCTCGCCCCGACGCGTTGCCCTCGTTGTTGCGGAACGTGGAGCCGGCCACGGTGAAGCTGCTCCCCAGCCCGCCGATCGCGCCGCCGCTGACCGCCGCGTTGCCGTCGAACGTCACCTCGGAGAACGAGGCGTTGGGCAGGTTGAACAGGTAGACGGCGCCGCCGCGCACGTCGCCGTTGCTCACCGCCTCGGCGCGGTTGCCGATGAACGTGGCCTTGATCACCTTGAGCGAGCCCGTAGCCGGTCCGTCGGACGTGCCGTTGCCGCCGCTGACCATGATCGCCGCGCCCGACTGCCGGCTGAAGTGCTCGGTCGCCGGGACGGTGTTCTTGGCGTCGCGCATCGTGATGTTCTGCACGACGAGATCGGTCATGCGGGCGGTGACGAGGTGCGTCGTGCCGCCCCCGCTCAGCGTGAAGCCGCCGCCGTCGAGCACCGTGGGCAGCGTGACGGGCAGCGGCGCGGTCGCCGTGATGTCCGCCGTCATCTTCACCTTGCCGCCCGCCGCGAGCGCCGCGCGGAGCTCGGCCTCGTTCGCGGCCGTCGCCGCGCCGGTCACGTCGACGAGCGCCTCGAGCGTGCACGTGGTGGTCGCGACCGGGACCGTGGTGCCGCCCCCGTCTCCGCCCGCGGGACCGCCGTCGGTGGACCCGCCACCTCCACCTCCGCCGGCCGCGTCGGCGTCACCGGGGCCGGTGCCGGCGGCGGGCGAGCCCCCGTCGCTCGAGCCGCAAGCAGAGGCCGCGCCGAGCGCGAGCGCCAACCACAACGAGAGCGTCCTCCGCATCATCGCCTCCTCCTCCGCCGACCGCCGCGTCCCCCCCGATCCTAGCACGCGTCCCAGAGGCCGCTCTTGGCACCTCGCGCGGCAAGATTTCACCTATAGTTGGCCGCGGGAGGGCGCGTGCAACCTACGAACGTACTCGCCGGGCCCGACTACTTCCACAAGGTGGTCGACTGTCAGTGGGGTTGCCCGGCCCACACCAACGTCCCGGAGTACATCCGGATGATCGCGCAAGGCCGCTTCGCGGACGCGTACATGCTCAACCGAGCATCGAACGTCTTTCCGGGAGTGCTCGGGCGCACGTGCGACCGACCGTGCGAGCCGGCGTGCCGACGCGGGCGCGTCGAGGACAAGCCGGTCGCGATCTGCCGCCTCAAGCGCGTCGCCGCCGACCTCAAGGGGGACATCGC
Source organism: Myxococcales bacterium (assembly GCA_020430845.1). Classification (GTDB taxonomy): domain Bacteria; phylum Myxococcota_A; class Polyangia; order Polyangiales; family Polyangiaceae; genus Labilithrix. The sequence continues at coordinate 11,098 of JAGQJA010000082.1, forward strand.
CGCGCGCCTCCCGGTCGCGCCCGAGAAGAAGAACGGCAAGCGCATCGCGTGCGTCGGGGCGGGCCCCGCGTCGCTCGCGGTGGCCAACGACCTCATGCCGCTCGGCTACGAGGTCACCATCTTCGAGAAGGGCTCGAAGGCGGGCGGCCTCATGCGCTCGAACATCCCGTCGTTCCGCCTCCCGGCCGAGGTGCTCGACGAGGAGATCGACATGATCCTCCGGATGGGCGTCGACATCCGCTACGACACGCCCATCGAGAGCATGAAGGCGCTCCTCGAGATGGGCTTCGACGCCGTCTTCGTGGGCAGCGGCGCGCCGCGCGGCAAGAACCTCGAGATCCCCGGCCGCTACGACACCGACCGCATCCACATCGGCATCGACTGGCTCGAGTCGGTCGCGTTCGGGCACACCACCGAGATCGGCGAGAAGGTCCTCATCATCGGCGTCGGCAACACCGCCATGGACTGCTGCCGCACGTCCAAGCGCATCGGCGGCAAGCAGGTGCGCGTCATGGCGCGCAAGCCTCGCGGCTACTTCAAGGCGTCGCCGTGGGAGCTCGAGGACGCAGAAGAGGAGCACGTCGAGATCCTCATCAACCACGCGCCCAAGTCGTTCGTCGTCGAAGGCGGCAAGCTCAAGGGCATGATGTTCGACGTGGTCGAGTGGGAGATCCCCGAGAAGGGCGAGCCCCGCAAGCACACCGTCAAGGACACCGT
>JAGQJA010000082.1:11860-15053 GCA_020430845.1 Myxococcales bacterium
GAGGGCATCGGCTTCGAGCTCGACAAGTGGGGCTGCCCCGTCGTCGACAAGAAGACGTTCCAGTCGACGCGCGAGGGCGTGTTCTTCGGCGGCGACGCCGCGTGGGGGCCGCTCAACATCATCTGGGCCGTCGAGCACGCGCACCAGGCGGCCATCAGCATCCACGCCTACTGCCAGGGCGCTTCGGTCGCCGACCGGCCCGCACCGGGCATGAACCTGCTCACCACCAAGATGGGCCTGCACGAGTGGGCGTACGGCAACGACTACAACCCCGCCAAGCGCCAGAAGATGAAGCACGTCGACCTCGCCGAGCGCTTCAAGACGATGAGCATCGAGGTGGAGCTCGGGTTCGACGCGGAGCAGACGGCGCGCGAGGTCGAGCGCTGCCTCAACTGCGACGTGCAGACCGTGTTCTCCGACAAGCTCTGCATCGAGTGCGACGCGTGCATCGACATCTGCCCCGTGCTCTGCCTCACGATCACGCACGACGGAGAAGAGGCAGACCTCCGCGGTCGCCTGAGCGCACCGGCGCCCAACACCTCGCAGGACATCTTCGTCTCGGGGCCGTTGCCCCAGACCAAGCGCGTGATGATCAAGGACGAGGACCTGTGCGTGCACTGCGGGCTCTGCGCAGAGCGCTGCCCCACGGCCGCGTGGGACATGCAGCAGTTCGTCCTGCAACTCCCCTACGCCGGACGCCCGGCGGGCGAAAAGAAGGGCGGGGCGCCGTGAGGACCAACGATTTTGCGTTCAAGCTCGCCAACGTCAACGGCACCGGTTCGGCCAGCGCGAACGGCCTGCTCATGCAGGCCATCTTTCGTATGGGCATCCCCGTGTCGGGCAAGAACCTCTTCCCCTCGAACATCCAGGGCCTGCCCACCTGGTACGAGATCCGGGTCAACAAGGACGGGCACACGGCGCGCACCAACGAGTACGACCTCGTCGTCGCCATGAACGCCGAGACGTACGCGCGCGACGTGGCCGAGGTCCGCCCGGGCGGCTACGTGGTGTACGACTCGAGCTGGCCGCTCTCGCCCGACCTGCGCCGCGACGACGTCACGTTCCTGGGCGTGCCTTTCGCGCGGCTCTGCAACGACGCGTTCGACCAGGCGCGCGAGCGCACGCTCATGAAGAACATCGCGTACGTCGGCACGCTGGCCGCGCTGCTCGACCTCGACATGGAGATCCTCACGGGGATGCTCGTCGAGAAGTTCGCCAAGAAGCCCGCCCTCAAGGACTCGAACCAGAAGGCCATCGACCTCGGCTTCTCGTACGCCAAGGAGCACTTCGACTGCGCCATCCCGCTCAAGCTCCAGAAGATGGACGCGACGGGCGACAAGATCCTCATCGACGGCAACACCGCCACGGCCCTCGGGTGCGTCTACGCCGGCGCCACGGTGGCCGCGTGGTACCCCATCACGCCGTCGACGAGCGTGCTCGACGCCTTCACCGCGTTCTGCGCCAAGTACCGCACCGACAAAGAGACCGGCAAGCGGCGCTACTGCATCCTGCAGGCCGAGGACGAGCTCGCCGCGGTCGGCATGGTGATCGGGGCCTCGTGGGCCGGCGCGCGCGCGTTCACGTCCACTTCGGGGCCGGGCATCTCGCTCATGAGCGAGCTCGTGGGCCTCGCCTACTACGCCGAGATCCCCACCGTCATCGTCGACGTGCAGCGCGTCGGCCCGTCGACGGGCATGCCCACGCGCACCCAGCAGGGCGACGTCATGATGTGCGCGTACGCGTCGCACGGCGACACCAAGCACCTGGTGCTCTTCCCGTCGGGCCCCGAGGAGTGCTTCTATTTCGCCGTCGCCGCGTTCGACCTCGCCGAGCGCTTCCAGACGCCGGTGTTCGTGGTGACCGATCTCGACATCGGCATGAACGACTGGGTGATCCCCAAGCTGAAGTGGGACGACAGCTACACGCCCGACCGCGGGCGCGTGCTCACGAAAGAGGAGCTCGACGCCCTCCCCAAGTTCTACCGGTACTCGCCCGAGGACGAGCTGCACGTCGCCGCGCGGAGCCTGCCGGGCGTGCACCCCAAGGGCGCGTACTTCACCCGCGGCTCGGGGCACAACAAGCTCGGCGGCTACACCGAGAACCCGGCCGACTACCAAGAGGTGGTCGATCGCCTCGCCAAGAAGCACCGCGCCGCCCGCGCCCACGTGCCCGCGCCGGTCGTCGAGCGCCACAAGGGCGCGTCGATCGGCATCATCTCGATCGGCGGCTGCGACCTCGCCGTGCGCGAGGCCCTGGGCGCGCTGGCCGACGCCGGGCACCCCGCGAGCTACCTGCGCGTGAGAGGTTTCCCCTTCGCCGACGAGGTCGAGAGCTTCATCGCCGAGCACGACAAGGTCTTCGTCATCGAGCAGAACCGCGACGCGCAGCTCAAGGCGCTGCTCACGCTCGAGACGAGCGCGCCCAAGGACAAGCTGCTCAGCGTGCTCGCGTACGGTGGCTTTCCGCTCCAGGCGCGACAGGTCGTCGATGGGGTGCTCTCGCAGCTGCCGTCGTCCCCGCAGAAGAAGCCGTCGCGAAGGCCCGTCGCCTCCGGAGGTGCCGCGTGAGCTACATCAAGAAGCCGTCCGTCACGCACCCGTCGCTCAAGAAGAACGCGCTCGGGCTCACGCTCCGCGACTACGAAGGCTCGATGTCGACGCTGTGCGCCGGCTGCGGTCACGACTCGATCACGGCCGCGATCGTGCGGGCGCTGCACGAGCTCGACATCGAGCCGCACATGCTCGCCAAGCTCTCCGGCATCGGCTGCTCGTCCAAGACGCCCACGTACTTCGTCTCGAACGCCCACGGGTTCAACTCGGCCCACGGGCGCATGCCGGCCATCACCACCGGCGCGGCCGCCGCGAACCGATCCCTCACGTACATCGGGGTGAGCGGCGACGGCGACTCGATGTCGATCGGGCTCGGGCAGCTGTGCCACGCCATCCGGCGCAACGTGAACATGCTCTACGTGATCGAGAACAACGGCGTGTACGGCCTCACCAAGGGGCAGTTCTCGGCGTCGGCCGACGTGGGGTCCAAGTCGAAGAAGGGCGAGGCCAACACGCAGCCGCCGCTCGACCCCGTGATGATGGCGCTGACGATGGGCGCGAGCTTCGTGGCGCGGAGCTTCTCGGGCGACAAGGAGCAGCTGGTGCCCATCCTCAAGGCCGGCCTGCTCCACAAGGGGTTCGGG
>JAGQJA010000082.1:15115-21681 GCA_020430845.1 Myxococcales bacterium
ACACGCAAGCACAAGCTGCCGGTCATCGAGGCCGACTTCGTGCCGCACAAGAGCGAGATCACCGCGCGCCTGCCCGAGGGCGAGGCCACGCGCGTGACCCTGCACGACGGCTCGAGCGTCGTCTTTCGCAAGGTGTCGAAGGACTTCGACCCGACCGATCGGAGCACCGTGCTCGCCCACCTCATCGAGCGTCAGGGCGCGGGCGAGATCCCGGTGGGCCTGCTCTACATGAACGAAGAGGGCGTCGAGATGCACGAGGCCACCAAGACGGTCGATCGTCCGCTCGTCGACCTGCCGTACAGCGAGCTGTGTCCGGGGTCGGCCGCGCTCGAGGCGCTGCAGAAGCGCTACGTCTGAGCCCCGCCCGCGCGCGCGCTCACTTGCACGCGCCGGGGTCGGGGTGGGCGCACACACCGCCGCGACACTCGAGGCCCGTCAGGCAGCCCGTGGTCGTCGCGTCGCACGCCTCGCCCGCGCGGCGCCGCGCCACGCACGTGCCGGGCTGTGCGAGGGTGGCGCCGACGCACTGCCCCGCGCCCGTGCACGAGGTGGCGGTGGTCACGCGGCCCGCAACGCTCACGCCGCACGACTGTCCGGCGGGCGCGAGCTCGAGCGCGCGGCAGACGTTCGAGACTGGGTCGCAGAAGAGCCCGAGCGCGGCGTCGCACTTGGGGAGCCCACCGGCCTCGCACGCGGCGCCGGCCGCCCCGAAGGCGACGCAGACGCCGCCCGAGCACGTCTCGGTCGCGCGGCACGGCGAGAGCGCGCTGCAGGCCGCGCCCTTGACCACCGGCGCGACGCACGCGCCTGCCGCGTTGCACGCGAGGCCCGTCGGGCAGGCGCCTCGGACGCACGCGCCGCCGGCGACGACGCGCGCCGTGCACACGCCGCAGCCGCTCTCGGACCGTGGGCAGAAGCCCGACTTGCACTGCGAGCCGTGACCGCACGCGGCGCCGTCCGACAGCGCGCCGGGCGCGGAGCACGCCGACAGCGCGTCCTCGGCCAGGTCGGCGCACGACGCGCGCTCGATCGCCGTCTGACACGCGGCCGATCCCGCAGCGAGGCTCGAGCCTGCCGCCAGCGCGACGCGCTCGCATCGTTCGACGTGCGCGCCGAGGCAGTGCGCGTCGTCCTCCCAGACCGCCGGGAACAGGCCGGGGCCACACTGCGCGAGGCGCGTGCACGCGGCGCGCGCGATCTGCGAGCAAGGCGTGGGGTCTCCGCTCGTCGAGGGGGTGCTCCCGCCTCCGACGCCGGGCTGCGGCGCCGACGAGGCCGAGTCGCCGTAGTCGCCCGGGATCGGCTCGGTGGCAGGCGCGTCGACCGCGATCGACGAGGGCGAGCCCTCGGGCGTGCCAGAGCACCCCACGACGCTCGCCACGAGCAGCGCTCCCACGATCCCGACCTCACGCGCGCGCGACACCTCGATCCACATGCAGACCTCCTACGGACGAGCGCCGCATACCACGCGGATCGTGATCGCCAAGGGCATCTGCCTGCGTGAAATGGGCCTCACCCGGCCGCGAAGCGATGCTCGGGAGACGCGGCGGCGACGTCGGGCGCGGGCCCTGCGCGGGCAGCGGGCGCCGTCGGGGCGCGTCGTCGATGGACGCGCGCCTCGCGCGCTCCGCTTGGTAGTAGTCTCGACGTCGATGGCGCGGCACTACGCGATCGTGGACGACTTCGCCCCAGAAACGACCGCGCTGCGCGCGCACTTCGACGAGCGGTTCGCCGAGCCTCGCGTCGCGCGCGGCGATCGTTTCGTGTGGGACATGTGGCACGTGCCGGGCCAGTACACCGCGCTGCGCACGCCCGCGTGGACCTACTTCCCCAAGCGCCTCTACGCGGCGCTGCACGCGCGCCTCGTGGCGTACGGGCGCTCCGAGCTGGGGTGCCACGACATCTCGCCGCCGTGGCTCAGCTGCTACATCGAGGGCTGCAAACAAGAGCTGCACGGTGACCTCCCGCACGGCCCGTTCGCGTTCGTCCTCTCGCTCACGCCGTGGCGTGGGCGCGCGTTCCGCGGCGGCGAGACGCTGCTGCTCAGGCCCGACATCCTCGACTACTGGCGCGGCTTCGCGTCGGTGCGCGGGCTCGAGGAGCCGGGCATCCTCCACGCGCTCGCGCCGCGGTTCGGGCGCCTGGTGGTCTTCGATCCCCGCGTGCCGCACGGCGTGCGCGAGGTGCGCGGGACGATGGACCCGCGCGAGGGGCGCCTGGTGCTGCACGGGTGGTTCGTGCAGCCGCGTCCGTTCATCGAGGGTCCGGTCTCGACGAAGGCCGTCGCGGCGCGCATCGCGTCCCTCACCGACACGGTGTCGCGCCAGATGGAGGGCGGGCTCGACGTCGCGGGCGTGCTTTCGCTCCGCGCGCGCATCGGCCCCGACGGACGTGTGAACGAGGCGCGCGTGCTGCGCGACACGACGCGCGTGCCCGCCGAGCAAGAGGGGGCGCGACGCCGCCTCGTCCGCGCCGTCCGCGCGGCGCTCCTCGCGATGCAGATGCCGCGCGCGCGCGGCCCGTCGACCTTGACGCTGCCCCTCGTGTTCGAGCGCGGCTGACCCGCAGCCTCGACGCCGAACGAGCTGCCGCCTTTACAGCGGCGCCCCTTGGGACGATCATCGATCCCCATGTCCGGCCGTTCGCCGCCGCTGCCTCCGCCGCTGCCTCCTCCCCCGCCCAAGAGCCGGCCCGCGATGCCCGCGGCGCGCCCCGGAGCTCCCGCGTCGCGCCCGGAGCACCCCGCCTCGCGGCCCGAGCCCACGCCCGAGGGGTTCATGTCGACGTCGGCCAAGATCACCCTGGCCGACATGGCGCTCGCGCTGCGCGACGAGCAGCTCGAGGCCAAGGTGGTCCACTACAAGGCCGAGCTCGAGACGAGCCCCGAGCTCGACGCGATCACCGCTCAGGTCGTCGCAGAGATCCAGAGCCTGCAGGCCGCCGCGCGCACGTCGAACCCGCCGACCATGCCGCCGCAGTCCAACGTGGACCGCACGCAGATCGAGATCGAGCTGATCCAGAGCCTCAAGGAGATGCTCGGCCGCACGTTCCGCAAGGGCAAGCTCGCCACGACGATGCAGCGCAAGCTCGGCGAGGTGTCCAAGGGCTTCGCGCGGATCTTCTTCGAGAGCGAGCTGCACGAGAAGATCCGCGGCTCGTCGGGTGAGATCAAGTCGATGCGGTTCGCCGAGCAGGCGCTCTACCACACGTTCACGCGCAACCAAGAGTACCTGCTCCGCCAGCTCGACGGGCTCACCTACGTCGAGGCCTCGGTCGCCGAGCGGGCCAACGAGCTGTTCGCGCAGATGATCAAGGACCTGCGCAACGACTTCTTGGCGCGCACCACGCCCGAGCTCAACCAACTGGTGAAGTTCCTCAACGAGGTGCTCACGACGTTCTTCATCTCGGAGCTCCCCGCGCAGCTGGGAGAGCTGGCGTGGGAGGTCGTCAAAGAGGCGCGGCTCGGCGAAGCCAAGATCGTCGGCGGCTACAAGATCTCGCAGGGCGCGTTCAAGCAGTTCCGCCAGGCGTTCGAGCGCAGCTTCATGCGCCGCCTGGTCCCGTTCGCAGAGGACGAGATCCTGCGCCGCGTGCGCGAGAGCGAGCAGCCGTTCCGCGCCGAGACGATCCGCTTCGTGGCCGACCCGCACATCTTCACCGAGGTGTGTGAGGTCATCTGCGAGGCCGTCTACGACATGCTCTACAACGACGGCTTCCTCGATCTGCCCACCGACTGGCGCGCGCGCCTGTCGGCGACGCAATGAGCAAGGTCATCATCGGCGCCGACGAGGAGCGCCCGGTGGTGGAGCACCTCGCCGCCCGACTGCGCGCTGCCGGCGACGAGGTGACGGTCCTGCCCGCGGCGGCGTGGGGCCCGCTCGCGAGATCGCTCGGCGAACGCGTCGCGCGCGGCGAGTTCGACTGGGGCATCGTGTGTTGCTGGACGGGCACCGGGGTGACCATGGCGGCCAACAAGGTGCCGGGCGTGCGCGCAGCGCTCTGCGTCGACGCGCAGACGGCAGAGGGCGCGCGCAAGTGGAACGACGCCAACGTGCTGGCGCTGAGCCTGCGGCTCCTGAGCGAGCCGCTCGCCGACGAGATCGTCGACGCGTTCCGCGCTGGCGCGTACGGCGGGAGCGAGGGCGAGAGCCTCGCCGTCCTCTGAGCTGCTGGGCCGGGGGGCGGCGACGACCTCAGGCGCGTGACGTGTGCGCGAACTTCACGCGGCCCGTCGCCTTCCACCAGTCGCGGAACTTGGCTTGCGCGCGCATGCGCTCGCGCTTGGGCAGATCGTCGTAGTAGCCGAAGAACTCGCGCGTGGTCGCCTTGAGCTCTTCGCCCGCCGCGGCGCGGACCGCGTGCTGGTCGTGCATGAGCGCGTCGATGAGCCACTCGACGCGGTGTCGGTCCTTGTTCTCGTTCCACCACCGCGCCCAGCGCGTTCGGTCGGTGCCGTAGTCCTGACGGGCGAGCTCGACGAGCGCGGCGGCGGCGGCGTCAGCCACGTCACGCTCGAGCACGCCGATGAGCACGGGCACGGCCGCGGGATCGCGCGTGGCCCCGAGCGCCGCCACGCCCTGCTCGCGACGCTCCTTGGACGCGGCCGGGTCGCACACGATCGCCGCGACGCGCTCGACGAACAGGCCGGGCATCGCCTCGCTCGCCGCGCGCCCTGCCGCGCGAGCGACCGCGCGCACGCGCTCGTCGACGTCGAACACGCGCCGCACGAGGCCGTCGAGCGCCTCGACGTACGCGAGCTCGGTGAGCAAGAACGTGGCCCAGAACCGGCGCACGGCGCTCGAGTCCTCGACGCACGCCAGCACGTACGGCAGCGCGGTCCGCCGCTGCAGCGCGATGAGGCGCAGGACGCGCCCACATTCACCTACACGCGGGAGCTTCCCCGCGAGGACCTTCTCGGGCTCGAGCGCGTCCGGCCCCGGAAAGCGCGCCATGATCGCCGACATCGCAGCGCCGCCGGCGCGCGTGAGCGTCGACTCGGCCTCTTCGTCGCGGCCGTCGCCCTTGTGCTCGACGACGCGGCGCACGAGCTCCACGTACTCCTGCCCCACGTCGACGATCACCGACGGCAGCGCCTCGGGCCCGTCGCTCCTCGAAGACGGGGGACGGTGCGCGGCGACGCTGTGCTTCTCGGACGGGGGCGGCTCCGTTCGGCGCGAGGGAACGCCGGGCAGGACGGGCAGCCCCGACGTGAGCGTGGTCGCCGACGAGAGCGACGTCCCCGTCGGGAGCGCGGGCGCGGGCGGGAGCGCGTCGACGTGGGTCGACGGAGACGCGGGCGGCGGCGGCGAGACGGCGCGGGGCGACGGCTCCGAGGGGAGCGGGTCGAGGGGCGTGAGCGCTGCGTCGGGCGCGGTCAGCACGACGGGCGACGCGACGCGCGCCGCGGGCGAAGCGGGCGTCATCGCGGGGGCCTCGTGATCGCGCGTCGTGGCTGGGGGCGGCACGCTCCCGGCGCGGATCTGCTCGAGCGCGCCGGAGCCGCTCGAACGATGGAGCGGCGGACGCTGGGGCGGGGACGGTTCGGCAACCGACAGCTGCGCCACCTCGCCGGCGTCCTCGTTCGGCGAAGCGGGCACGTCGCTGGCGATGGGCCCGCCGTGGATCTCGGCGAGGAGCGCACGCTCGACCTCGTCTCCCGCGAACCCCACCGAGAAGCGCGCAGGCTCGTCGTCGCCGCTGTCGCGCTCGGTGCGCGGCACCTCGGGAGGTGTGGGGCGGCGCGAGAAGTCGAACGCCGGGGCCTCGGCGCGTCGTGAGCGGGGCGGTCGGGAGCGGTGCTCGGCGGGGGTCGACCCGCCCAAGATGTCTGGGTACCGGGCGTTCACCTCGATGCGCTCGACGGACTCGGGCTCTTCGCGCGGGATGGGCGGCGCCGTGGGCCTGCGCACGAGCATCACGTTGGCGGGAGGCGGCTCGACCGCGACCATCTCGATGGACTCGCGCGGCCCGGGCCAGTCGAGGCCGCCCGTCGCGGGCTCGGCCGACACGAGCGTGCTCCCGTCCCCGCCGGCGCTCACGTACGTGGGCGGGCCCGAGCGCTGCGACCGCTGCGGAGGGTCGGGCGGACCGGCGAGCATCTCTTGCAGCTGACCGCCCATGTCGTCGACGCCCACGAGGCGGCTGCCCGGCTCCGGGCTCGACGCGAGCGGGTCGCGCGCGGGAGAGGACTTGGTGCTCGGGATGGCGGGCGCGGGCGCGCTGCCGCGGAGCTTGCGCCGCATGATCACGCGCTCGAACGCGGCCACGGCGTGCGTCACCATGCCGATGACCTCGGCGACGCTCGCTTCGTCGACCCCCGCCGCCCCGCCGTCGCCCAGGATGAGCGCGACGACGCGCGTGCGTACGGTCACCGGGATGACGGTGATGGGCTGATCGAGCGGGCGGCCCAGGTCGGTCATCAGCACGGCGTCGAGGCCGTCGCCGGTGGGCGTGACCGTCACGACGGAGCGACGATCGCGAGACGTGGCGAGCACGCCGGGCAGATCGAGGGGCACGCCGATGCGCGCGACCTTCTCGCGGGGGGCGCCGGTGCCGAACGCGTCGCG
>JAGQJA010000082.1:21762-22760 GCA_020430845.1 Myxococcales bacterium
CGGCCTCGTCGAGCTCGGTGCGCGCGTCCTCGACGGTCATGGGCCCGCGGCGGCGCTTGGCCGGCGCGGCGGGGGGCGCGTTGCTGCGCTTGAGCAGCTGCGGCGGGCGCGCGTCGGGCTTCACGGCGGGCATGCCGCGCGTCGTCGCGTGGACGCTGGGGACAGCGGGCGCGCGCGGTGAGAGCGACACGGCGTCGGGCATCCGCGGGGGAAGCGAGCTCGTCGACTCGACGACCTCCCCCCGCAGCCGCGCGAGGAGACGAACGAACCGCCGCTCGAGCGGCAGCGAATAGTCACGCGCGAGCGCCTCGCGGATCCGTAGCTGAGACGTGAGCCGCTGGGCGATGGGCATCGCCAGGGCGAAGGCGAGCTCCTGCTCGGACTGCCGTGACAGCGGCTCGGACACCGCGACGACCAGACCGTACCGGTCCACCGAGAGCGGCACGATGGCGTGGGTGGCGACGACCTCCCCCGGGACCAGCTGGCGCGCCTCGGCGCTCGGCACGGGCAGCGTTCCGCCCGGCGCGGGAGGCACGCCGTGCAGGTCGGCCGCGGCGCTGATGAGCACGTCCTCCGAGATGTGTGACACCTCGAGGAGGTTGGTGATCAGATCCCCGCCGTAGAGCACCTGTCGCGCCAGGGCCTCTTCGATCTCGCGGATGGTGGCGATCTCCCGCTGGACGAGGAGGGAGCTCAGGGACATGCCGGGGTTTCTAGAGTCGCCCGAGGGGACCCGGTACGTCAAATGGCCTTCTTCTCGAAGTGCTTCTCTAGGGCGTCGATCAGCCCCGGCACCGTGTAGGCGTCGGCCACCACGTCGACCCGGATCCCGAGCGCCTGCGCCGTCGCGGTGGTGATCGGGCCGATGCTCGCGACGCAGACCTTCGACATGAGCCGCGCCGCGTCGGCCCCGAGGGCGTCGGCGAGGTGTTGGACCGTGCTCGAGGACGTGAAGGTGACGACGTCGATCCCACCGCTGTCGAGGAGGTTCTCGACCG
>JAGQJA010000082.1:22846-24163 GCA_020430845.1 Myxococcales bacterium
CACGCGCGATCTCGGCGCGCGCCAGGAGCACCGTGCCCCTCTCCTCCCCCATCGCCGCGAGCAGATCGGTCGCGAGCCCCTCGCCCTTGTGCTCCTTGGCGACGACGTCGGGCACCAGGCCGAGCGCCTCGAGGGCCCGCGCCGTGCTCGGGCCGATCGCGCCGATCTTCGCCGCACCGAACGCGCGCGCGTCCTTGCCTTGGCGTCGCACCTCCGCCCACATCCGCTCCACGCCGTTGGCGCTCGTGAAGAGCACCCAGCGGTAGCGCTCGTGCAACCGATCGACGGCGTCGATGAGCGGCGCGGGATCGCTGGGCGGCTGGATCTCGATGGTTGGCACGATCACGGGATCGGCGCCGCGCTCGCGGAGCAGCTTGGCCGTCGAGGCCGCCTGCCCGCGGGCGCGCGTCACGAGCACGCGCTTGCCGAAGAGCGGGCGAGACTCGAGCCACGCGATGTCGGAGCGCCGTCGCGCCTTGCCGCCGACGACGAACACGACGCGCGGAACGGGAGGAGGAGGCGAGAGCGGCACCTTCTCGAGCGTGGTCTCGTGAACGATCTGCGACGGCAGCGACACGTTGCCGATGAGGACCACGGGCTCCTCGGGCTTGCGCCCGTAGAACACGAGCGAGCGGGCCACCTCGCCGACGCTCGCGGCGTCGACGACCATCGCGAGCGTGTCGGTCGCGGTCGCGAGCTTGTCCCAGTCGTGCAGGGTCTCGTGGCCCTTGGTCACGGTGAGCGCCGCCACGCTCGGCGAGGCGTCGGACGAGAGCGTGAGGGGCACGCCGGCGAACGCGCCGATGGCGACGAGCGGGCCGATCCCCGGGGACACCTCGAGCGTGGCGCCCCCGCGAGACGCGCCGCTGACCTCGACGTCGCCGCGACCGAAGAGCATCGAGTCGCCCCACGCCACGCGGACCACGTGCTTGCCGGCCTTGGCCTCGCGCGCCATCCGCGCCGCGACGGCCGCGGGAGAGACCGAGGGCTCGACGAGCTCGCGCTCGGCGTCCTCTGGCGCGAAGGCGAGCACGTCGGGGTGCACGTCGGCGTCGTAGAGCACGAGGTCGGCCTCGGAGAGCAGCTCCGCCGAGCGCAACGTCAAGAGACGCGGGTCGCCACAGCCGGCCCCCACGAAGCTCACCCTTCCGTTGTCGGTCAAGTCCCTCCTCCTCTCTCTCATTGCGGCGCGCACGTCGACACGCCCGCCCCCACGATGCGCGTCGGCAGGTTGGTCAGATCGACCACGGTGTTGTCGGCCGGCCGGTAGCGCGTCACGCGCGAGCCCGCGCCCGGCGCCGTGAACAGGTAGAAGTC
>JAGQJA010000083.1:0-8174 GCA_020430845.1 Myxococcales bacterium
GGGAGGCGTCCCCCGACGGCGGCGCACGCCGCCGCCGCGAACGGGATGTCGACGCAGTTGAGCGGCATCGCGTCTGCCGTCGCGTCGTTGCGCCCAGCCCACGTACACTCTTCGCGGTTCGATGCGGGCACTTGCGTGACACGACCGGCGTTGAGGAGGGCCCGATAGCGCCCTACCGTGAACTCGAACCGGTCGAGGTGGAAAGGCCGAAGGTGGACGGCATGACGAGGTAGTGGGCGAATGCCCCGCATCGTCGCGATGTGCTCGCGGTCGCCGAGCGTCGTAGTGCCGCCCGGGATGCAGACCGCGCCTTCCGGACTCGCCGATGTACACGGCTCTTCGCGCGCGAGCCGCGAGGTCCCCGCGAGCGTGACGCCGCGCGCCCACTCCACACCCTCGGTGGGGGGCTCGGCGCGCCGGTCCGCGTCGACGCATGTCTCCAGCTTCGACGCCGAGAACGACGCCGGTGCGCTGAAGCACGCTGTCGAGAGAATCACCCCGACGCGGCGTATGCCGCTCGTGGGCAGGGGTAGCTCCACAACGCGATCGATCGACCAGCCGTACTCTGGCTCCAGAGTCGTCTTGCCGTCGAGGCCGCCGCGCAGCGCGTTCTTTGCGCGGAAGGCGCGAATCCGAAGACGCACGAGCGGAGGTCCGCCCGATTCGGCAGCCACGCCGAGGGTCACTGGCCAGTCCTTCACGTCCGGGACGGTGAGGTCGCGAAAGTCGATGACGGATCGATCGTCTGGGATCACGTCGATGCGCAACGAGTCGACCGCCACGTCCGCGCTCAGGGCGTCGTCTGCGGCGAGCTGGCCGACCACGGGCGCGTCGGTGTCGATCTCGACGATCAGCTGAGCGCGCGGCTCGGGGTCGCTGGCGCAAGCGAGGAGTCCCGAGAGAAGCATGGTCCACAGAAGAGACGACTGCAGCCCCACGCGCACCTGTGCTCCGTAGCACAGGCGCAAAGCCTCGTGTAGAACACTGGAGTGCGAGGCGGGCTGTTCGGTGTCGTCATGCTGTTTGCGCTGACAGCGCCGGCTTTCTTGTCCGTTTTGGCCAGCTGCACGACCGAATCGACCTCGCCGGTCGTCTTTCGAGAGGGCGGGCTACCCCCGATAGAAGGCGCCAATTCCCGATGGAATGCGACAGATTGCGGCCAGTGTGTCTGGAATGACTGCGCGAACGACCGCGCACGTTGCGCGGCAGAGCCCGAATGTGGCCGCTGGCTCGACTGCGTATCCGCGTGTCCGTCCGCCGATGGGCAACCCGCGCCTTCGTGCCTCTCGGAGTGCGCGGGAGATGCGGGCAGCAGCGTGGCTATCGAGTCTCGCGACGGCGTCGCGCGATGTCTACTCGATGCTCAGAACGGATGCGCGGGGTGCCCGACCCGGTACTCAACGCCGATTCTCAACGAAGTCTGCACGACCGCGACCTCGCTCGACGGCACCGAGACCTACGACCCCGTGAAGGACCCATGTGGACACTGCGTGGGCACGGTCTGCTGCGGCACCCGTCGCGCCTGCGCAGCGAGCCCAGAGTGCGTCGCGCTCTCGCTGTGCGAGTTCGACTGCAAAGGTGTCGACGCGTGCCTCGACAATTGCCGGGCCGTCCACCCAGACGGCCTCCCCCTCAGGCGCGAGACGCTCGCCTGCGCGCTCGTCAAGTGCAGCCCGCAGTGCGGCGCAAAAGTCGACGCCTGCCAGGACTGCGCTTATCGGCGATGCGCCGACGTGCTGTTCACGTGTCTCTCTGACGCTACTTGTCAGGTGTTGTGGACCTGCATGTCGGCGTGCACCAACCAAGCTTGCCAGGAGGCGTGCCTCGCCCAATCGGCGGCGGGTGCCGACAAGATGGGAGCATGGGCAGAGTGCATCCAAGCGTCTTGCCCCGGTTGCCGCTGACGCCCGACACCGTCACTCCACCTTGCAGCTCGCGACCGCCGAGGGCTGAGCCCAAGAGAAGAGGCTCGCGACCTTGGGGTAGTACGTGAGGAAGTTGAAGCACATCTCGTCGTCGGTGCCCTCTCCCCACTTGACCACCGCGTCGGACGCGTTCTTCCACGCGCAGCGCGTGCGGATCACGTCGCCGCGCTTGGCCTTGCCCGAGACCTTGAAGCCGACCTGACTCTCGAAGTCGAAGACCTTCTGCTCGGCGATCACCTCGGCCTTGCCGAGGCCGGCGTTCGGCACGCGCTCGGTCAAAAGCGACGCGCCGTGCTTGTGCATGTGCGGCTGCGCGCTGGTGAACGTCACGTCGCCGTGGAGCCACGGGTAGCTGCACACGATGGAGTGCGTCGCGCGCGGCGGGATGTCGAAGCGCATGCTCCCGAACGCGACGATGCCCGCGTCGTTGGCGCGCAGCTTGTCGGTGGCGCAGAGCTCGAAGCCGCTCGAGTCCGTGTCGCCGGTGCGGTTCTGCGCGTTGTTGTAGTGCAGCTGCACCACGTAGTGCGTCTTGCCGGGCTCCTCGGGGAAGCCCGCTTCGGGGGGCAGCTCGAGGTTGCTGCCGCCCGGCGCCCAACCGCCGACCATCACCCACGCGGCCGAGGCCGTGGCGTCGCACGCCTTGGGGGTCGGGTCGACGGCCTTGTCGGACTGGAAGACCAAGATGTGGTGGAGGATGTTCTTGTTGTCGACGATCGGCGCGCCGGCCACGAGGTGGTGCTTCTGCGCGCGGTCGACGTCGACGCCGAAGCACACGTACTGATCGAGCGGCGCGTTGGCCCCCATGACGAAGGGCGTCGACGGCTTGAGCGCCGTCTTGATCCCGTCGCACGCGAGCGGCTGCGGACCGCGTGGTCCGTCGTTGGTGCACGTCGCGTCCGATTTCGGCGCACCGGCGTCGATCCACGCGTCGAGCACGGCGAGCTCCGGTGGCGTGAGCCGCGGGTTGGGCGGCATGGGACGGGTCTCGGCGTGTACGCGCGCCTTGACGGCGTCGAGGATCTTCGCGTCCTTGTACGGCGCGTGGAGATCCTCCCACGAGACGAGCTTGGACGACGCGCCCGCGCTCGGGCTCTCCCCGTGGCAAGTCTGACAGCGCGTCTTGAGCAGCGCGTCGACGTCACAGGGGAGCCCCGTCCTCGTCGGCGTCGCCGTCCCGTCGCCACTGCTGCCTCCAGTCCCGGTCCCGCTCTTCATCGTCCCGTCGGATCCGGGCGACATCAGGTCGCCACCGGATACCTCGGGGGGTGCGCAGTGCATGGCCGCGACCGCGGTCGCGCACGCGGCCATCATGAGCCGCTTGGTCGAATACCTCATTGCGTCGCCTCCTCCGTCGTGAGCGCATGCCCGAGCACACTGCACACGGCAGACCAGCGACGAAGTGGCGCGATTTTCGGCACTTCTGCGCCGCGTGGGCACGCCGCGTATCCCCGAGGAGACGCTCTCGCCGGGGCCCGATCCACGCGCTCGTCGCGCGGAGCAACCGTCCCGTGCGGCGTCTGTGCGTAGTGCACGTATCATGTCCCACGATGTCGTCCTCCGAGCCGCGTACGGTCACGTTCACGCCCGACTCCGAGCCCGACGAGCGGGTCGACTTGACGGTCGCCGCGCCGCCCCCCCGCGCGTCGACGTCCGCCTCTAGTCCGCGCGCGGGCGACGACGCCGAGGGGGGGCCAGGCCGCTACGCCGTCGAGCGGGAGCTCGGGCGCGGCGGGATGGGCACCGTGTCCCTCGCGCGTGACCGCGTCATCGGGCGGCGCGTCGCCGTCAAGGAGCTGAACGACGAGATGAAGGGCGATCGCGGGCGGCAGGCGCGCTTCGCTCGTGAGGCCTACCTGCAGGGTCAGCTCGAGCACCCGGCCATCGTCCCCGTCTACGACGTGGGCTACGGGCCCGACGGCAGCCCCTACTTCACCATGAAGCGCGTGCGCGGACAGTCGCTCGCGACCCTCATCGCCCAGATGAAGGCTGGTGAGCCCACGCGCTTCTCACGCCGTCGCCTGCTCTCGGCGTTCAGTCAGCTCTGCCTCGCGGCGCACTACGCGCACGAGCGGGGCGTCGTGCACCGCGACATCAAGCCCGCGAACATCATGCTCGGCTCGTACGGGGAGGTGTACCTGCTCGACTGGGGGATCGCGAAGGTCGACGACGAGTCTTCGACGGGGCAAGGCGCGGGCGGACAAGCAGACCCCGAAGAGCCGAGCACCGGGCTGGGCGCCATCTTGGGCTCGCTGTCGACGATGGCACCGGAGCAGGCGCTCGGCGGTCGCGTCGACGCCCGCTCGGACGTGTACGCGCTCGGCGCCGTGCTCTTCGAGCTCGTGACGCTGCAGCCCCTCCACCCACGGGGCAGCGTCGACGACGTGGTGCCCGCGATCGTCTCGGGTGTCGACGCGCGTGCGAGCGTGCGCGCGCCCGACCGCGACGTCGCCCCCGAGCTCGAGGCCGCGTGCGTGGCCGCGACACGTCTCGATCCCGCCGACCGCCTACCGTCTGCGCTCGCACTCCACGAGCGCATCGAGGCCTACCTCGACGGCGACCGAGATCTCGCGCTGCGCAAGGAGGGCGCGGAGAGACACGCGAGGGCCGCGGAGCAGGCCGCGGAGCGCGCGCTCGGTGCCTCCTCACCTCCGCGAGAAGCAGAGGAGGCCCGAGCCAAGGCGCTGCACGAGGTCGGCCGGGCGCTCGCCCTCGATCCCGAGGCGGGCGGCGCGCTCGCGACGCTCGTTCGTCTGTTGACCACACCGCCGCGCGTCGTGCCGGCGGAGGTGCGCGACGAACAACGCGCGCTCTTGCGCTTTCAGATTCGACGCGGCGGCATCGCGGCCGCGGGCGTGTACGGCCTCGTCTTGATCGACAACATCTCGGGCCTCGCCGGCGCCGCGCCCACGGGCTGGACGGCGGAGACGCTCTTGTGGGCGCTGGCGTTCGTGTGCGGCCTGCTCACCATCCAGCTTCGGTCGTACGCCGCGCTGTTCGCCACGTTCGTCGTCGGCGTGACCGCGAGCGCGTGGGTGACGAACACCATCGGCCCCTTCATCATCGTGCCCAACCTCGTCACGCTCCACGCGGTGCTCTACTCGTTCGTGCAGTCGTGGCGCGTGCGCGTCGGCGTCGTGGTGGGCGCCGCCGCGGCATGGACGGTGGCCGTGGCGGGAGAGGGCCGAGGGCTCTTTGCCGACACAGTGCGCTTCGCGGCGGGAGAGATGACGATCAAGACGCGCCTCGTCGAGGACGCCGCCTCGATGTCCGTCTACCTCTGGCTCGTGACGCTGCTCGCCATCGTGGCGCCGTCGCTGGTGGTGGGCTTCATCCGCAGCGCGTGGAGCACGAGCGACGAGGCGATGCGCCTGCAGGCGTGGCAGCTCCGTCGGCTCGTCTCCGAGGAACGCCGCTCCCCGCTCACCCCCGGCACGGGCTGACGGCGCACCCGCGCTCACGCGGAGCGGGGGCGCACGTTCACGGCTTGTTCGCGCCGCGTACGCGCTCGATCATCCGATAGAAGCTCGGCCTCGCGACCCCCGCGAGCTCCGCCGCTCGCGTCATCACGCCGTCGGCGCGCGCGAGCACCTTGGGCAGGTACCGCTCGTCGAACCGGTCGAGCACGCGCTTGCGGGCCTCGTGGTAGGTCAGCTCGGCGAGGTCCTCCTCGAGCGCGCCTCCCCCGCCCCCGCCCGGCTCCATGGCCGCGTCGAACAACCCGCGCGCGTCGGTGCCGAGCAAGGCGTGACGCTCGACGACGTTGCGCAGCTCGCGCACGTTGCCCGGCCACCGATACGCGAGGAGCATCGACGCGACGTCCTCGGGGAAGTCGGCCGCCGGATCCTTGGTGATCGCGCGGAGCATCGCCCGCGCGATCGGGAGCACGTCGTCTGCGCGATCGCGCAGGGGCGGCACGGTGACGCGCACCACGGCGAGGCGGTAGAAGAGATCGCTCCGGAACTCGCCCGTGCGCGCGGCCTCTGCGAGGCGCCGATTCGTCGCGGCCACGACGCGCACGTCGACGGGCCGCGGCGCGTTGGACCCCACCGGTCGCACCTCGCGCTGTTCGAGCACGCGCAGCAGCTTGGGCTGCATGTCGAGCGGCAACTCGCCGATCTCGTCGAGGAAGAGCGTGCCGCCGTTGGCCTCCTCGATGACGCCGCGTCGCTCCTTGTCGGCCCCCGTGAAGGCGCCGCGTTCGTGGCCGAAGAGCTCGCTCTCGACGAGGTGCGGCGGGATCGCGCTGCAGTCGGCGACGACGAACGGACCGTCGCGGCGCGCGCTCTTGGCGTGGATCGCGCGCGCGAGCACGTCCTTTCCGACGCCGCTCTCTCCCTCGAGCAGCACCGTGAGCTCGGAGGCGGCCGCGGGCTCGAGGCGCGCAAAGAGGTGCAGCATGATCGTCGACGTGCCGATCGCGTCCCCGAACCGATCGCTCGCGCTGAGCTTGAGCTCGAGCGGGTCCGTGGCGAGCGTCACCGTCACGGTCGTCGCGCCGAGGGTGAGCGCGGCGTCGGACGTGAGCGTCACGTCGTGCACGCGCGCGCCGCCGAGGTACGTGCCGTTCTTGCTGCCCTCGTCGCGCACACGCACCCCAGAGGGGCCGAGCGCGAGCCGCACGTGCTCGCGCGACACGGCAGGATCACTGAGCCGCAGATCCGCAGACTCGCCGACGCCGATGACGAACGTCGGTTGGTCGATCTTCACGGCGCGGCCCGCGTCGGGGCCCTTGGCGACGTGCAATGACGCCGCGCGGACGCGAACGCTCGTGGCCCGACCGTCGAGGCTCTTGGTGGCGTCGCTCATCGAGCAGGATCATAGCGGACGCCGGCCGCAAGAGGCCCAACTCGGTCGCGGCCCCAGGCGCGCAGAGCCGGTCACAGCGGGATCGCGCCGCGGATCAGGGCAGATCGAAGAGGAGCACCTCTCCGGCGCCGTCTCCTTCGACGACGATCGCGCCTCCGCGGTCGTCGGTCGTGAACGTGGCGTCGCCCGCCTCGAGGCGCCGGCCGCCGACCTTGACGGTGCCACTGGCCACGTGCAGCCACGCACGGCGTCCGGGGCTCACCTCGAACGAGGCGCGCTCTCCGTCGGCGAACAGGCCCGCGTAGAGCGAGACGTCGGAGTGCACCGTCAGGCTCCCGCCGCGTCCGTCGCGCGAAGCGACCAGCGTGAGCTTGCCGCGCTTGTCGGCCTCGGTGAACGCCTTCTGCTCGTAGCCCGGCGCGATGCCTTGGGTGTGCGGGAGGAGCCAGATCTGGAGGAAGTGCACGGGCTCCTCGCGCGAGCCGTTGTACTCGCTGTGTCGCACGCCCGTCCCCGCGCTCGTCCGCTGCACGTCACCGGGCCGGATCACCGAGCCCGTGCCCATGGAGTCCTTGTGCTCGAGCGCGCCCTCGAGGACGTACGACAAGATCTCCATGTCGCGGTGCGGATGCGTCGGAAACCCCTCGCCCGCGTCGACCCGGTCGTCGTTGATGACGCGCAGGTTCGAGAAGCCCATCCACGCCGGGTCGTAGTAGCTCGCGAACGAGAACGTGTGACGCGACCGGAGCCACCCGTGATCGGCGAGCCCGCGGTCGCCGGCCGCCCGCACCTCGAGCGAGGCGGCCCGGGTCGTCTCTGCGCCCGCGCCTCCCGTCGAGGCCGCCGCAACACCTGCCTCTGCCGCCGTCCACACTTCACGCTGCGTCGTGTCGCTCATCTTCGTTCTCCTCGAGTCAGAAGATAGGGGCGGCGAAGTATCTTGAGAAGTGATGAACTATAGATGCTTACCATCGGCGCAGGCGATACATCCGCCGGAATGCGCCTACTTCTTGCGCTTCGGGCGGCCGGCCAGCGCGGCGCGGCTCGCCGCGGCGTCCCGCGCGCAGAGCGCCTCGAGCGTGGACGCGAGCCAGCGGTGCGCGGGCCCGAAGGCCATGTCGCGGCGGTGGATGATCGACAGATGCAGCGTGTGCTCGCCCTCGCCCCACGCCGCCGGGTGGATCTCGACGAGTCGCTTGGCCGTGATGTCGTCGCACACGGCGTGCTCGGGGAGGTTGCCCCACCCGGCCCCGGCCAGGAGCATCGCGCGCTTGGTCTCGAGATCGGTGATGCGCCACGTGCGGGGTGAGAGCACGGCTTGGTCGACCACGCCGAGCTCGTTGCGCTCCGAGAGCACGATCTGGACGAAGCCCGCCAGCGCGCTCGTCTCGACGCGGCCGCGGCGTCGGGCGAGCGGATGCGACGGGCTCACCACGGTCA
>JAGQJA010000083.1:8265-8826 GCA_020430845.1 Myxococcales bacterium
GCCGACAGGGTCTCGGTGTGCACGCGGAGGTCGACGTCGGGGTACTCGGCGGCGAACGCCACCGCCAGGTCGACGAGCGCGGGCACGGGGAAGAGCGCGTCGACGCAGAGCGAGACCGTGGCCTCGACGCCGTCGCCGAGGGACGTGGCCACACGCCGGAGGGCGTCGGCCTCGCCGAGCACACGCTCTGCGGCGGCGAGCATGGCGCGGCCGTGATCGGTGAGCGTCGGCACGCGCGTCGACCGATCCCACAGCGTGAGCCCGAGCTGCGCCTCGAGGTTGGCCATCGTGGTGCTCACCGCGGACTGCGCGCGCCTCAGCTTGCGCGCGGCGGCGCTGAAGTTCCCTTCTTCGTTCACGGCGACGAACGTGCGCAGCTGCTCGAGGGTGAAGCCGTCCGACATCGCGCGGAAAGATTCCACGCCGCGCACGCCAGGGCAACGTTCGCCGCGCTGTCTGCGCGCGCGGGCCCGCCTGGTGGAGCTCGGGCCCCGCACCTCGGAGCGGCTCGCGCTGCACGACGCGCACGACCGCTCGGGTCCAGAAGGGCCATCGAAACGC
>JAGQJA010000738.1 GCA_020430845.1 Myxococcales bacterium
CTCGTCGGGGCCCCGCGCGTGCAGCTCCCAGGCGGCCACGGCCGACAGGGCGATGATGGAGGTCGTGATGATGGCGATCTTGGTCTTCATGCGTTCGTTTCTTCCAGTGTGGAGATCGTGTCTTCCATCGACGCGATCTCGATCGTGACGTTGTCGAGCTCCCGCCGGACGTCGCGGGCGACGTCGGCTCCTGTGCCCAGCCCCCGCGCTTGGAGCACGCGCGCGGGCATCGCCTCGAGGGTCGCGACGATCGCGAGCAGCACGGCGGCGATGCGCTCCTTCGAGCGGCCCAGCTCGCAGAGCGCGCCCATGTGCGCGACGCGAGAGGCCCTCGCCGCCTCGTAGTGTGCGCGCGTCTCGGCGTCGCGGGCGCCCTCCGCCCGCCGCGCGAGCGTGCCCACGTCGCGGTGGAGCGCCGTCGTGTCGATGCGCTCGAGGTGACGGGCGATCTCTTCTGCGCGTGCGGCGAGCGCGTCGGCGTGCCGCTCGAGCTGAGCCACGGCGTCGAACGCCCCGTCGAGCTCGACGGGGAGCGGACGCGCGCCGCGGGCGAGCGTGTCGGCGAGCGCGCGGTGCGCCGCGTGGATCGAGGTGATCACCGCGCGGGTGTGCGCGTCGCGGAAGGCCTCGGGCGGGCGCACCCTGCACGGGCCGACCGACGGGGCGCGCGCGCGATCCCCGAACGCGTCCCACACGACGACGGCCGCGAGGGCCGAGCCTCCGACGGCGAGCGCGGCCACCGAGTGCAGCGCCAGCGCGGTGACGCCGGTGAGCCCCGCGAGCGCGAGCGCCGCGTCGGAGGTGAGCAGAGACCAGGGCGTCTTTCGGGACATGTTTCGCTCCTTGCTCGTGGGGTCCCTCAGAAGAACGCCGCCACGTCGGCGTAGACCTGCTGGATGTTCTCGGGCGTGCCGCGCCCGCTCCAACCGCGGGCAGACTCCGCGATCTCGCCGAGCACGCGCTCGTCGGCGCCGTCGCCGTACGCGATGGTGAAGACGCGCACGGGCACCTCTCCGTCGCCCGAGCGCGCCGCGGCCAGCTTCGCGCGCAGGGCGCTCAGCGTCATCGTGCTGCTCTCGTCGCGCCCGTCGGTCATGACCACGACCGCGTGGATCGTCGCGGGGCTCTGCCGCGCGCGCGTTCCCGCCTCGTCCCACGACCGCGCGATGGCGTCATAGAGGGCCGTCCCGCCGAACGCCGAGGTCATCGCGATCCGTCCGTCGATCGCGGCGCGATCGGTGCCGACGCGCCACGGCCCGCCCGCGGGGTGGACCGTCTCGTCGAACGGCACGTACGACACCGAGTCCTCTTCGGCGAGGGCCCTCACGAACGCCCGCGCACCGGCCTGCGCTTGCGTCAGCGGCGCGCCGCGCATGCTGCCCGACTTGTCGAACACGAGCGCGACGTCCGCGCCGCGCTTGGTCGCCCTCCACAGCGGGACCAGGCGCGCGGTGACGTCGGCCGCAGGGATCGGCAAGAGCGTCTCGGGCTGCTTGGGATCGGCGCCGTGCGCGCTGTCGACCGGCGCGCCGATGGCGATCTTGGGATCCGCCGGGCGAAAGCCGTTGGCCAGCGCGCGCTCTTGGGCCGCGCGCGACTTGAGGTGCGCGAGCAGCTGCGCGGCCGCGTCCCGCTCGTCGGGGCTCGCGGTCTTCATCACGGCGAACGGGTGGTCCGCCCAGAAGGTGCCCTCCTTGGGGTAGACGGCCACGAGCGGCACGGCGGGGCGCTTGGCGTACGACTCGATGACGAGGTTCTCGTACGCCACGAGCGCCGAGAGCGAGCCGGGCCCGCGCGAGAGCATCTTGTCGACGAAGAACCCCGTCGACTTGCCGTAGTGGACGACGGTGCCCTCCACCGCGCGCACGAACGACCGCGTCGCCGGGGCGTCGAGATCAGCCACTTCGAGCCCACGCGTCTTGCCGGCGCCTGCGTAGGCCTCGGCCAGCACGGCGCACAGCCCCGAGCTCGACAGCTCCGGGCTCGTGTGCCCCAGCTTGAAGGGGCCCCAGTCGGGGTGTCCGTAGCGTCCCCAGCCCTCGGGCTCGGTCGCGACGCGCATGAGGTCCGCCCAGCCGATGCGCTTCTCGGGCCACCCGAGCGCCTCGGCCATGGGCCTCCACATGGCGACGATGACCGGCGAGATCGCCAGCGGCTCCGACGACAGCGCGGCGCTCTCGCGCTTTGCGTTCCCCGCGAGCGCGCCCCCGGTGGCCCCGCCCGCCAGCTGCCGGTCGAGCTCCGCGACGTACAGGCTCGACGCCGGCGCGAAGACGGCAGCGCGGAGCCGGCCGCTCGCGATCTCGGTGGCGGCCTGCCCCGAGCCCATCGCGCGCGCGTCGACCACGATGGCGCGGCCCGACGCGGTCTTGGGGTGAGTGGCGGCGAAGCGCGCGGTCTCGTCCTCGAGCCACGTCTTCTTCTCGCTGCCGTAGGCGATCACCAGCGACAACGTCTTGTCGTCGCCCTGCTTCGCTCCTTGTGTGTCTCGTGTGTCGTTGCGGCTTCCCGCGCGGGAGTCGCGGCATCCCGCGACCAACATGGCGCACGTCGCGCCGACGGCCATCGCCGTCCATGTGTGCTTGTTCATTCTTGGTTGAAGCAGAACCTCGGGACGCTTCGTGATCGAGCGAGGTCGCGCGCGTGACGCTTTGGTGACTCGTGATGCCCGCCGCCCAACCTGTGTACCTTGCAAGTTTTCCGAGACGTCACATGGGCCGCGCGCAGAAGGCACCGGGCTCGTTCACCTTGGGTGGAGGAGGAACAACCATGACCACCTTCGAGACACTCGCCGTCGTCGTCGCGGTCTACGCCGTGGCCTTCTTGGCCCGCCAGGCCTCGGGCCCCCGCGAGACCGAGGCCTGACGCGCCGCGGCCGCGCCCCCCGCAGCGCGCGCCCCTGGACGAGATCCTGGATGCGCGCGAGCCGCTGAAGAAAATCCGCGAGGAGGGCCCGTCGGCTACTCAGCGAAACCCTTTCACTTTTTGTCGACCGCTCGGTAGGGTCTCAGTAACCCTATGAAATGAGACGTGCATGTGGGCGATCCGGCGCTAAACGCCCACCCGTGCTCGCTCGACGTCTCGCTCGCTCCGCGGCCGGCTCGCTGGCCCTCACCGTGGTCGTCTCCGCGCTCGGCGCAGGCGGCTGCACCACCGACGTGGTCGTCGCTCCGGCGCCGGCCCCCGAGCCCGACGCGGCGGAGGCCCCGCCTCCCGCGCAGTGCAAGCCGGGTGCTCCCGCGCCTGCCGGCGCGTGGTTCACCGACGTGACCGAAGAGGTCGGCCTCGGCGGCGTCGTCGCG
>JAGQJA010000739.1:0-730 GCA_020430845.1 Myxococcales bacterium
GGATGTCGCGCGGCTCGCCGTCGACCCACGACAGCTCGAGCCACTTCTCGGGCTCGCTCTTCACGTCGACGACGAACCTGAAGCCGACCGAGATGAGCGACACCTTGAACTTCAGGTCGACCGTCGCGCGATCGCCGTCGAGGCGCACGCGGTGGATCATCGGGACGCGCTCGGGGTAGCGGTCCACGTCCTCGATCACCTTCCAGAGGTGCGCGGCCGAGCGCGCGACCCGCGCCTCTGCAGTGGCGCCGCGCGGGCGCCCGGTGCGATCGACGTCGACCTTCAGGTGAACGGGCTGCATCGGGCAGGTTCTACCAGAGCCGAGGCGCGCACGCTCAGGGCCGCGTCGCGGGCGCGCGCGCTGGTATGCTCCCGACATGCCGTTCCGCGACGAGGCGTCCGAGCGACGCGGGCCCGCCGCTCCCATCCAGGTCGAGCTCGGTGCGCAGAGCACGTCGCAGCTCTACGCCGATCTCGGCGGCAACATCCTCGGCGTGTTCGCGTCGACGTTCCTCGTCCTCGAGCGCGATGCGCACGTCGAGCTCGTGATCACCTTTCCGGACAGGAGGAGCATCCGCGCGGCTGGCCTCGTCCAGTTCGTGCGCACGGCGGGGCCCGATCAACTGCCGGGGCTAGGCGTCGCGTTCGCGGATGTCTCCCCCGAGGACCGCGCCGCCTTCGCGCACTTCGCGACCCACGTGCGCCCGCCGATGCTCTACGACGAGTGACC
>JAGQJA010000739.1:745-3389 GCA_020430845.1 Myxococcales bacterium
GGCCAACTCGCAGCCGCGCTCGACGTACGGCGGCGCTCGACGCACCGCTCCATCGACCGACGCGACGCGAACGTCGCTGGCGCGGGGTGAATCCAGTGCTAGAATACATCTACACACATGCTGCGCGCTCGTGAGCTTGGACGAGCCCTCGGCGCCGTGGCGCTCGCCTGCGCGGTTGCTTGTGGGAGTGAGAGCGGAGAACCCTCCGACACATCGGCGCCTGCGCCGTCGGGCGGGGAGACCACGCCTGGGACTGCACGCTTGTCGGGCGTGTACCTCGTGCCCGGCGAGGGAATCTCGCAACGCGCGACCGCGCGCCTCGCCAGCCTGCTCGAGGCGGCGCACGGCGCGCCCGTCAAGGTCACGCACGAGGCCGACCTGCCCGAGGATCTCGCGAGCGACGCGCTCGTGCTCGCGGTCGGCAAGAGTCGCGTGACGCGCGTCGTCATCGCCGACGCAGACGTGGCGGCGCTCGACGCCGAAGGGTACATCGCGCGCTCCGGCAAGCTCGGGGCGGCGACGCTCCTCGCAGCCGACGGACGCCCCGCAAAGGCGCACCCGCACGGCAACCTCGGCGCGATGCACGGCGCCTACGCCATGCTCGAGGAGCTCGGCTATGCGTTCCTGCACCCGCTCGCGCCCACGACGCCGCCCGCGCTGACGCCGCCCGCGGCCCCGATCGACCGCAGCTCGTCGCCGCGCTGGGACGAGCGCGCCGTGCACCTCCACACGATGCACCCGACCGAGCTCACCGAGCTCCTGCAAGGGTGGGGCAAAACCGGCCCGAACGACGCTGCGGGCTGGGAGGCGATGCTCCCCGAGTGGGAGCGCTTCCTCGAGTGGGCCGTCGCGAACGGGCAGAACGGCGTCGAGTGGTTCCTCTTGTGGGCCGAGTCGTGGAAGGAGTTCGCCGACAGCGGCACGCGCCTCGATCGGCTCGCGCGCCTCGTGCAGATCGTCCACGAATACGGGCTCGACGCGGGCCTCGACGCGCCGATCGCGTTCGCGCAGCAGCACAGCTACCGCCTGTTGAGGCAGCAGGGCGAGCTCCCATCGGAGCTGTCGCAGATCCGCACGAACCTCGACTGGATCATGCAGGCGCACTTCGACTTCATCGGGGTCGAGTCGGGCACGAGCGAGTTCACCCACCCCGATCCCGCGCGGATGCTCGCGTGGATGAACGAGGTCGCGAAGCACCTCGACGAGAAGCACGCCGGCACACGCGCGTACATCAAAGTGCACGCCTCGACGGGGCAGGTCGCCGACGGCTACGCCGATCCGGACGCGCCGGGGCAGTTCATCAACTACAACATGCTCCCGCACCACGCGGACCCGCGCCTCGGCGTGCTCCCGCACACGGTGCAGCACTACGGGCTCGACGATCCGGCGCCGACCTACGGCAACACCGACTTCGGCTACGTGCGCGACTTCCTCCGCAAGGAGATCGGGACGCGTCCCGTCGTCTGGTACCCAGAGACCGCGTACTGGGTGAGCTTCGACGTCGACGTGCCGCTGTTCCTTCCCATCTACGCGGAGCGGCGTCTCTCGGACCTCCGCCTCATCCGCTCCGACGAGGACGGAGGGCGCACCGGCCGCGGCGCGAACGCCGGCAAGGGCAAGCGGATGCAGGGCCAGCTCTTCTTCTCGAGCGGATGGGAGTGGGGCTACTGGCTCAACGACGTGATCGCCGCGCGCGCGGCGTGGGATCCGGGATCACCCACCGCGAGCCCGACCGACGCGTTCAAGACGGCGCTCGAGCCGGTACGACGCGCGATGGGCCCGGCGGGTGCGGCGGTCGTGCAGTGGATCGTCGACGTGAGCGAGGCCGAGCAGGCGCTCCTCATCGACGGCAAGGTCGGCGGCAAGAGCCCCGCGGACATCGTGATGCGGAACGGTCAGGCCTACCTGCAAGGGTGGGAGACCTGGGACGACGTGTCCAAGCTCGCGCAGAACCTGCCCGTCGGCGCCGTGCAGATGACCCAGCCGGACAAGCTCGGGCTCGTCGACATGAGAAACCCGCTGCACGGCGGGCCCGGTTACACCGCGGAGGTCGATCCTCTGCTCGCGGAGATGGAGACTCGCTTCGCGGACCTGTCCGCGCGCGCCGAGCGCCTGAAGCCCCAGATTCCTGCACATGCACGCGATTTGTTCGACGATCTCGCTGACGCGATGCGCATGACCGCGCTGCGCGCCGCGCAGGTGCACGGGCTCTACCAGTACGTCGACGGCTACTGGGACACGCCGCAGGCGCAGCGCCTGCCGAAGCTCGCCGCCGCGCGCACCGCCCTCGACCAGGCGGCGACGATCGTGCGCGAGCGCGAGAAGCGCTACCGCGTCCCGGCGGATCGCATCGCGGGGTGGCGCGAGAACCCGACGGCTTACGAGTACAACTACCTCTGGACCGTGCGATCGCTCCACTACTGGTGGCGCGACGAGGGCAAGGCGGTCGATGCGCCGATCTTCCCCTGCTACATGAACGTGATCAACCCGGTCGACGTCGCGTTCGGCGAGGGGATCGGCACGGACGCGGCGCGCCTCTTCGGCGATCTGCTGTCGTCGGACCAGTCGCGCGGGTGCCTCGCAGAGCCGACCGCGGAACCGAAGTACCCCGCCGACAACCTGCGCGCGCGGCCCTGAGCGGCGA
>JAGQJA010000739.1:3449-3842 GCA_020430845.1 Myxococcales bacterium
TCCCGGTGGGCCCGGACACGCGCGTCCTCGACTTCGGGTGCGGCACGGGGCTGCTGACCGAGCGCCTCGCACCGCGCGTCCGTGAGGTGGTCGCGGTAGACGCATCGCCGGCGATGGTGGAGGTTCTCGCCGGCAAGTCCCTGCCGAACGTTCGCTTCGGCGTCGCCAAGTGGACCCCGGAGACCATCTCCGACGGCGAGCTCGCCGCCGGCCCGTTCGACCTCGTCGTGTGCTCTTCGGTGTGCGCCTTTCTCGACGACTACCCGGGCGCCGTCGCGATGCTGGCGGACCGGCTCGGGCCGAGCGGCTACTTCGTGCAGTGGGATTGGGAGCTGGACCCAGCGGCGGCAGAGCCCTTTGGGCTCTCGTCCGACGGGATCACGAAGGCGCTCG
>JAGQJA010000740.1 GCA_020430845.1 Myxococcales bacterium
GAGTCCTCCGCGTCGTCCCAGCCGTGGCGCCCTCGGGTGCGCTCGGCCTGGAGCACGACCTCCGCGCACGTCGACAGCGCCTGCTCGCTCGAGCCCGTGCGCTCGTCGCGTTCAGGCGCGCCGCACGCCACGGCGAGCGTCATCGCGCTCACCAGGAGGATCACCCACGCCACGATCCAGCGCCGTCCCCTCATCGCACGCACCTCCGCGAGCCTTTCAATCTGTCGGAGGGAGCCTCCTACTCACAAGACGGGAGCATCTGGCTCCTGCAAATGAGTCGGGGATCGCGCGACACGCGCCTACCCAAATGGGCATTAACGCCGCTAATCCCTATAGGGGATTCCCTCATGAGAATCTCCCGTCGGTCGGACGTGGTGAAAGTTGCGCGCTACTACCTGCGCCCCGCTCCCCGGCTCGCCTCGCTCGTCAGAGCGACGCGTCGAGCGCGGTGAGCGCTTGCGTCTCGGCGGCGGCGTCGAGCGTGAGCGGGGCGCCGGTGCGCGGATCGCGCGCGGAGGGGGCGACGTCGTGGAGCGTGCGCATCGCGAAGGCGCGCTCGGTCAGGTGGGGGTGCGGGACGCGCAGGCGCGGGTGGTCGAAGGCGAGGCCGTCGATCCACAGCACGTCGAGGTCGATGGTGCGCGGGCCCCAGCGCTCGCGGCGCACGCGGCCGAGGCCGACCTCGATGGCGAGGAGCGCGTCGAGGAGCGCGAGCGGATCGAGCTCCGTCACCAGCAGGGCCGCGGCGTTGAAGAACGCGGACTGCTCAGGACCGCCGACCGGCGCGGACTCGTACACGCGTGAGACGGCCGTGACGCGGCCCAGCTCTCGCACGCCGCGGAGCGCGGCGCGCAGCGAGGCGAGGCGATCGCCCAGGTTGGACCCGAGGCCGACGGCCGCGGACAGCGCGGTCAGGGGATGTTGCCCTGGAGCTGGAGCGGGTTGGTGAGCGGACCGGCGAAGCCGCCGTTGACCTTGCCGTTCTGCACGAAGAAGAGAAAGCTGCCGTCTTTGAGGCCGCTGACGCTGGCGCTCACGGTGAGCACGGCGCCCGGGTTGGTCTTGAAGCTCACGCCGCTCACCTGCGTCGACGTGGTCGACGACGCGTCGAGGCGCGTGGGCGTGGGCAACGCCGTGAGGCCCTCGAGCTGCGACGAGTCGACGTCGCTGATCTTGCCGGCCGCGACTGACATCGACACGTTGAAGTCGCACGTCTTCTGCGTCTTGGCGGTGTCGCACGTCCACCACACGTTCCAGATGCCGCCCTTGACGTACTCGATGAACACGCCGACGCCCTGCCCCGGATCGGCGCTCATGGTCTGGTCGGTGTCGACCTCGACGAGCATGGGCGCGGTGCCGCTCGCAGGCGGCGTGGCGGGCGCGGGGGACGGATCGCCGGTGTTGTCTTTGTAGGGCGAGGGCGGCGTGGAGGAGCGGGAGGGGCCGTCTCCGTCGACGACGCACGCCACGGCGGAGCTCGCGATCAAGGCAACGCAAAGAATTCGGGAGGGGCTCATGAGGTACCTCGGGAGTCTAGCGCCGCGAGCGGCGGAAGCCACCGCTGGAACGGACGCTTCGCGACGGAGACGCGCGGAACGTGCTGCGCGACGGAGACG
>JAGQJA010000741.1 GCA_020430845.1 Myxococcales bacterium
GCGTTCGGGTGATCCTTGCAGTAGCTCGACGCCACGCAGCCGGAGGGGCAGCTCGACGCAGGCGGGGGCGGGGACGCGCCGCCGGGGGCCGTGCTGCGGAGGTGCGCCTCGAGCGCGCCGCAGAGCGCGCGGTGCTGCGTCTGGAAGCGCTCCGGGTAGCCCTCGCGGTGGTGCTGATCGTGGATGCGCGCGCGCGGATAGGGGATCGGCACCCACAGGCTGCGCCTGTCCATCTCCTCGAAGAAGCTCTTGTCGAACGCGAAGCGCTCCGTGAGGCGCTGGTACTTCACGACGAGGCCGTCGGGGCTCGTGAGGTGGCGATCGAGGCCCGGCACCGCGCGCGCCGAGAGCGCCTTCGTGAGCTGCATGGCGAGCAGCTCGTCGATCGTCGCGCTCCCGTCGAAGTACGAGTTCCAGTACTCGCCGTCGATGTAGCCGACCTCCATGATCTTGGTCGTCGCGTCGTCGTTCTGGTAGCCGGCGTGGTTGTACGAGTAGCGGATGTCGATGTCGCGCACCTCGAGGCCGAAGAGCGCGAGAAGATCGCGGTAGTGCAGCGTGCGCCCGCCCGCGACGGTGCGCGGCGCGCGGCCGATCGCGGAGGCGACGGCGGCCTTCCACCCCGTCGCGTCGAGCGCGCCGGCGTCGGACCAGCGGCACTCGAGCAGCCCGTGGAGGAAGAGCGGCCGGAAGCGATCGGCGTTGTCGTGCTCGGCGATGCGCGCCGCGGCGACCTCGGCCATCATCCGGTTCTGCAGGATGCCGAGACGGAGCGACGGCCGGAACGCGAACGAGCGCGAGACCTCGCGGATCCCGGTCGCGATGTTCTCACGGTAGGGGAAGGTCTCGTAGAGCTCGGTGCCGCGGAGCTGGGCGCGCACGTTGTCGCGATCGAAGAGCGGCAAGTAGCGCGGGAGGCGGCGCGCCTCGACGTCCGTGCGGAACGCCTTGAAGTCGCGGCGCTCGAGCACCTGGACCTCCTTCGTGCCGTCCGTGAGCTCGTCGTTGTCCGACCCGTAGAAGGACGGCCAGTCCGGGTACATGCTGAAGATCGGCCGGAGCGACGGGCCGTGGCAGCGCGCGCACTTGCGGCCCGCCTCGGGGATCTCTGCGTCGGTCTTGTAGACGGGCGCCGTGCGGCCGTTGAACTCGAGGCCCGAGAGCTTGAAGGTCTTCGTGGCCGCGTCGAGCTCGAAGACGTCGAGGCGCTGGCCCTCGGTCTGGCCCTGGGTACCGCCGTTGTAGCTGACGGTGAAGCCCGTGCGTTCGTCCCACATGATCACGCGCGGCGCGAGCGGGTCGGCGCTCTGGCTGACGTCACGCTCGACGAGGTGTCCACGCTCGCCCTCGCGGAGCTTGCCGTGCTTGAGCGTGAAGTTGAGGACGAAGTCCTTCGGCAGCGCCGCGGGGAGCTGGTCGAGTCGCTTGAGATCAGGCCGCGCCGCGAGGATGGCGTCGAGGCGCGCTCTGTCGGTCGGCGCGACGCTCCGGTTGACGAGCGCGTCTTCGGTCGCCTCGCCCTCGTCGGGCGTGGCGCTGCAGGCGGCGGTCACCGCAGAGAGCGCGAGCGTGAGACATGCAAGGAGACCCGCGCGGCGGGCGCGGCCGAGAGAGCGAGCGAACATGGAAGGGACACCCGAGCGTGGTGGCGGTTCACCCACGGGATACGCACGATGTGTTCCAATGTGCGCAATCAATAATTCCAGTCACTTGCGCATCGATTGTGGAGCGATCTCGGCTCGCCGCGGCGGGCGCGTGATCCAGCGCCTCGCCCCGTCACCCTGTGGTCGCGGCCGCAACGATCGCGTCGCCGAGCCGCTGCATCGTGGCGCGCGCCCTCGCCTCCGCCGCGGCGAGCGACTCGCCCTCGCTCATGGGCTCGCGCACGTCGACGTAGAACTTCGCCTTGGGCTCGGTGCCGCTCGGTCGCGCGATGACGCGCGAGCCGCCCTCGAGCTCGAAGGTGAGCACGTTGCTCTTGGGCAACGTGAGGGCGCGCTCGCCCCTTGCGTCGCGCCGCACCTGCGCGGCGTAGTCGCTCGTGGCGATCACGCGCACCCCCGCGATCTCGGTGGGCGGCTCGGCGCGGAGGCGCTTCATCATGTCGGAGATCTCGCGCGCGCCGTCGACGCCCTGGCGCACCAGGTTGACCTGCGTGCTGACGTACAGCCCGTAGCGACGGTAGAGCGACTCGAGGTGCGCGAGCACGGGCACGCCCCGCGCGGCGAGCACGCTGGCGAGCTCGGCGAAGATCATCGCGGCGCTCACGCCGTCCTTGTCGCGCACCAGCTCACCCACGGTGTACCCGAGCGCCTCTTCGTAGCCGAAGACGAACCGCGCGCCGTCGCTCGCGGCGAGCTCGAGGGCGCGGTTCGCGATCCACTTGAAGCCGGTCAGCGTCTCTTCGTAGCGAGCACCGAGCTTGCCGGCGATCTCGCCCAGCATCGGCGACGAGACGATCGACGCGATGACGAGCGCGTTGTCTCGCGCGGCGCGGGTCTCGTCGGCGAGGCCGCCCGTGAGCAGGTAGTGGCCGAGCAGCACGCCCACCTGATTGCCCGTGAGCTGCGCGTAGCCGCCGGCCCCGTCGGGCACGGCGACGGCGAGCCGGTCGGCGTCGGGATCGTTCGCGAGCACGAGCGCAGCCTCGGTCTCACGCGCGAGCGCGAGCACCAGGTCCATCGCGCCCTTCTCTTCTGGGTTGGGGAACCGCACCGTGGGGAACGCCCCGTCTGGCTGTCGCTGCTCGGCGACCGAGCGCACGTGGGCGAAGCCCGCGCCGTCGAGCGCGGCGCGTGTGAGGCGATCGCCGACGCCGTGCAGCGGCGTGTACGCGATGGCGATCGAGCGGTCTCCGTCGGACCGGACCCTGAGCCCGCGCACGCCCGCGAGGTACGCGGCGCGCTCGTCGTCGCCGACGATCGACACGAGCCCGGCGGCCTGGGCCGCCTCGAGGGGCTCGCGCGGGATGTCCTTGGCGGCCGGCGCGCGCGCGATCGCCTTGGCGATCTCGGTGTCGGTGGGCGGGACGATCTGCGCGCCGTTGGCCCAGTAGGCCTTGTACCCGTTGTACTCGGGCGG
>JAGQJA010000742.1:0-761 GCA_020430845.1 Myxococcales bacterium
CGGGCTCTGTTCGCATGCGAACAGATCTCGAATCTGTCGCGAATCCGCGGGGTTGAGGGCGGGTTGCGGGAGCCTTGTAGGATGCTAGCCTACATTGAACGACATGTGGTTCAAGCATCGGCTTCCTGCGCTCACGCACCTGCTGCTCCTCGCGGCGCTCCTCCTGGCGACGCTCGCCGGGTGCGCGGCGACGACGGACGCGGACGAGGGGACGGAGAGCGCGGGCCAGGCCCTGACGTGCAGCGACAGCGCGACCAAGAAGTTCAAGGCCAAGGGCGACGAGTGCCAGGCGCTCCGCTTCTCGTGCCCGACGAGCTGGGATCCGTTCGTCGACGACTGCGGCTGCGGCTGCAAGCTCGACACGTGCAAGTACGGCGAAAAGAAGTACACGAAGGGCCAGAAGTTCGTGGCGGTCGACAGCTGCAGCGTGTGCACCTGCGGCAAGGACGGCGCCATCACGTGCGACGACAGCGCGTGCTCGTGCAACCCGGCGCGTGAGCCGACGCGCGCCTACATCGGGACGCCCGAGCAGTGCCGCGCGGGCGAGGTGCCCTTCACGTGCCCGTCGTGGTCCACGTTCTTCAAGAGTGACTGCGGCTGCGGTTGCGAAGAGATCCTCGCGCCTTAGCACCGAGAAGGAGTGAACCGAGCGATTCGCCCCATCCTTCGGGCGAGCAGGGCGAATCTCTCATAATCGCGCGTGGGTGCGCCCACTCACGGGCCATGCACACGTCTGCCTTCTGCTTTGCCTCGCTTCTGGT
>JAGQJA010000742.1:834-2096 GCA_020430845.1 Myxococcales bacterium
TCGAGCGGCGCGAGCTCATCGGGCGCGAGCTCATCGGGCGCGAGCTCATCGGGCGCGAGCGGATCATCGGGCACGTCGGGCTCGAGCGGGTCATCGGGCGCGAGCGGGGACGCGGGAAGCGGGGACGCGGGCTTCGGCGAGCCGTGCCGGCGCGACGTCGAGTGTGCCCCGCGCATCTGCAACCTCGAGGTCGACCGCTGCGCCGACCCTGCG
Organism: Myxococcales bacterium; assembly: GCA_020430845.1. GTDB lineage: Bacteria > Myxococcota_A > Polyangia > Polyangiales > Polyangiaceae > Labilithrix. Next base: position 1,048 of record JAGQJA010000742.1, read on the forward strand.
CCCAACGGCGTGGGCTGCCGTCGCGACACCGAGTGCGCGGGCAAGCTCTGCAACCTCGCGACCGACGTGTGCGCCCCCGAGGCGGCCGAGGGAGAGCCGTGCCGTCGCGACAGCGAGTGCGCGGCCAAGCTCTGCAACCTCGAGCTCGACGTGTGCAAGCCGCGTCAGCCGCCGGGCGGACCGTGCCGTCGCGACAGCGAGTGCGCGAGCGGGCTGTGCAACCTCGCCGTGGACACCTGCAAGTGAGGTGAGGGGAGCGTCAGCCGGGCGCGCGGCCGGTCTTCACCGGCGGGAGGGCTCCCTCGCGCGTCTCGTGGATGTTGGCGGGCGGCGGCGCGCCGCGCTCACGGCTCGGACCGGGGCCGGGCGGCGGCGGCGTGGGCTCCTCGGGCGGCTTGGCGGGCAGGTTGAGCAAGAACGGGCGCGCGTTCATCGTCGAGCACGCGTACACCTCGTCGCGGTGGAACTCCCAGTGGAGGTACACGTTGCCGTCCGGCGAGATGATCGCGGTGGGCGCGGGGCCGAACGGCGACGCGCGGTTGACCGAGTCGAGCGCGGCGATGTCGAACGCGGTGATGCCGCTCGTCTTGACGACGCCCATCTTCACCACGCGGCCCTGCTTGCTGACGACGATCTCGAGCCGCGTGAACATGCGCGGGTTGCTGAGCGGGTGCGTCTTGGGGAGGCTGTCGAGCGACGCAAGGAAGCTGTCGGCGAAGATCGGGTGGACGCGGTTGTGGATCGTGTTGAGGTACGTCGCGAACGGGACCGCCGCGGTGTTGAGCGCGGTCTGGTTGCCCGGCTTGACCGTCGAGACGTAGTTCTCGATCGCGTTGCGCCACTTCTCGAAGCCTGACGCCTGCCACGAGCCGCGGTGCTCGCTGCGCCGGCGCTCGCCGTCGGCCTCGCGCTCCTTGCGCAGCTGGTCCATGCCGACCGCGGCGATGACGCCCTGCTGGTTGAGGTTGAGGTTGACCTGACCCGGCCCGGCCTTGGCCCCGAGGCCCAGCCACTTGGTCGACGCCTTGGGCTGCTGCGCGAGCGGCTTG
>JAGQJA010000084.1:0-11195 GCA_020430845.1 Myxococcales bacterium
CGCAGGCGCGGGCTTCGACGCGGGCGCGGGCTTCGGCGCAGGCGCGGGCTTCGATGCGGGCTTGCCGGCGGGGCTCGCGGCGGTGGGACCCGCGGCAGAGGCGGGGGCGTCGGCGTCTGCCGCCCACGCCCAAGGAGCGCATGCGAGCAACGCGGCGGCACCGAGCGCGCAGCGCGTAGCCCTGCGGAGCGAGGACAGACGACGGCCCATGCACCATGTGTCGCACCCGGCCGCCGTGTAGTCAACTTCCCTACTTTGGCGCCTCGATCAGCGCGTGAGCCACATCTTCTTGGCCGGATCGCGCTGACCGGGCGTGGGCGCGTGCGCCCCCGGCGCGTCGACCATCTCGACGGCGCTCGCCGCGTCGCCGGGCGAGGACGCCGACGCCGTGGCCGAGGACGCGGTCGACGGAGTGCTCGCCGAGCTCGGCGCGGTGGCCGGGTTGTCGGGATCGGCGCCGCCCGCCGGGAGCGTGGGCAGGAGCGCCTGATCGAAGCCCACGGGCACTTGATAGATCTCGGTGGTGGGCGGGTAGAAGTCGACCGAGCGCTCCATGCGCTGCGTGCCGTCGGAGTAGCGCAGCTTGCGCGTGCGGCGGATGCGAAAGCCCCGGATCCCGTGCTGCTTGACGATCACCTTGCGCCCGGTGAGCCACGTCTCTTCGATGATCTTTCGCGTGTACGGGATCGTCTCGAGCAGCTCGCGGCCGAAGCCCACCTCGGCCGGGCGCTCCTTGCCGAGCACCTCGATGCGGAGCTTGGCGCCCTCGGTCTTGGCGTGGATGACCACGGGGAACGGGTGCGGGTTCCGCACCTTGAGGTCGACCGCCGGGTACACGACGGTCGAGTCGAGGCCCATGGGGATGTAGCCGCTCGGGCGTGAGTGCGGGAGGCGCTCGAGCACCTCGAGCCCGCCGAAGAACGCCGCCGCGTGGAACGTCGAGGCGACCTGGCACGTGCCGCCGCCGATGCCCTCGACCATCTCTCCCTTGAAGATCTCCCAGCTCTTCTGGAAGCCGTTGGCCTCGCTCCGCTCACCGACCACCTGGTTGAAGCTCAGGAGCTCGCCCGGGGAGATGACGACGCCGTCGAGCTTCTGCGCGGCGTTGTCGATGTTCTTGCCGCGGCGCGCCTGGCTCCCGCCCCGCGAGAAGAACGTCTCGTACTCGGCGACGACCTTGGAGATATCGAGGCTCTTCAAGAAGGCGCTCGACACGCGCGGCGCGTAGGTCACGATCGGCAGGTCGACCGCGGGCGCCTTGCCCTCCCCGCCCGCGTCCTTCTGCGCGCGCTCGGCCGAGAGGGGATCGCGCGCGAACGCCTCGAGCGCCGCGATCGCGCCGTCGGTGTCGACGTAGCGCCCGTCGCGCTCGGGGATCGTGGCGTGCTTCTCGAGGTCGAGGCGCGCCGAGACGGGCTGCGTGTCGACGGTCTCCTTGAGGCCCTCGAAGAGAGGCACGGCGACCTCGCGATCGACCTCGACGAACAGCGGGACGTCGATCTCCCCGGCGCGCGCGCGCCGCGCCAGCTCGACCCGCTCCCAGAGCGACCACGGTCCCTCGCCCTCGCCGCGCGAGAGCGACATCGCGACCGCGACGGTGCGCGTCACGTCGACGCTGACGCCCACGTCGCGCAGCTTCACCTCTCGCACGTCTTGCCCGGCGACGCGAAGGCGCACGGTGCGCCCCACGAGGGCCTTGGCGCGCTCGTCGACGAACGCGCGGAGCTCGGCCGCGGTGGCCGCCTCGGGCGTCGGTTGCCCGTCGATGCGGAGCCCAGGCAGCGCGCGCCCCTCCGGCAGGGCTCGGGCGCCGTACGCAGCGCCGCCCGTCGCCGCGCCCAGCAGCACGACGAGGATCCCGCACCTCAGGAGATAGTTACGCCTACGAGTCGCCATACGTTCCGACAACGCCCTCGTGAGTATCGGCCATTCCGGGGCCCCGACGCCAGGATTGTCGGCTCGGCTTGCGGCAGCCAGTCAGATACGATGCTGAGCTGGCGTGTCATACGTGCGCGCGGGCGAGGCATGGCGTGAAGCAGTGCACCAAATGCAAGATGCGTTACCCGAACGAGGCGACGTACTGCTTCATCGAGGGCGCGACGCTCGTCGACCTGCCCGACCCGCGCGTGGGCACGCTGCTCGCCGGTCGCTACGTCATCGAGGAGGTGATCGGCGAGGGCGGCATGGCCACGGTGTACCGCGCGCGACACAAGCTCGTCGACCGGCCCGTCGCCGTGAAGATCATGAACCCGCTGCTGGCGAGCGACGTGATCGTCCGCGAGCGCTTCCGACGTGAGGCCAAGAGCGCGCAGAAGCTCGCGCACCCGAACATCATCGAGATCTACGACCAGGGCGACACCGAGGACGGCACCGCCTACATCGTCATGGAGCTGCTCGACGGTGAGTCGCTCGCCCACACCATCCAGAACGGCCCGATGGACGTCGACCGCGCGCTGCACGTCATGGTGCAGATCTCGCGCGGCATCGCGCGCGCGCACGATCTCGAGGTCATCCACAGGGACCTCAAGCCCGAGAACATCTTCCTGTGTCGGCGCGAGGACGGCTCCGACCTGGTCAAGCTGCTCGACTTCGGCATCGCCAAGTCGCGCCAAGACTCGCGGCTCACGGGCCAAGGCGAGCTCTTCGGCACGCCGCAGTACATGGCGCCCGAGCGGATCATGGGCACCGACACCGGGCCGTCGAGCGACCTCTACGCCCTCGGGGTGCTCTTCTACGAGATGCTGACGGGCGAGCTCCCGTTCACCGCGCCCGACGTCGCGACGTTCTTCGTCAAGCACATGAACGAACGACCGCCGCCGGTGAGGCACCGCGCGCCGCGCGTCCCCAAGGAGCTCGACGACCTCGTCCTCAGCCTGCTCGAGAAGGACCCGGCCGATCGCCCCGTCGACGCGCACCGCGTGCACCAAGACCTGCTCGCGCTGCTGCGGGAGCGGCAGATGCCCGCGCCGCCGCAGGCCGACGAGGAGCCCCTCAGCTCGGCGTCGCCGTCGACGTTGGGCACCGGTCCGGGCGACATCTGGGCGCGGCGCATGGCGGTGCTCGAGCAGATGCTCCAGCGCGCGTTCGGCGCGAAGCAGCGCGCCCCGGGCGAGCTCACCGAGCTGCTCGAGAAGGTCGGGCACGTGGTGCGATCGTTCGTGACGCTGCGCAACGACGGCGTGCGCGCGCAGGACCTGCTCGAGGAGATCGAGAAGCGCGGGCGAGAGAAGCGCTCTCAGCTCGGCTTCGCGGTCGACCAGCTCGGCGTCGACACGTCGAAGGCCAAAGAGGAGCTCCGCGCGGCGCGCGAGGCGCTCAAACGTGCGGCGGCCGAGACGGGCAAGGCGCGCGACGGGTACGTCGAACGACACCAAGACGCCCTTCGCTGGGAGGGCCGGTGCGGGTTCGCCGAGCCGTCGACCGACCTCGCCGAGGCCTACCGCGCGCTGGCCGACAGCGTCGACGAGTGGCAGGCGCTGCGCGTCGAAGAGCTTCGCGTGCAGGCGGCCATGGAGGCCGCGGAGCAGCTCGTCACCGATCTCGAGTTCCAGATCCGCGAGCTGCGTGGCGCCCTCACGCGGCACGAGACGGGCCTCGACCGGGAGCGGCTCGAGACCGAGCAGCGCATCCAGGAGCTGGGCCGTGAGGCCGACACGCTCGAGACGGAGCTGCTCGAGCTCACCACGCGGTTCTGCAAGCCGCTCCGTGCGCGACCCGAGCTCGCGCCGCTCTTCAAGGAGCTCGAGGACGAAGCCGCTTGAGCCCGTCGAGCCTGACCGTCTCCCTGTCATCGAAGAAGGTGGGTGCCATCCTCGAGCACCTCGCCGAGGTGCAGCGCGTGCCCACGCCCGACGTGCTGCCGCCCTTCTGCCAGGTGCTCTACGGCGGCGCGCACCTGTTCCACGCCGGGCTCCCCGCCAAGGCCGGACGCATCGCGCTCGCGGCGCTCGACGGCTGGGGCCGCGACGCCGCGTCGTTCGGCGCGTGCTTGGGCGTCACCGATCGCGCCCTCGCCGAGGAGATCTGGACCAAGGTGCGCGCGCGCCTCGAGACGCGCCCGCTCGACGCGATGTGCGCCGACTTCGAGGACGGCTTCGGGCTCCGATCGGACGCCGAGGAGGACGCCGAGGCGCTCCGCGTGGCCCGAGAGCTGTCGCTGCACGTGCTCGCGGCGGCGGCGTCGCCGGCGACGACCCCTCGCGTCGGCGTGCGCATCCGGGCGCTCGCCGGGCTTTCTGCGCGCAGGGCGGCGCGGACGCTCGACCTCGTGCTGACGGCGATGCTCGAGCAGACCGGAGGCGTCGTGCCGCGCGGGCTCACGGTCACGCTGCCCAAGGTCACGCACCCGGCGCAGGTGACCGCGCTCGTCGAGATGCTGACGATGATCGAGGACGCGCGCAACATCACGCGCGGCGCGATCGGCGTCGAGATCCTCGTCGAGACGCCGCGCGCTCTCTGGGACGAGACCGGGCTCGTGCTCGTGCCCGCGCTCGTGGCCGCCGCGGCGGGGCGGTGCGGCGCGGCGCACCTGGGCGCGTACGATCTCAGCTCGTCGCTGGGCGTGCCCATGTCGGCGCAGCGCCTCGACCACCCGCTCTGCGACCTGGCGCGCGCGATCATGGTCGCGACGCTCGAGGGCACCGGCGCGGTGGCCGTCGACGGCGTGACCACCGCGCTCCCGCTCCCTCGGCACAAGGAGGGCGACCGGACCCTCAGCGACATGGAGCAAGAAGAGAACCTGCGCGCCGTGCGAGATGCATGGACTCTACATGCACATCACGTGACGCACGCGCTCGAGCACGGCGTGCACGCCGGATGGGACATCCACCCGGCCCAGCTGCCCGCTCGCTACGGGGCGCTCTTCGCGCACTACCTCACGCACCGCGCCGAGGTCACCACGAGGCTCGCGCGGTTCCTCGAGGCGGCGACGCGCGCCGTGCGCACGGGGCAGGACTTCGACGACGCGGCGACGGCGGAGGGCGCGCTCACGTTCTTGGTGCGCGGGCTCGCGTGCGGGGCCCTCGATCACGCCGACGTCGCGCGGGCCGGGCTCACGCCCGAAGAGCTGGCGTGGCGTTCGTTCGCGCGGGTCATCGCAGGGCGCGTCGCGCTCGGCCGACCGTCGCCGCCGACCTGACCCGAGCTCCGACCGGCAGACCCACCGTGCGCGGGCCGCCGCCGCGTCACTCCGCGTGGTAGGCGAAGTCGGCCTGCACCGTGTCGCGCGCCTTGACCACGAGCGGCTGCTCGCGGCGCCCGAAGGCCTCGTGCCACGACTCGAGCACGTAGCTGCCCGCGGGCACGTTCTGCAGCGAGAACTCGCCCGTCTCGCTCGTGACGGCGAAGAACGGGTGCGGCACCACACCGACGAACGCCGACATCCAGGGGTGCACGTCGCACTTCGCGCGGACCATGACCTCGGGCTTGTCGAAGGTCTTCTGGAGGCGCATGTCCTTCGAGGCCATCATCTCGTTGAAGACGGGGTTGGCCTCGGCCACGGTGCGGACGTTGTGGAGCAGCGGGTCGCTGTTGAGGATGATGACCTTCTGCCCCACGCGCGCGCCGATGACGTGCGGCGCGTACAGGCACCCGCGCTGGTCGACGACGACGGGCTCTGCCGGCGCGGGCGGGCCCTTGTAGTCGTCGAGCCCGCCCTTGATCCACACGAACGCGTTCTGGACCTTGCCGCCCTTGACGAGGATCGCGTCCGACATGACCGGGCCCTTGTGCTCGGAGGAGCACGTGCCCAGGTTGAGCTGCTTGGGCGGTGGGACGTTCCCGTCGACGCTCACCGTGCCCTTCACGCTCCCGACGCCCGCGGGGTTGGCGACGACCTTGGGGCCGCCCGTCGACGACGGCACGCTCGCGCTGAGCTTCTGCGTCGGATCGGCGCCGGTCTCGGCCTTCTCGGTCGTGAGGGCCGAGTGCGTCACCGTGAGCAGCAGGCCGAGCACGACGATGAAGATCACGGGCGACAGCTCGCGGTGCGCGGCGATCCGCACGTTCTCGAGGTGTCGGATGGCGACGCCCACCGCCATCACGCCGGCGAGGATGAGCCAGTTGTACTTGTGCGCGTAGACCCCGGGGAAGTGGTTGCTCAGCATGATGAACACCACCGGGTACGTCATGTAGTTGTTGTGCCGAGACCGCGTCTTGGCCGCCTTCGCCTTGCGCGGGTCGGGCGAGGTCCGGGCGTGGACGGCCGCGACGATCGCCTTCTGGTTGGGGATGATGTGGGCCCAGACGTTGACCGCCATCCACATGCCCATCATCGCGCCCGTGTGCAGGAACGCGGCGCGCCCGCTGATCTTGGTCGTGAGAAAGTACGCGACGCCCACGACGAACGCCGCGTGGACGATGCCGCCGAGCTTGGGGTTGTCGCTCACGGCGGAGATGCGCCAGAAGAGGTCGTAGACGAACCACGACCCGATGAGACCGCCGACGCAGAGCGCCGTCGCGCCCGTGGGCCCCAAGCTCGAGACGTTGGGGTCGACCAGGGTGACGGCGCCGCCCTGGTAGAACACGATGTCGAGCAGCAGCAGGCCGGTGAGGAGCGTGAACGTCGCCTCCCACTTGAACCAGTGGAGCTTGGGCGGGAGCTTCTCGGGCGCGACGAGCTTCTTCTCGACTTGATAGAAGCCGCCGCCGTGGACCATCCACAGCTCGCCCTCGACGCCCTCGCGGCTCGCGTCGTCGACCTTGTCGAGGCTGCTGTCGAGCCAGTTGAAGAAGATGGAGCTGCCGATCCACATGATGCCGGTGAGCACGTGCCCCCACCGGACCAACAGGTTCAACCACTCGATGACGGTCGCAGCCATGGCCCTCCGAAGTCGGCGATCATCGCCCACCCGGCGTCCCAGCGTCCACTTCGATTCCCCCGGCGTGCCGCGCAAAGGCTGCGCGCCTCGCCGCGGTCAGTCGCCGTCGAGCACGCGGACGGCGCCGAGCACGGCCGCGGCGACCGTCTCCGTGCGCAGGACGAGCGGACCGAACGACGCGGTGACGAAGCCGGCCGTGGAGGCCTCGGAGAGCTCCTCGTCGGTGAGGCCGCCCTCGGGGCCGATGGCGAACGCGAGCCCGCCGTCACGCGTGATCGCATCGACGAGCGTGGGGCCGAGGGTGACCGCGCCGCGCGGGTGGAGACAGAACGCACCGCCTAGAGACGCCGACGACGCACGCGAGACGGCCTCGGCCAGCGCGCGCGACCAGTCGAGCGGCCCCTCGACCTCGGGCGGGTCACCGCGACCGCACTGCCGCGCCGCCTGCTCGGCGACGCGCCGCAGCCGCTCGAGGCGCGCCTCGGCCCTGGCGCCGTCGACTTGGACGACAGAGCGCTGCGCGCGCGCCACGACCACGGCCGTCGCGCCGAGCTCGGTCGCGTCGCGCACGATCGCGTCGAGCTTGTCGCCCTTGGAGAGCGACTGCACCAGCACGAGCGCCCTCCGCGCGCGCACCACGCTCGGGCCCGGCTCGTCGATGTCGAGCTCGCCGTCGTGAGGGTCGGCGCGGACGACGCGGGCGCGGGCCTCGGTGTGCGCCAGCGGATCGAAGACAGAGAGCTCGTCGCCCAGGGTCAGGCGCAGCACACGAAAGAGGTACGACGACGTGGGCCCGTCGAGGCGACGGCGTCCGGAGCGGAGATCGTGCAGTGGCGCGCGCGCGCGCGACCCGCGCGGGCTCACCCGGGCGCACGCAGCGAGATCAGGATCCACTCGCCCATCGCCGGAGACTCCACGACCTCGAGCGCGGGGTACGCGGCGACCACCTCGTCGCGCTGGTGGGTGAGCACCCCCGAGAGCAAGAGGAGACCGCCGGGCGAGACGAGCCGCGACAGGTCGGCCGCCATCGGGATGAGGGCCTTCGCCTCGATGTTCGCCAGCACGATCGGCGCGCGCTCGGTGATGTCCGCGGCCGCCGTGGTGCTCGCGGTCACGCGTTCGGCGAGCGCGTTGCGCGCGGCGTTCTCGCGGGTGACGGCGACCGCGTCGGGGTCGATGTCGACGCAGACGGCGCGCGCCGCGCCGAGCGCGAGCGCGATGAACGCGAGGATGCCGCTGCCCGTGCCGACGTCGATGACGAGGGCGTCCTTGAGCGCGGCGGCGTTCCGAGCGAGGGCGCCGGCCACGAGGCGCGTCGTCTCGTGGAGGCCCGTCCCGAACGCACGACCTGGCTCGAGCTCGAGCACGAGCTCTCCTTCTTTGGGCGCGTAGGGCGTCCACGGGGGACGCACGACGATGCCGGGCGCCACCTCGAACGGCCGATAGTGCTCCTTCCACGCGTCGCGCCACGCGTCGCCCACGATCTCGTCGAGCCGGGCGGCGTCGCCGATCGCGGCGCGAGCCGCTGCGGCCTCCTCGGGCGTCGCGAAGCTGGCGACGAGCGTCGCGCGCCCGCCGCCGGCGCCCTTCTGCAGGGTCGAGTCATCACGCTCTTCGACGCCCTCGGCGCCGAGCTCGAAGAGGCGCGCGCCCATTTCTTCTGCGTCGTCGGTCGACACGTCGACGAGCACGATGGGAAAGCGCGGCTCCGTCATTCACGGATCCCGATGGAGACCGTCGCCGGGATCGCGCCGCCGCCTCCGGGGGGCGGCCGCGAGCTGCCGCTGAAGACGCCCGCGAGCGCGAGCACGCCCACGATGGCCACGGCCCCGAGGACGCCGCCGCCGATCGCGACGGGAAGGACCCAGCCCTTCGACGGAGAGCTCACGGCGATGCGCAGCGGATCGGTGGCCTCGCCGCGCGACACGACGGGCGCGCCCGTCACGTCGATGCCCTGCAGGTAGTACTCGACGAGCGGCGGCTGCACCGACGAGCCGGGGATGTTCGCGCGCACCGTGCCGTCGGTCACCCGAGCCTCGGCCTCGTCGAACGCGCCGCTCGAGCCGGCGCGATAGAAGATGCGCACCGACGACACCTTGCCCTCGGGATCGTCGAGCTTGGCGGTGATCTCCACGCTCTGCCCCGAGTCGACCTGCGAGGGCGACTGGTGCCGCAGCGTCACGGGCGTCTTCTTGGGCGCGTCCTTGACGAGACCCGGGCGGCCCTCGGCCTCCCACTTCTTGCGCGCGTCGGCGAAGAAGTCCCGGAAGCGCGGCGACTCTGTCGCGGGGATCTGGTACTTGGGCGCGATCACCAAGAGGCCGCGCACCGCGCTCTCGGCCTCCTGCTCGCGCCCGAGCGTGATGTAGTTGAGCGCCAGGAGCCTGTAGATCTCGACGCGCTGGTTGGCCGTGTTGTCGGGTCGCAGGAGCGCGGCCGAGAGCGCCTGGATCGACTCCTCGTACTGCTGGTCGTCGAAGAGCTGCTGGCCCTTCTTGATGAGCCCCGCCGAGCCGCCGGGCGCGTCTTCTTTTGCGTCGGCGGCGGGGGCGGCCGCGGGCTTGTCGGCGGGCTTGGGCTGCTGCGCGAGCCCCGGCGTCGACAGCGTCACCGTGTGGAGCGCGGCGAGCACCGCGAGCGGCGCCCCGAGGCGACAGCGAGAGAGGTGGCTCATTTCGGGCGCGAGGGTACCCCGCGAGCGCTCGCGCCGTAAAGCAGGGCCGCAGCGCGGCGACACAGCGCGATACGCGGCGACGGCCCACGTCGCGGCCGACCCGCAGGCGGCCCCGCCCGAGTCGAAACGCGGGCCCCTCTGTGGGCTTGCTCTTTTGCGCAGGTGCGCGCATGCTCAGCTAGGGAATGGGTAGAACGGTCATCGTCGGCGACGTCCACGGCTGCGTGGTCGAGCTCGAACGGCTGCTCGATCGCGTGGCCTTCAGCTCGGGCGATCAGCTCGTGCTCGTGGGAGATCTCGTGGCCCGCGGCCCCGACTCGCTCGGCGTGCTCGACGTGGCGCGCCAGACGGGCGCGATCCTCGTGCGCGGCAACCACGAGCAACGCCTGCTCGACCTCCGGCGCGCGCCCGTGAGCGAGCTGCCCGGCGGTCGCATGCACCGCGACATCGTCGCCGCGCTGCGCCCGGTCGACTGGACGCTGCTCGAGACCTCGCCGCTGTGGGTCGACCTACCGGAGCACGGGGTCCGTGTGGTGCACGCCGGCGTGATCCCGGGTCTGCCGATCGAGCAGCACACCCCGGCGACGCTCATGCGCATCCGCACCGTCCGCGTGACGCCCGAGGGCATCGCGCCGGCGAGCGAGTCGATGGCGCCGTCGAAGGCGCGCGCCGTCCGTAGCGAGGCGTCCGACGTCCTGTGGGGCAGCTGCTACACCGGCCCGCCGCACGTGGTCTTCGGGCACAACGCCGCGCCGGGTCTGCAGCTGCACCCGTGGGCCACGGGGCTCGACACGGGGTGCGTCTACGGCGGCAGCCTCACGGCCATGGTGCTGCGCCCCGGCGAGAAGGTCCCGCGCTCGCCGCGCGCGCGGCGGTCGGTGCTCGTGCACCAGGTGGCCGCCCGTACGTACTTCGCGCCCACCGGGCCGCACGTCAGCCGCGCATACGCGGCCTGAGCCTCGCCGCTACTGCGCGGCCTGGGCGCCGCTCTCACCGTCACGCGTCCGTGAGCGCACCGCGTGGAAGATCACCTCGTGGGTCACGGGGCTCGGCAGCTCGACGACACCGCCCGGGCCGAACGCGCGGATCGCGTCGCGGATCGCCTCGCGGACGCTGAAGGCCAACATGAACGGCGGTTCGCCCACGGCCTTGCTGCCGTGGATCACGCCGTCTTGGGGCGCGTTGGGCAAGAGCTCCACGTTGAGCTGCTCGGGCGCATCGCCGATGGTCGGGATCTGGTAGGTGCTCGCCGAGTGCGTGAGGAGCTTGCCGTTGGCGTCCCACTTGAGCTCTTCGCCCGTGAGCCAGCCCATGCCCTGCACGAAGGCGCCCTCGATCTGCCCGCGGTCGACGCCGGGATTGAGCGACTCGCCCACGTCGTGGAGGATGTCGACGCGGACGACGCGCTTCATCCCAGAGTAACCATCGACCTCGACCTCTGCCACGGCCGCGCCGTACGCAAAGTAGTAGAACGGCTTACCTCGGCCCTTGGCGCGGTCGTAGCCGATCCCAGGCGTGCGATAGAAGCCCGTCGCCGAGAGGCTCACCTGGCGCATGTACGCGCGCTCGACGACGCTCTCGAACGCCACGCTGACGCCGGGCACGCCGGGGGCGCTGCACTTGCCGTCGGCGAAGACGACCGCGCCGCCGGGCACCGCGCCGAGCGTCCTGCCCTCTTTGGCGGCGGCCTCGGCGATGAGCTC
>JAGQJA010000084.1:11282-22325 GCA_020430845.1 Myxococcales bacterium
TTGGGCACCTTGTCGGTCTGCGTCTTCATCATGCGCACGCTCTCTTCGCGCACGCCGAGCTCACGCATCGCGACGCCACGGAGCTTGGTGTAGAGCCCCTGCCCCATCTCGGTGCCGCCGTGGTTCACGTGGACCGACCCGTCGCGGTAGACGAGCACGAGGGCGCCGGCCTGGTTGAGCCACGTGGCCGTGAACGAGATGCCGAACTTCACCGGGGTCATCGCCAGGCCCCGCTTGACCCCGCGCGAGCCCGCGTTGAACGCGCGCACGGAGGCGCGCCGCGCGTCGAGCTCGGCGCTCTGCTTGAGCGAGGCCCAGATGCGCTGGATGCGGTCTGCGCCCAGGTCTTGACCGTAGTGCGTCGTGTTGCTCTCGCCCGAGCCGCGGTACAAGTTGCGCTCGCGCACGGCCTCGGCCTCGAGCCCGAGCGTCTGCGCGATGCGCGCCAGGATCTCCTCGATCACCAGCATGCCCTGCGGACCGCCGAAGCCCCGGTACGCCGTGTGTGACACGGTGTGGGTCTTGGCGACGCGGCCGGAGAACTCGCAGGCCGGGACGTAGTAGGCGTTGTCGAGGTGGAACAGCGCGCGATCGCAGATCGACTCCGACAGGTCGAGCGCCCACCCGCCGTCGGCCACGAGCGACACGCGCGCGCCGAGCAGCACGCCGTCGTCGTCGAAGCCCACGTCGAACGTGGCGTGGAACGGGTGTCGTTTGCCCGTGAGCTGCATGTCGACGTCGCGGTCGAGCTGGATGCGCACGGGGCGGCCCGTGACCTGGGCGCCGAGCGCGCAGAGCGCCGCCCACGTGTTGCCCTGCGTCTCCTTGCCGCCGAACCCGCCGCCCATGCGCGGCGCCTGGACCGTCACCTTGCCGCGCGGCAGGTCGAGCACGTGCGCGACGACCGCCTGGATCTCCGACGGGTGCTGCGTCGACGAGCACACGAAGATCTCGCCGTCCTCGCCGGGCTCGGCCCAGGCGGCCTGCGACTCGAGATAGAAGTGCTCCTGCCCGCCGATCTCGACGCGCCCCGAGAGCCGACGCGGCGCCCGAGAGAGCGCGCCGTCCACGTCGCCGCGACGGATGACGTGGGGCGTCGAGTGGTAGCTGCCCTTGGCGATCGCGTCGCGCAGGCCGAGCACGGGCTCGAGCTCTTCGTACGTGACCGAGACCAGCTCGGCGCCACGCCGCGCCGCCTCGACGGAGGTCGCGAGCACGAACGCGACGATGTGGCCGTGGAACGAGACCTCCCCCTGGGCGAAGAGCGGCTCGTCGTGGCGGACGGCGCCCACGTCGTTCATGCCGGGCACGTCCGCGGCGGTGAGCACACGCACGACGCCGGGCGAGGCGAGCGCCCGCGAGACGTCGACCGAGACGACCTTGGCGCGCGCGTGCGGAGACGTCACCGGCCACGCGTCGAGCATGTCGCGACGCTGCGCGACGTCGTCGACGTAGAGCGCCCCGCCCGTCACGTGACCGACGGCGCTCTCGTGCTTGAGCTCGCGGCCCGCGCCGTCGGCGGGGAGCAGCGCGCGCGTCTCGAACGTGAGCTTGTCGTCCTGGGCGGAGCTCGCCTCGCCGCGGAAGAACTTCTCGAAGAGAGACGCCGCGAGCCCACGGCGAAACGCCGCGCCCGAGCGGTGGTCGTCGATGGGTGAGAACTCGGCCTCGAGCATCTCGCAGGCCGCGCGGCACGTCTCGTCGCTCCACGCCTTGCCGACGAGCATGGCCTCCGTCTTCTTGGCGCGGAGCGGCGTGGCCGCCACGCCTCCGTACGCGAGGCGCGCGCGCACGATCACGTCGCGCTCGTCGGTCTCGACGATGAACGCCGCCGACGCGATGCTGATGTCGAGCTCGCGGCGCTTGCTCACCTTGTACGAGTCCATGCGGCGCCGCGCGTCGGCCGGCAGGCGCGGGATGGTCACCCACCGCACGATCTCGTCGGCTTCGATCACGGTCTTGCGGTACGCGACGAACCACTCGTCGATGGGCACGGTACGCAGGCGCCCCTTCTTCTCGAGCATGACCTTGGCGTCGAGCGCGAGCAGCAGCGGCGGCATGTCACCGATCGGAGAGGCCGTCACGATGTTGCCCGCGAGCGTCGCGCGGTTGCGGATCTGCCGCGACGCGAACGCCCAGAGCATCTTGTCGATCATCGGGTACTCGCCGCCCAGCGCCTCCTCGAGCGCCGTCAGCGTGGCGGCGCCGCCCACCCAGTACGCGTCGTCCTTCTTCTGGATCTCGGCGAGCTCGCGCACGCCGTCGGTCGACACCAGGTGCGGATAACGACGGCGCATCTTGTTGACGTACACCCCGAGCTCGGTCGCGCCCGCGACGAGCTCGACCTCCGCGCCGTGCTTCGACTTGATCTCCAAGAGCTCGCGCAGCGTCGTGGGTCGGCTGAACCGCTCTTCGCGCGAGGCGACGTCGGCGCCCGCGTAGTCGAGCGCGGGCAGCGCCGGATCGCTCTTCGACAGCCGCACTTGGAAGAGGTCGTCCCCGACGGGCACCCCCCTGCCCTGCGCGCTCACGGCCGCGTCGAGGTTGAGGGCCAGCGCCTCGACGATGGCGTCGCGGATGGGCCGGTAGCCGGTGCAGCGACAGAGGTTGCCGTTGAGCTGATCGCCGAGCTGCGTGAAGTCGCCGAGGTCGGTGCGGTAGTACGCCTCGAACATGCTCATGATGAAGCCGGGCGTGCAGTACCCACACTGCGAGCCGTACTGGCGCACCATGGCGGCCTGGACCGGGTGGAGTCCCTCGGTGCGCGTGGCGGCGGGGTTGTCGTCGGCCCAGTCGCGCACCCCCTCGACCGTGACGATCTCGCGCCCCGCGATCGACGGGAGGAACGCGATGCACGAGTTGATCGCGCGGTAGGTCCGCTCGCCGCGGGCGTTGGTGTCGACGAGCGCCACCGTGCACGCGCCGCAGTCGCCCTCTGCGCAACCCTCCTTCGTCCCCGTGAAGCCGCGCTTGCGCAGGTACTGGAGCACCGTCGTGTGCGTCGATTCGTTCTCGACGTGGACCGCGCGCCCGTTGAGCGTGAACGTGAAGGCGTTCGAGGAGGCCATCGGCCCATCATAGAGGCAGTCGAGTCCAGGGCCAGCGCTTCGGTGCGCGCGACGGTCAGGCGCTCTGCGAGGCTCGCGCACGGCGCCACGAGACGAGCTCGGCCGCGGCCGACACCGCGATCTCGTCGGGCGTACGCGCGCCGATGTCGAGACCGAGCGGCATGCGCACGCGAGCGCGGTCTTCTTGCGAGAAGCCCTTGGCCTCGAGGCGAGTGCGCGTTCGTTCGGCCTTGGCCCGACTGCCGACCCCGCCGACGAACGTGTGCCCGCGGCGCAGGGCCCACTCGATGACCGCCTGATCGACCGCGTGGTCGTGCGTCATCACGACACACGGTCCGATCGCGGGAAAGTCACCGCAGACCTCGTCGACCTCGCCGACCAGGCACGTGACGCCCTCGATGCGGCCCTCGGCCGCCCACGCCTCGCGCGGGTCGACCACGGTGACGCGGAACCCGACGCGGGCGAGCAGCGGCGCGAGCGCCGTCCCCACGTGACCAGCGCCCACCACGAGGCACGGGAGCGCGCCGTCGATCGGTTCGAGGAGCACGTCGAGCTGGCCCCCGCAGCACATGCCGAGCTCGGGCCCGAGCTTGAACGTGCGGACCTCGTGCTTCGCGCCTTCGTCGGCGCAGATGCGCGACAGCTCGGTGAGCACCACGCGCTCGACGGCGCCGCCCCCGACCGTGCCCACGCACGCGCCGGCGCCCGAGAGGTAGAGCTTCTGCCCTGGCGTCCCTGGCGCAGAGCCGCGCCGGGCGAGCACGGTCGCCATGGCCCCGCGCTCGCCACGCGCCGTCTCCGCGGCGGCCGCCTCGAGCACGGCAGCGACGTCGGCGGTGCGCGGCACGGGCAGCCCGTCGTCGGCCGGTGCGGCGCAAAGCGTGCGCGGCGTACGCATCACCACATCGTAACACCCGCACCGCCCCCGGATCTTGTATCGTGGGCGCGCCATGACGCGCGGTCACCACTTCGATCCCAGCCAGGTGCTCGTCATGATCCTCGCCGGAGGCGAGGGCAAGCGCCTCTACCCGCTCACGCTCGACCGCGCCAAGCCCGCGGTGCCGTTCGGCGGCCGCTACCGCATCATCGACATCGTCCTCTCGAACTTCGTCAACTCGGGTCTGTTCCGCATCAAGATCCTGACGCAGTACAAGAGCGCGTCGCTCGAGGAGCACATCGCGCGCGTGTGGCGCCTGAGCCCGATCCTCGATCACTTCATCGAGGCGATCCCGGCGCAGCAGCGAACGGGCACGTCGTGGTTCCGCGGGTCGGCCGACGCCGTCTACCAGTGCCAGCACGTCATCACCGACGAGAAGCCCGAGATCGTGTGCATCTTCGGCGGCGACCACGTCTACAAGATGGACGTGCGGCAGGTGATCGACGCGCACATCGAGCGCGCCGCCGCGGCGACGGTCGCGGCCATCCCCGTCCCCAAAGAAGAAGCGAGCGACTTCGGGGTGCTCGAGTGCGACGCGCAGGGCCGCATCGTGGGCTTCCACGAGAAGGTCGCCAGCCCCCCGACGATGCCGGGCAACGACAAGATGTGCCTCGCGTCGATGGGCAACTACATCTTCCAGACCGACGTGCTCATCCGCGAGCTCGACCGCGACGCGACGCTCGAGTCGAGCAAGCACGACTTCGGTCACGACATCCTGCCGCGCATGGTCGCGGACGGTCAGCCCGTGTTCGCGTACGACTTCATGACCAACCGCGTGCCCGGCGAGGACGAGCACGGGCGCGGTTACTGGCGCGACATCGGCACCATCGAGGCGTACTTCCACGCCCAGATGGACCTCATCTCCATCCACCCGGCGTTCAACCTCTACAACACGCGCTGGCCGCTGCGCACCGGCGTCACGCACGACCCGCCGGCCAAGTTCGTGTTCCGCGACGAAGCCCACGCGCGCGTGGGCATCGCGACCGACTCGATGGTGTCGCACGGCTGCATCATCTCGGGCGGTCGCATCCACCGGAGCGTGCTCAGCGTCGGCTGCCGCGTGAACTCGTTCAGCGAGATCGAGGAGTCGATCCTCTTCGAGCGCGTACAGGTGGGCCGCAACACGCGCCTGCGGCGCTGCATCATCGACAAGGACGTCGAGGTGCCGTCGGGCGTACAGGTAGGGTTCGACCTCGAGGCCGACCGCAAGCGCTTCAGCGTGACCGAGAACGGGATCGTGGTCATCCCCAAGCGCGCCAAGATCGACCAGAGCTGGCACCCCTGACGGGCGCCGGCGCGGGTCAGCTGCCGCGGTAGGTCGAGTAGCCGAACGGGCTCAGGAGCAGCGGCACGTGGTAGTGCGCGGCCGCGTCCTTGACGATGAAGACGACGGCGGCCTCGGGGTAGAACCCCTCGCGCCCCGACGCGGCGAAGTACGCGCCCGTGTCGAACGTGACGCGGTAGGTGCCCTCGGTGAGCTTGCCCTCGGCGACGAGGTCCTTGATGCGCCCGTCGGCGTCGGTCGCGCCGCCGCCGACGCGGGCGAACCCTTCGCCGCCCTTCTTCTCGATGACGACGGGGACGCCCGCGGCGGGGCGACCGGTGGAGATGTCGAGCACGTGGGTGGAGATCGATCGCATGCGCGCGAGTGTGCTCGCCTCCCCGGCCTCAGCGCAAGACCAGCTTGTCGAGACGCAGCGCGGTGATCTTCTTCTGCTCGCCCGCGGCCACGGCGAGCTCGGTCTTCGCGTCGTTGCCCAGGCGAGCCTCGGCGATGGCGAGCATCTCGTCGGCCGTCTTTCCGGTGGCGCACACGATGTAGATGCGTCCGAACTTGGCCTCGTACGCGCGGTTCGCCTCGGCGAGCGCGGCCGTCACCTTCGGGTCTGCCTCGCTCACGCGTGCTTGCTCGCCGGCGGACCACGCCTTGGCCGTCGCGCTCTGCGCGGCCGCGGCCTTCGTCTCGCCGATGCGGGGGTGCGCGCGGAACGCCTCGTCCCAGTCGGCCTCAGCGAGCGCGTCCCAGGTCTGCGCGGCCGCCGCCTGGAGCGACGCGAGATCGGAGAGCGGACGCAGGGCGACCATCTTGCGGACCCACGCGCTCGACCCGCAGCACGAGCGGAGCGCCGCCTCGAGCTCGGCGTGCGGCATGGCTCGCACGCGGCGCATCCCGCTCTCCTCGCGGCCTCGCGCGCTGGGGAGCCCCATGAGCCGCAGCCGGCTGACGCCGCCGTCGGGCCAGATGCGCATGCGCACGTGCGTGGCGGGGGCGTGCGCGAGCAGCTCGTCCTCGAAGAGGTGCGTCGTGTGGGGCAGGAGCCGCGTGCTCGGCAGCAGCGACGTCCAGAGGGAGTCGTCGGCGCCGGGCGGATCGCCGTCGCGTGACGTCGCCACGCAGAGCGCGCACGCGTCGGGCGCGTTGCCCTTGAAGTGCTGCGTGTCGATGATCGCGCGGACGATCTGGCCCTCGGCCGCGAGGCGCACGACCACCCAGTCGGGGCCGGGCCGGCGCCCGCGCTTGGTCTCCCACCCGTCGCCCATGTGCGGCGCGCGCCCGGGCCCGACGAGGTTGTGCCGTGCGCCGAAGAACATGTCGTTGCACGTCACGACGACGCCCCCGTTCTCGGCGGCCGCGAGGTCCGAGAGCATGGGCAGCTCACGCTTGCCGAGCCAGCGGGCGTCGGGGATGACCTCGCCGTGCACGCGCAGGCGGGCGACGCCGCCGTCGGGATAGATGTGGAAGCGCAGGTGCGTGTAGCGCTCCGCGCTGTCGACCTCGATGCGGTTCTTGTGGCCTCCGCGCAGGTCGGTCCGCGGCGCGATCTCCGTCCACGCGACGTCGGCCGACAGCAGCTCGGCGAGCGACGGGTAACCCGAGATGCTCGCGCCCTCGATGGAGCACGCCGCGGGGTAGTTGCCCGTGAAGTGCGCCGTGTCGACGACGAAGCCCCGCACGATGCCCGGAAGGCCCAGCCGCACGATCGCGAAGTCGTGGTCGCTCGCGGGCGCCGAGGCGAACGCGTGCTCACGGCGCCTGCGCGACTCCCACCCGTCCATCCACTTGCCGTTGTCGGTGTACTTGCCGTCGATGAACACCGCCTCCTTCGGCTTGAGGAGGTTGTCCTTCGACGCGAAGAAGTCATCGGTGGCGTACAGCACCGTGCCGCCCACGCCCTCCGCCGCCAAGTCCACCAGCTCCGTGAAGTCCAAGTCGAGCTCCTCCTCTGCGCGCGCGCCGCGCCCGCGGAGTATATGCCGAGTCACCGGGCGCGGAGCCAGCGCCCGCTGGGGGCGCCGACGAACCCCGCCCCACGCTCGTACACCGTCTGCCCGCGGAGCAGCGTCCGGTGCACGACGCCGTCGAGCGCGCGCGCGCCGTACGGTGAGAGCTTGTGGCGGTGCTCGAGCCTTGCCACGTCGACCGTGAACGCGCCGTCCGGGTCGACGAACGCCAGATCGGCGTCGAAGCCGGGGGCGATCGCGCCCTTCTGGCCGTAGAGGCCCACGAGCTTGGCGGGCCGTTCCGTCATCCACCGCACGACGTCCTCGAACGCCACGCCGCGCGCCCGCGCCTCGGTCCACACGGCCGCGAGCCCGAGCTGCAGTGAGCTGATGCCGCCCCACGCCTTCATGAAGTCGCCCGAGTCGCTGCACTTCATGGCGGCGTCCGACGGCGAGTGATCGGTCACGACCTGGTCGAGCAGCCCCTCGCGGAGCGCGTTCCACAGGAGCTCGCGGTTTTCTCGCTCGCGGATGGGCGGCGCGCACTTGTAGTCCGTCGACCCGTCGGGGACGTCCTCCGCCGCGAACGTGAGGTAATGGGGGCACGTCTCGGCCGTAATACGTGCATACGCATCTTTTGCCCGCCGGAGCAGCGAGAGCGCGCCCGACGAGGACAGGTGCACCACGTGCGCGCGCGCGTCGGTCTCGGTCGCGAGGCGGACGACGAGGTCGACGGCCTCGTCCTCGGCGGTGCGCGGGCGCGACGCGAGGTAGGTGGCGTAGCGTCGTGGGTCCCCCGCGAGCTCTGCCGCCGCCGCGTCGAGGGGGCCAGGCAGCTCCGCGTGAACGAGCAGCGTCGCCCCGAGGTCGGCCAGCGCGAGCATGCCCCTCCGCAGGTCGGCCTCCCCGACGTGGCGGAACTCGTCGACACCGCTCTCGGCGAGGAAACACTTGAACGCGAGCGCCCCCTCGCGACGCATCTCGGCGAGCGCGCCGACGCTCTCGGGCACGAGGCCGCCGGTGAGCCCCACGTCGACGCGGGCCTTGCCGTCGAGCGCGGCGACCTTTGCGGCGAGGGCCCGCGCGGTCGTGGTGGCGGGGATGCTGTTGAGGGGCATGTCGACGATGGTCGTCACGCCGCCGGCGGCGGCCGCGCGCGTCGCCGTCTCGAAGCCCTCCCACTCGGTGCGTCCGGGCTCGTTGACGTGCACGTGGCTGTCGACGATGCCCGGGATGACCCAGAGCTCTCCGGCGTCGAGCGTCTCGACCCCCGGCGGGGCAGACTCGAGGCCCGTGACCGCCACCACCTTCCCGGCCTTGATGTGCACGGCGCGCGGCCCGACGCCCTCCGACGTCACGACGCGCGCGCCCTTCACGACGAGCTCGATGTCCATCTTGGCTCCCTCGGCGCGGCTCAGTAGTAGCCGTGCATCCTCTCCCACAAACGACCGGCCGCGGCGCGCGCGCGCTGCGTGAGCTCGCGTTCGTCGACGTGGACGAGCACGCCGTCGCGCACGACGTGCTTGCCGCCGACCAGGTTGTCGCGGACGCGAGCGTGACGCCAACCGCGCACGACGTGGTCGATGAGGTTCGACGGCGTCATGGGCGTCATCGGCTCGTACTCGACGACGAGCAGGTCGGCGCGCGCGCCCCGGACGATACGCGACGACGGCGCGCCCAGCTCCTCGGCGAGCTGCTCACCGAACAGCTCCGCGGACATTCGCTGCCCCGCGACGATGCGGGCGAGCGTGTCGCGCGCGAGCCCGTCGCGCGCCTCGGTGTGGCGGTAGAAGTGCGCACGGGCCTCGCCGAGCATGTCGCCGTCGACGCCGTCGGTGCCGAGCGCCACGCGCGGCGACGCGAGCGAGCCGACACCCACGGCGTGCGCCATGTTCGAGCGCGTCGTGGTGGCGACCCAACCACCGGCGTCCGTGATCTCCGCGGCGCTCTCGGGGTCGAGCTGGACGCCGTGCGCCACGACCGTGCCCTTTCGCGCCAGGCCCAGCCGCCGCAGCCGCTCGGACAACGAAGTGTTGCGGATGCGCTCGGCGTCGAGGTGATCGGTGAGGTCCTCGGCGACGTGGATGTGGATGCCGACCTCGTGCGACGTGGCCAGATCGCGGAGGGCGTCGAGCGTGTCGTCGTTGAGCGTCATCGGCGCGTGCGCACCGACGAGCGCGCGGTGTCGTGAGCGCCCCGCGCGCACCTTGTCGAGGAAGCGACGGTTCTCGCGGAGCCCGCCGTCGCGCCGCCCGCGGCCGTCGCGATCGCTCGTCTCGTAGCAGAGCACGCCCCGTATCCCGACCTCGTCGAGCGCGGCCTCCACCCGGTCGAGCGAACCCTCGATCGCGCGCGGCGAAGAGTGATGGTCGATGACCACGGCGGCGCCGGCCTTGGCCGCGTTGGCCGCGCCGACGAGCGCGGCGGTGTGCACGAGATCGTCGTCGAGCGCCTTGTCGAGCGCCCACCACACGGACTGGAGCACGTCGGCGAGCGTCCGCGGCTGCGACGGCGGCGGAGGCATGCCGCACGAGAGCGACATGTAGAGGTGGGTGTGCGCGTTGGTGAAGGCGGGGGTGACGAAGCACCCCGACGCGTCGACGTGCGGGATGCCGCCGGGCATGTCGCCGCCGACCTGCACGATGCTGCCGCCCGCGATGAGCACGTCGGCCTTGCCCATGCGCGGCGGATGCAGCTCAACCAGCGTTCCGCCCGAGATGACGAGCGC
Organism: Myxococcales bacterium; assembly: GCA_020430845.1. Taxonomy (GTDB): domain Bacteria; phylum Myxococcota_A; class Polyangia; order Polyangiales; family Polyangiaceae; genus Labilithrix. The sequence goes on from JAGQJA010000084.1 coordinate 21,238, forward strand.
GTCGTCGGCCGTGGGCAAGACGACGGGGCGGACGTCCGGCGCGGCCGACTTGAGCGTGGTGTCGGACGGCCTCCCTGACATCCCCGCCAGTGTAGCGCAGCGCGGCGCGGGGCGCGGAGTTGACGCGGCCCGACGTCGAGAGTTCGCGCGCGCCCCCGGTGGGCCTATACTGGCGTCGTGACCTCAGGCGTGTCGTTCGAGCCGGGCGCGCTCGTGCCAGGTACCAAGTACCGCGTCGTCCGCCAGCTCGGCGAGGGCGGCATGGGCGTCGTGTACCAGGTCGTCAAGCCGCCGCAGATCCCGGGCGTCATGAAGGTCATGTCGCGCCAGCTCGCCGTGCATCAGGAGTACCGGCAGCGGTTCGTCGACGAGGTCCGAGTGCTCGCCCAGCTCGAGCACCCGAACATCGTGCGGGTCTTCGACTACGACGCGTTGCCCGACGGCACACCGTTCTACGTCATGGAGCTCTTGACGGGCCGCACCGTGCGCGAGGCGCTCGCCACGATGCGCCACCTGCCGCCGCGCGTCGCGTTCGAGATCACGCGCCAGCTCCTCGAGGCGCTCCACGCCGCGCACACGCACGAAGTGCCGGTCGTGCATCGCGACATCAAGCCCGAGAACATCTTCCTCCACTCGCCGCGGCACGGCGATCCCGTGGTCAAGTTGATCGACTTCGGCGTCGTCGCCTTCCTCGATCGGCAGCCCGAGGGCGCGTTCGTGGGCACGTGGAGCTACGCCGCCCCCGAGCAGATCCGCGGCGAGGCGGCGACGCCCATGACCGACATCTACGCCGTCGGCCTCGTGCTCTACGAGATGCTCGCCGGCGTCGGCCCGTTCGACCACCTCGAGCGCGAGATGCTGGTGAGCCACGCGCACCTCACGGTGGCGCCGCCCAAGATCACGACCTTCGCGCCGTGGGTGCCCCGATCGATCGAGCAGCTCATCGACGCCGCGCTCTCCAAAGAGCCGTCCAAGCGCCCGCGGGACGCGTACGCGTTCAGCGAGCAGCTCTTCGAGCTCGAGTGGGCGAGCGACGGCAGCGACCCGGGCGACCTCACGCGCGAAGGGCCGCTCTCGCGCGTCCTCAC
>JAGQJA010000743.1 GCA_020430845.1 Myxococcales bacterium
CCGAGCTCTTCGGCGTGCTCGGCACGCGCTTTCGCGCCGTCGGGTGGACCGCCCTCGTGCTCCTGGTCGTCACGGGGCTCTTCAACGTGACGCACCGCGGTTATTCGCTGGGCGATCTTTTCACGGGCCGCGCCTTCGTAGGGCACTGGGGCGGCGCGCTCGCGATGAAGCTCGCGTTCGTGACGGTCATCTTCGCGCTCAGCGCCGTGCACGACTTCTGGCTCGGTCCCAAGGCGACGCGCCTCGCGCGGGAAGGCGCGCCCGCCGCCGAGCGCGAGTCCGCGCGAAAGCTCGCGTCCGTGCTGGGCCGTGTCACGTTCACGTTCGCGCTCGGCGTCGTCGCGATTGCGATCACGCTCGTGCGCTGAGCGCCGTCAGGGGCGTGGCACCGCCACGACCTCGCCGATGCCGGCCGCGGCGTTGTTCGTGAGCTGCCAGAAGTACACGCACTGTCCGTCTGCGGCGATCGCGGACGCGTCGACGAGCCCGGTCGCGAGCCCGCCGCCCGTGCCGGGCGTCGCGCGTCTGAGGTACACGACCTCGGCCGTGTTCTCGCTCCGTACGGTGTAGTAGACGTTCTGGGCGTCCATCGCCACACCGCCGAACGTCTTGGGCGCCACCACGGTGATCGTGGGCGAGATCGAGGTCGGGCCGGCCAAGTAGATGGTCCCCGACGACAGGAACGCCCCGCCCGCTCCGGCCGCCACGACGTCGACGACGTTGTTGATGGCGGCGTTGAGCGTGTGTGTGGCGTCGTAGGGAGGCTTGGTCGGGTGCACGGTGAGGACGCCCGCGTTGTTCACGACGAGGATGAGCTCGTTGCTGATCGCGAGCTTCTGCGCGTCGCGCGTGAAGAGGCGAGTCAACGCGTCCGTGGGCGACGGCGGCACATCGAAGACGATGCCGCCGGCCGCGGCGATGGCCTTCGTCCCCACGGCCGCGACGGCCGTGACGTTGCTCATGGCCCGCAGCGGGCCCATCGCGCCGTTGAGGTCGTGGAACGCGATGGTGTCCGTGCGCCCCAACGCGAGGTGTGTGGTGTTCGCCGCGAACAGCGTGTAGCCCTCGATGGTCTTCGCGCTACTTTTGGGCTGCTTGGCGAGGACGCGCACGCCCGTCGCTGTGGCCCAGTAGACGTGCGACGAGCTCACGCGCATCGGGCCGGTAGGTCGCGCCTCGCCCGTGGCGAGCACCCCGCCGCACACGTCTGGCGGGACCGTGGAGCCGTCGTCACCGGCGTCGGGCGCGGGGGGAGGCGGAGGCGGAGGCGGTCGCACGCCCGCGTCGCACCCGTCTCCCGCGCAGAAGCCAGGCGCGTCGACGTCCGCGCCGACGCACTCGCCCGCCACGCACGTCTGCGTCTCGGGACACCGCACACCCAGGCACTGGTTCGAGAGCGTCACCGGGAGCGCGCGCGTGCTGTGCTTCTGGTACGCGACGATGCGTCGTCCGACGACGCAGTCGTCGAGGTTGTCGCGGCACGCGACCGGATCCTTGCCGTTTCGTGCGAGCACGGCCTCGACGCGCATGCTCGCGTCTTTGGCGTCGCGCGGCACGAGCACGACGCTCCCGATGTTGTGGGGCGCGGGGAACGCGCAGCCTTTTGCGACGGCGACCGCCGGTCCGAGGTCCGCGGCCTTCGTGTCGGTCACGAAGACGGCCGTGCTCGTCCGATCGTCACACGCGACGTCCGTCCCCAGCTCGAGACGCACGGCCGTGGCCGGGTAGCACGCGCCGAAGGCGAGCAACGTCGCTCCCGCCGCCCCTGCCATGAACCCGCGACGCATCGCTTCAGACTAACACCGAGGCGGGTCGCGTCGAACCTGCGAGGTGCCGCGCCCGTTCGCACGCTCACGGAACCGTGACAGCGGCGAGCTCTCCGACCGGAGCCGCCGGGCTGGCTGCGCGCCAGAAGAAGACACACTTGCCGTCCGACGCGATCGCGGTCACGTCCCGTTGGTTGTCGACGAGCGCCACCGGCGTGGCGTTCGCGCCCGCCAGATAGCGTACTGACGCGCGGTTCGCCTCGCGCATGGTGAAGTAGATGTTCGTCGCGTCCATGGCCACGCCCTGGAGTGTGACGGTGCCCGCGGGCGCCTGGAACGCCGTCGAGAAGGTCGGCTCTGCGATCAAGATCGAGCTCTCGAGGAGGAACGCCCCGCGACCGCCGAACGCGACGACGTCGACGGGAGGGGAGGGGACGATGAACGCGCCGAGCTGGGTGAAGGGGATCTTGGCCTCGAGCACCTTGGATGTCTTGCCCGTGGTGGCATAGATGTATTGTGCATCCAGTGCCATCCGGTCGGCGGCCAGCGTGTGCACGAGGGCGGGCACGGCGGCGGCGTCGAGCTCGTAGAGATCTCCGCCGGCCGACGCGAGCGCTCGGGTTCCCGAGCCAGCGATTGCGGTGAGCCCGTCGAGCGACAGGGTGAGGCCCGGGTTGGTCCCGTCGGGTTGGGCGTACGCGAAGCTGTTGGAGCTCGCGACGACGGCGTACGCGTCGAGGAGCGCGACCCGCGTGAAGCCCTGCAGCAGCGTGAGGCCACCGCCGCCGCGCGGCATCACCACGAGCCCGACGGCGCTGGGCCAGAAGACGTGCGACGCGTTCG
>JAGQJA010000744.1 GCA_020430845.1 Myxococcales bacterium
CGGCTCCCCCCGCTCCCGCCCCCGCGGTGTCGGCGCCGCCGGTCTCCGCCATGTCGGGCGCGCCCGCCGCGCCGCCGGTCTCCGCGCAGCCTCCGGCCCCGGCGGTCTCCGGTCCTCCGGCCCCGCCCGTATCCGTGCAGCCTGCACAGATGCAATCTACACAGATCATCCCGCCGTCGGTGCAACCGGCCGCCCCCGTGTCCGCGCAGCCCGTCTCTGCGGCGCCCGTGCCCGCGCCCGTCCAGCCCGCGTTCCCTTCGGCCGCCGACCCGTTCGCGCCAGGGTCCACGCAGCCGATCCCCCCCGGCGCGCTCCCGGCGCACGACCCCGCGGCGGCCCAGAACAACGGCCCGCCGCCGCGACGGCCGTCGGTGCCCCCCGACATGGTGCGCACGCCGTCTGGGCGCTTCGTGCGCGGGCGCGTCTCGGGCGACGAGCTCATCACCTCGCTCTTCGAGGCGATGCACGACCTCCACTTCTTGCGTGACGCGCTCGACGGCGGGCAGTTCTGCCTCGCGCTCGCGTCGGAGGTGCTGCCCTCCCGCGCGGCGATCGTGCACTTCTTCGACATCGACAAGCGCGAGTGGATCGTCGCCTGCGTGCGCGGGCGAGACGCGCAGCAGCTCATCAACGCGCGGCACCCCGAGAGCGATCCGGTGCTTCGTGAGGCCGTCCGCACGCGCCGCGCGCTCGTGATCCCCGACGCCGCGTCGCAGGCCGCCGCGGAGCGCTATCACCGGCTGGGCGCCGTCAAGAGCCTCATCGTCGCGCCCATCATGCAGGCGGGGCGCGCGCTCGGCGCGCTCGAGATCATCAACCCACTGGACGGCGCGCCGTACACGCCCGACGAGGGCAACGCGATGACGTACATCGCGGAGCAGTACGCCGAGTACCTCGGGTCGCGCGGCATCGTGCTCGATCGAGAACGCATCCAGGCCAGCGCCGCGGCGCGCTGACGGGCGCGGACCGAGATGGCGCGCCTACGGGACCGGCTCCGGCTCGTCGCGCTGCTGCCGGCCGTCGTCATCGCCGTCGGCGTGCTCGCGTTCTTCACGCTGCGGTCGATGCTCCAGATCGACAAGCTCCGCCAGCAGTCGGTGCTCGAGGCCACGCTCGCGCTCGCGACCGAGAAGGCCAACCGCCTCGACCGGCAGATCATCGATCAGGACAACGTCGTCATCGCCATCGCCGACCCGGCGTCGCTGACCGAGCTCACCGAGCGCTGGATCCCCACCGCGCAGCGCGAGACGCCGACGATCCGCGCCATCCTCGTCCTCGACGACAGCCGCTCGGTGCTCGCCTTCGCCTCACGCGCGATCGGCCCTTGGATGGAAGAAGAGGCGTTCCGGCGCCTGCTCACGCAACAGATCGTCGGCGACATGGACACCGACGTGCAGCGCGACGAGCTGCGCCACCTGCACCGCGAGTACGCGGGGCAGAGCTACCTCCTCAGCTACTGGCAGCGCGAGCACGAGGGCCGCCGCTACCTCATCGTCGCGTGGCACGACATCGGTCGCATCGTGCGAGAGACGCTCGCGACGCTCTACGTCGAGGCGCAGCCTTCGGGCGCGCGCGTCAACGTCGTCGACGAAGAGGGCCGCATCATCTACGGCCCGCCGCTGCGCAGCGGCGAGCTCACGGTCGGCGTGCGCTTCCCCACCACCCTCTACAACTGGCGCCTCCAGGTCTCGCCGCTCTCGGGCGAGGAGCTCGCGTCCAAGGTGCAGAACCGGCGACTGCTCGAGATCACGGTCATCACGCTCTCGTGCGCGGTCATCGTCGCCGGCGCCATCGTCATGCTGCTGCTCTCGGAGAAGGAGCGCCGCATCTCCACGCTCAAGAGCGAGTTCGTGGCGAACGTCAGCCACGAGCTCAAGACGCCGCTCGCGCTCGTCCGCATGTTCGCCGAAATGCTGCAGTCGGGGCGCGTGCCCACCGAAGCAAAACGACGCGAGTACCTCGACGTCATCGTGCGCGAGAGCGAGCGGCTCACGGCGCTCATCGAGAACGTGCTCGACTTCGCCAAGCTCGAGAGGGGCCGCGGCGCGTTCGAGCTCGCGCCGGGGGACGTGGGCGAGGCCGTCGCGCGCGCGACCAACGCGTACCGCTACCGGGCCGAGCGCGAGGGTGTGTCGCTCGACGTCGAGGTCGACGGCGACCTGCCCGAGGCGCACATCGACGACCGCGCCATCCAGCTCGCCGTGAGCAACCTGCTCGACAACGCGCTCAAGTACGCGCCGGGCGGCGAGCGCGTGAACGTCCACGTGCGGCACTGGGACGACGGCATCCGGGTCGACGTCACCGACGAGGGCCCTGGGGTGCCGCCCGAGGACGCGCGGCGTATCTTCGAGCGCTTCGTGCGCGGGCCCGTCGCCGACGCCCCCTCGAAGGCCCCCGTGCGGGGCAGCGGCATCGGCCTCGCGCTCGTCAAGCACATCGCCGAGAGCCACGGCGGCAAGGCGTGGGTCGAGCCTCGCGGTGACCTACCTGGATCGACGTTCAGCTTCACCGTGCCCCAGGCCGGGCGCATCCGGAGGGCCGACGCCCCCG
>JAGQJA010000745.1 GCA_020430845.1 Myxococcales bacterium
ACGTCTTGCCAGCCGTCACGGGCGCGGCGGGAGCGCGCGGCGCGGGCGCGGGCGAACGCGGGGCTACGGGTGCGGCTGCCGCAGGGGAGATCGGAGGCGCTGGACGTGGAGGGATGACGCTCTTCCATGGGACCGACAACGCGTCGGCTCGGAGCCTCGCGGGAGGAGCACCCCTGGATGCCGCTGCCGCCGCAGCTAGAAGCACTGGGGCACCGTCCGGATTCTACCTGGCTACCGATTCAGCCGACGCGACACACTTCGCCCTGACACGACAGCCGGGACGCGTTCTCCAGTACCAGCTCTCGGAGACGGCGGTGACGCAGCTACAGGGAGCTGGTGTTCGGATGGGGCCGATCGCACCTGGGCCGAAGGGCTTCCCCATCTTCCAAGGGCAGGAGTTCGTCGTTCCTCCGGATGCGTTCGGACTCTTCAACAACCTCCGTTTGAGCGGGCACATCATCGTGTCGCCGTTCTAGGATACTCCCATGACGTTGAAGCCGATCGACGATGCCGTGTCGTGGGTGCTCGCGCATCCCGAACGCTACTTCAAGGCGGGGAAAGCGGACGACCTCGAACTCGCACAGTCCGTGTGGATGGATGCGACGCTCTGGGGTTGCCGAGACGTGATCGTTCACCATGACGGCGCCGTCTGGGCCATCGCCGGGTCGGCCAACTGGCTCCACGAGAAACCGCTTTCTGCCCCAGACCTCTTTGTCCGGGTCGTCCCACTCACCGCCGCCGGGCCAAACAGCATGAGGAGCGAGATCCTCTTGAATGCGTTTTGCACGGAGGTTGTCGCTCTTGTGGGCGCCACCGTCGTCTTCGAGAAGTCGGCCACTACGGTCCGGCCAGTGCTTGACGACCTCCTTCGACGTTGGACCGGACTCGAAGCGGGGATCGCTTTCCGACTCTGAGCTCGACGCCAAGCTCGCGTACTTCGCGAAGCCGAAGCTCCTCGTCATCGACGAGCTCGGCTACCTGCCCTTCGAGAAGCGCGCCGCGCATCTCTTCTTCCAGCTCGTCGCGCGGCGCTACGAGCGCGGCAGCCTCCTCATCGCGACCAACCAGGTCGTGACGCAGTGGGGCGCCGTCTTCGGCGACGACGTGCTCGCGGCGGCGATCCTCGACCGCCTCTTGCACCACTCCCACACCCTCATGATCCAAAAGGAGAGAGCTACCGCTTGAAGCAGAACAACAGGGCCGGGCTGCTCGGTAGCAGCGCAGCCTCGAAGGGCTGATCGCAGGCCTCCGGGAGGGGGTGAGTTCTACTGTCGTAAGGGGGTCAGTTCTCGCTGACGTTGCACACCTGTGCCGCTTGACCCGGACCCATGGAACGCTCGGCCGAGTGACGCGACAAGCGGAGGGTGGACTTGGTTTCCGCGACGTGCTCGCTCGCGACATTCGAGACGTGCGGCGAATCGTCGGTCCGAAGTACGATCGAGGCTTGCGGCAGCTGCTCCAGTACTACAAGCGGGACTTCCCAGACCTGATGCGCCGTCGCTAGGAGGTCACAGGCACATGCGCGAAGAGATTCAGTCGTTTGTCCGGCTCGGCCCGCTCCCTGACGTGAACGCACCAGAGGAGGTGATTGCCCGACATCAGCGGGCACTCGAACGCATCAGGGCACCAGTCACCGACAGCGAAGCATCTGCGCTCGTCCACTGCTTCGGGCCGGACGATTGCTATGGGCTGGCGTGGACGCTACTGCACCTGATCGAGACCGCGCCAGGCGGAGTGCCGATCGCAGTGGAGCCGGCGCCGACGGAGAACGAGTGGATCCGGAGGTTGTGGGGCAGGTCACATCGATGAACGCTTGTCGGGCGCGGCCTCGCGGCAACGCCGCCGCGCGGAGCTTCCGCGCGCCAATCGTTCGAAGCCGGGTCAGCCGCGAGCGGTCACGCGATCACGCCGCGCCTACTCCCACGAGCGCCGCCGCGATCTTCGCCACCGCCTCTTCGACCCCGAGCTCGCTCGAGACCCGCACGACGCGCCACCGTGCCCGCGCGAGTCGCGCGTCCCGCTTCGCGTCCAGCCGCTGGCGCCCCGCGTGATACGCGCCGTCCACCTCGACGACGAGCCGCACCGACGACGCCGCGAAGTCCGCGATGTACCCGCCAATCACGACCTGCCGACGAAACGCCACCCCGAGCCGCGACCCGCGCAGCCGCTCCCACAGCCGCTCCTCCGACGCCGTAGGCGCGTGACGAATCTCGCGAGCACGATCGTGAAGTAGCTGAGCGCGGGCTACCATGAGCACCTCCCGCCCCGGCG
>JAGQJA010000746.1:0-644 GCA_020430845.1 Myxococcales bacterium
AACCCGATCCTGGGGGGTGGCCACGGGTTCACGCGCTGGGTGTCGCGGAACGCGAGAGCGGGCGCGGGCGCGAGCGCGTGCGCGGGAGTGGGCGCGTGCGCGTGTGGGGGGGCGGGCGCGTGCGCGGGAGCGAGCGCGTGCGCGTGTCGGGGGGCGGGCGCGTACGCGGGAGCGAGAGCGGGAGGCGGGCGCGGGCGCAAACGCAGGCGCAGAGGCAGACGCAAACGCGAATGCAGGCGCAAGCGCAGACGCAGGCGCAGGCGCAGGCGCAAACGCAGACGCAGCCGCAAACGCGAACGCCTACACCCAGCCCCGACGGGATCTACCGGTCAGTGGTGCCCGTGCGCGGGATCGTCGTCGTGATCGTCGAAGTCGTCGACCTCTTCTTCGCCTTCGACCTTCGGCTTCTCGTTGCGAACGACGAGGAGCAGCATCGCGGGGAGCGAGAGCATCGACACGACCATCCCGACCATCAGCCCGCCGATGACGACGGTGGCGAGCGGGCGCTGGACCTCGGCGCCCGTGCCGGTGGCGATGGCGGCCGGGATGAAGCCGATCGCGGCGACGAGCGCCGTGGAGACCGGCGCGCGGAAGGCCGCGAGCGACGCCTTGCGCACGCGCGCGACGACGTCTCCGGTGTTGGG
>JAGQJA010000746.1:770-1003 GCA_020430845.1 Myxococcales bacterium
GCGAACGGCAGGTTGAGCACCGTCACGATCATGAGCTTCATGCTGCGGAACATGAACACGAGCATGAGACAGATGACGCCGATCGAGACGGGCACGAGCATCGCGAGGCGCGTCTTGGCGCGGTTGAAGTTCTGGAACTGACCGGCCCAGACGATCTCGACCGACTTGGGCAGCCCGAGCGCGTTGACCCTCTGTTGCGCCTCGTTGACGAAGCCGACCATGTCGCGGTTGCG
>JAGQJA010000746.1:1102-1590 GCA_020430845.1 Myxococcales bacterium
CCGTCGGACGTCGCGAGCGGGAGGCGCTCGAGATCGGACTCGTCGTCGACGCGCTCGCCGCCGATGCGGAGCACCAGGTCGAACACGCGCTCGCCCTCGCGCACCTGGCCGGCCGGGAGCCCCGCGCGCGCCATCGCGAGCGCGTCGAGCACGTGACCGGGCGGCACGCCCACGCGCGCGATGTGGTCGCGGTTGACGACGACGCGCAGTGACGGCAGGCCGGTGGCCACCTCCATCTTCACGTCGGCCGCGCCCGGCACGCCCTGGATGGCCTTGCGGATCTTGTCGGCGATCTCGACCATCTGCGCGAAGTCGTCGCCGTAGATCTTGACCGCGATGTCGGTCTTCACGCCGGCGATGAGGTCGTTGACGCGCATCTCGATCGGCTGCGTGAACGCGCTGATCTGCCCCGGCACGCGCGCGTTGACCTTGTCGGAGAGCTCGTCCATGAGCTTCTCGGGCGTGAGCCCCTTGCGCCACTCGGAGCG
>JAGQJA010000747.1 GCA_020430845.1 Myxococcales bacterium
GGGAGGTAGTGGCTCAGGTCGGAGCTGACGACGATGCGCGTCTCGGGGCCGCCCCAGAGCGCGTCGAGCGCGGCGGCCACCTCGTCGGGGTCGGCGAGGCCGACGGCGATCGGCACGATGTGCGCGTGCGGCGCCAGGCGGCGCAAGAACGGCAGCTCGACCTCGAGGGCGTGCTCGTCGCGGTGCACGTCGACGGCGTCCGGGATGTGGGCCTGCGCGAGCGCGTCTCGGTCGACCGGTAGCTCGCCGAGCGGCGTGGCGAGCGCGTCGGCGCCCGGACCCGCGAGGCCGCGGAGGCGCACGCGATGCGCGGGGCCGACGACGATGATGCGCGTGACGCCGGAGAGGTCCCCGAGCGCCGCGAACGCCGAGGCCGCGACGGGCCCGGAGTAGATGTAGCCCGCGTGCGGCGCGACGACCGCCTTGGCCCCCACGCGCGCGCGTGGGGCGCGCGAGAGCAGCGCGTCGATGTCACGCGTGAGCTCTGCGGGATCCGAGGGGTAGAACGTGCCGGCGACGGCGGCGGGACGAATGACGGGCATGCGTCACCTCCTTGCTGAGGAAAGTAGTGCGTCTGCCCGCGCACAGATGCAAGGTCCGATCCGGACCCGGCGTTGCGATCACTTGGCCGACGCGAACGTGCACGAGACGCGCGCGTTGAACGACGACGCCGGAGACTCGAGGAAGGTGACGATCTCTTCGGTCTTGCCCGCCTCGACGACGGCGCGCGAGACCTGAGGGTTGACGTCGGACGACACGTCGCACGCGACTGTGCGCGTGCACTCGTTCTTGAGCTCGACGACGTGCGTGAAGCCGTAGGCGGTGGGGCGCGCGTACGCGCGGACCTTGGTGCAGCTCTTGGCCGACGCGGCACCCGCGTCTGGCCCCGCGGCAGGCGCCGCTGCGCTCGTCTCGCGTGGCGCGGCAGCGCCGAGCGCGGCGATGAGGAGCACGGGAGCGAGGATCGCGAGCCGCTTCACCCTGACAACATGACCACGATGTGCGCCCGGCACAAGCTCCCGTCGTGCTCCGCGTGCGCGCCGAGCGCCACGCGCCGACGTCCGCGCGCTCACTGGACGGTGAAGTCGGCGCGCACGGCGGCGTGGTCGCTGCCCGCGAGCCCCACGGTGCCGTCCTTGACGACGGCCGCCGTGCCCGTCACGAACCTCGGCGCGCTCTCGCGCGTCGCGTAGATGTGGTCGATCGTCAGCGGTGAGCCGTTGAACACGAACGTGGTCTGGGACGCCGCGGGGAGGTCTTTGGCGACCCGCACGAGGCCGCCCTGCTCGATGGCCGCGAGCGTGTCGGAGCCAGGCGTGTCGTTGAGGTCTCCGGCGAGCACGACGAGGGCGTCGGGGGCCTCTTTTTGTGCGGCGACGACGAGATCGCGCGTGGCGTTGGCCTCGGCCAGGCGCCTGCCCGGGTCGTCGTCGAACTTCGACCTGAAATGCGCCGCGAACAGGACGACGGTCCGGTCGCCCTTGCTCGCCTTGAAGCGCACCTCGAGCAGCTCGCGCGTGAACGAGGTCTTCGACCCGTCGGGGCGCGTGATCTGCTGGGCGCGGTGCGTGCGCGTCTCGATGAGCGTGCCGCGCGCGAGCAGCGCCACGTCGACGCTCGCGGGCGCCCCGGTCTCTCCGAGCACCGCGATGGGGTAGTCGACGCCGCCGGCCGACAGCTCGGCCCGCAGGGCGTCGAACGCCTTCTGGTTCTCGACCTCTTGGAGCGAGACGACGTCGGCGGCGAGCGCGGTGACCCCTCCGGCGAGGCGCTTGGCGTCGGCCGCGAACTCGGCGGCGGTGCGCTGCACCTCGAACGCCGCGCCGCCGCAGTTGCTGCTGTTGCACTCGTCGTCGAAGAAGCGACGCGTGTTGAACGAGGCCACACGCAGGGTGGCAGAGCCCGCGTCGGCGGAGCCCGCGTCGACCGGCGTGGGCGTGGGCAGCGCGGTCTTGGGCGGATCGTCGCCGCACGCCGCGAGGCACGAGATCGCGGCGAGCAGCCACACGCTACGCATCTCCAAAGCGGTATCACGGACCGCGGCCCCGAGCGAGCGCGCTCAGGCGGCGCGGTCCTCGGCGTAGAGGCGCAGCGCGAACGCTCCCGCCCGCGTGTGGCGATAGCTCCGCACGAGCTCGCGGACGGACGGCGCCATGTCCTCGAGCGGGACCGCGAAGCGCGCGTACGCGTCGGGGTACACGAGCGGCGC
>JAGQJA010000748.1:0-991 GCA_020430845.1 Myxococcales bacterium
CGGAGGGCAGCGCGCCGAGCGCAGCCTGGATCGCGGACGTGCAGTCGGTCGTGCCGTCGCCGTTAGCTCCCCACCAGCCGGGGCTCACGCGTGAGGTGGCGCCGACCTCGAGCGCGACGGGGCCGCGCGTGACGAAGCGATAGATGGCGCCGGCGACGTAGGATGTGGCGCCGTCGCCGAAGGCGATCGTGACGCCGGCCGGGGCGAGATCGTAGGTGGCGGCGGTGAGCTCGGGGAGGATGGGCCACCACGAGACGCCGTCGTCGAACGAGTACTGGAACGTGGCGACGCCGCGCAGCCCCGCGTCGACGATGCGGATGGCCACGTCGTGCTGGCCCATGGTGCCGCTCAGCCCCGGGCCGGCGGCCGGCGTGAGCGTGAGCGACGGGCCTCCCGCGTCTGCCGTGAGCGTGCCGGCGAGCACCCACGCGTACTCGGTATTGAGGACATAAGTGCCATAGAACGTTAGTGCGATATCGGTGCCGGGTACCGCGTACGTCGAGAACTGGTCACCAGCTTCTGCCGGGCCGGGGATCTGCACGGCAGGGTCGAAGTTTACGCCGCCGTCGAGCGAGACCTGGAGCTCTCCCGCGCCGAGGCCGCCGCCCGTCGAGATGCGCACGACGAGCGTCGAGGCGGGCATCCACAGCGCAGAGGTGGGCGTGGCGGTGAGGCGTGGTCCGGCTCCGCTCTGGTTCGCGGCCCAGTACGCGCCGCCGGTGAAGATCTGCTGCACGTCGGGCGCGCGGATGGCGCCGCCGATCGTGACGAGCGTGTTGTCGGCGTGGAGGATCGCGCCGGGCGCAAACTCGACGGTGGTCGCCGCCGCGGTGATCACCGCGTCGCCGGCGCGCGCCACGCGGTACGTGCCCTGCGGGAAGAACACGGTGCCGCCCCCCGCGGCCTCCGCCGCCGCGACCGTCGCGAGGATCGCGTCGGTGTCGTCGGTGCTCGCGTCTCCGAGCGCGCCGTACGCGCGCACGTTGAAGAC
>JAGQJA010000748.1:1052-3014 GCA_020430845.1 Myxococcales bacterium
CACGACGTACTCGCTGCCGTTGGGGGATGCGACGCGGATGAGGCGGCACTGGTCGCCGGCCGCGGCCGCAGTGAGATCGGTCGCGATGATGCGGGAAGTCCCGGCTCCGAGGGAGGTGACCGTGTCCCTTGCGGCATCACCTGCGACGAGAACCTGAATCGGGTCCGTGTCTGCCGCGTCATCCTCCGCGATGCCATAGACGGTCTTCGATGTGAGCAGTGCCGCACGCGTGGCTCGCGCCACCTTCGGCTTGTTCGTGCCGCCATCCCAGCCGACGAGGCACAACGCGTCGCCCTTCAAGACACCCGCTGCGTCGTCCACAATGCAACCGACCGCCATGCTCCACCTCTTCCTTGTCGTTCACCGCCGAAAGCGCGCGACTCCAATCGCTGAAAGCCCGAGTGCGTCGTCGTTCCAGCCCCCAACGACAACCACCCCGCACGGAGCGAGTGCAGCTCCAGCAATCGGTGTCCCGCTGTACCCGATAGGAAGGGGAACCAGCGCACGTCCCGTCGTTCCGAAGGTCGGGTCGAGGGCGCCAGTCGGGAGATGGCGAGAAAGCGCCATGCGTGGCTCCGGGGTCGGCGAGGCCGGGAGGCTGCTACCCGCGAGGACATATCTGTCCCCCTGTTCGACCAGGAGCGCACTTCCGTTGTCGTCCCGGCCCTGGAAGTCGGCTGTGGCAACACCGCCGTCTCCAAACGTCGCGTCGAACGCCCCGGCTGCGGTGAGGCGAATCGCGATGAAGTCGCGCGGTGCCGTCGTCCCGTAGAATCCGCCGAGCAACGGGCGACCGGCGCTGTCGATCACGATCGCCTGCGCGGTGTGCGAACCGGGGCCCCCGAAGTTCGTCAGAAAGAAGCCCGCATTGCCGAACGTCGTGTCCAACGCGCCGTCGGCGTTGAGACGGACAGCCACCATGTCCGTGCGACTCACTGCGGGGTCGCGGCTGGTTCCAGCGGCGAGGATCTTCCCTCCCGGCAGGGGCACGATTCCGCGCGCCTGGTCGGGCGTTCCCCGCACATCGACCGTGGCCCGCCCGCCGCTCCCGAACGTCGTGTCCAGCGAACCATCGGGGTTGTACCGAGCGAACGCCATTTCAGCGACCGTGAGGTCATCGGAGAGCGTTTGCCCGGCGACAAGAATGCGCCCATCGGCCATCAGCGCCATCGCCATCGCCTGGTCGGTCCGCGTTGTGAAGTCGGTCAACACGATGCCTGCGGTACCGAACGTCGGGTCAAGCGTGCCGTCCGACGCGTAGCGAAGGACCGCGAAGTCGAAGTTCTGCCCGACGAAGCGGGTGTATCCAGCCGCGAGGATCTTGCCGTCGGGCTGCAACGCAAGCGCGCGCAAGACGTGGCTTGTGTTCCCCACCTTCGTCTCGACGAGCCCGCCTGTTCCGAAGGTCGTATCGAGGGTGCCATTGGCCAGAAGACGTACGAGCGCGAAACCCTCCGCCGTGCTCGTCTTCTCTCCGCCCACGACGATCCTTCCATCGGGCTGAACGACCACCGCTTTCGCGTTCGCCGTTTCGTTGGGATAGGCAAGCACGACCATCCCACCATTCCCGAACGTCGGGTCGAGGGTTCCCGCCGGGCCCGTGCAGTTCGTTCCGGTGTCCGAGGCGTTGCCGCCATCGAGTCCGCCGTCCCCACCGTCGTCCGTCGTGCTCGTCTCCGATCCGCCCTCGGGGGTGCTTCCCTCCGTCCCCCCGCCGTCGACGCACGCGGCCCCCTCGCACGGGGGCGGCGCGTCGTCGGAGCCGCACGCGAAGAGGACACCCCCGAGCGCGAGCGCGCCGAGGACCACCGCGAGCACGTGGCCGCGCGACAGTGCCCCGCGTCGTCGAGAGCTGCGTCGCCTGCTCATCGCGCGCCCGTCGTGAGCGTGCGTGTTGGCCGCGTGCTCGAGGCGCGTAGGCGAAGAAGAGGCGGAACGTTCAGCCGGCGTGGAGGTGGATCC
>JAGQJA010000749.1 GCA_020430845.1 Myxococcales bacterium
CGCGGTGCTGCGCAGCCTTGAGCGCGCCTGCGGGCGGCGGCTTGGCGTGGGGCAGCCAAGCAGAGGAGGCTCACAATGTTGCGTATACATGCAGTGGTGGTCGGGATGGTCGGGATGGTGCGTCCGTATCTCGCGGCGATCGAGCGGCGTGACTCGGACCTAGCGCGACAGCTTCGTCGTGCGGCAGCGAGCGTGGTGCTGAACCTGAACGAGGGTATGTACTCACGGGGCAAGAACCGTCAGGCGCGGTATCACAGCGCGCTGGGCTCGCTCCGGGAGACGAAGGCGTGCTTGGAGGTCGCGTGGGCGTTCGGCTACGTCGGGGCGCTGGATGCGAAGCTGGACGACGCGATCGAGCACGCGACGGGGACGCTCGTGCGGCTCGTCGAGCGCTAGGCGGGGGAGCGGCGCTCCAATGTGTTGGCGCGGGTGCCAACGCGTTGGAGCGCCCGGGCCGGAGTGCGCGCTGGGGCCCGGAGCGTCGGTGCGCGCTGTCGTCCGCGCGCGCTACTGAAGCAGGGAGGCGACGTCCACGACGGCGCCCCATCGTGGTGGCCTACTTGATCTCGAGCTCTTGGGCGGCTTGGCCGTCGGGGCCGGGCTTGCCCGGGCCTCCGCCCGGGGCGCCCTTGGTGCCGCCGGTGAAGGTCACGCCTTCGCTCGTGGGCTTGGGGCCCTTGTAGAGGATGCCGACGGAGACGCCGCCGGCGCCGCCGGCTCCGGCTCCGCCGTTGCCCCCGGCGCCGCCACCCCCGCCGTTGCAGGCAGCGCCGACAGCACTGGCGAGACCGCGATTGCCGCCTGATATGCCGCTCCCTCCACTGATCCCGTTGCCACCATCGCCTGCGCTCTTTGTCGAGAGCGTCACGGTGGACAACGAGAGCTTGGGCGAGTTGAAGACCAGGAGCGCGATCGACGAGCCACCTCCCTTGCCGCCTTCACCGCCCAGGCCCGGACATCCACCGCAACCGCCGCTGCCACCGCCGCCGCCGTTTTCACCCGCACCACCCCCACCACCCTGCCCAGCAGCTCCGTCAGCTCCTTTGGCGCCACCGCCCGGTGTCCAACCCGCCGGTTCGAGCGAGCCCAGCGTGGACGGCTCCCCGTCGTTTCCAGCAGGCCCCTTTGACCCCGGTCGGCCGCCCGCACTCGTATTGATGCAGTCCGTTCGGCTGCCTCCAGCTCCGGTCGCCGTCGGGGGATCCGGTATCGCAACAGCAAGCTTGCCGGCTTCGCCGTCTTTGTTGTCGTCTCCGCCCTTTCCACCTGTGGAAGTCTTCCCGCCGACGCACGTGCACGCCTGCGCTGCCCCGCCAACCGTTCCCGCCCCCATGTTCCCGTCAAGAGTGCCTGGCGTCGGCATCGAGCTCATCAGCGCACCATCCGCGCCGGGTGCTGCAGGGGTCGCGCCGTTGGCGCCTTCGAGGGCTGCGAGGTCGACGCGTGCGAGGCGGACGTTGCCGCTCGCCTCGGTCACGAACGCGGCGATGGAGTTCGCGGCAGACTGGCCTGCGGCCTGGGCCGCGAAGGCGATGTCGGTGATGGAGATGTCCCTGGCGCCGGTGATCTTGAGCGCGAAGTCGCCGGGTGCCTTGGCCGTGAACTTCGGCTTCGCCGCGCCGGGAGCCCACGACGCGCAGTCGAGGCCACCGAAGATGTCGACCTTGGTCGAGACGGAGACGTTCTCGGAGTAGTCACCTGCGCAGACGTAGATGCGGGGGATGCGGCCCTTGGGTCCGTCGAGCTTGGGGAGCGCGTCGGTGATCGAGCCGACGGGATCGGTCCTCGTGCCTGCGGCGCCGGGCTTGCCGTTGGGGGACACGAACACGCCGGCGTCCTCGTCGATGCACTTCGGGGACTCTTTCGGGTCCTTCGTGAGATCGCAGCCCAGCGGGATGGGCGAGGCGTCGACGTCTGCTCCGCCGTCGGTCGAAGAGCCGTCGGGGCCCTCGGCGCCGACCTTGGGGCCGTCACACTTGCCGAAGTCGCAGTCCGTGCCGAACGTGCAAGCGACACCCGACACGGTGAACGCAAAGGTCGCGCAGAGCGTAAGCGTGATGAGCGATCGACGGCGCATGTGCATTTCCTAGCAGATGAGGGAGAAGAGACGAGCCCGGTATCGGCAAGACGCGACTCAGAACGAACCTGAAAGTCCTATTGAGACAAAGCCCTTGCCCACGGCGGGTGCGACTTGCGTCTTCTTGTTCGGCCAGAGCAACCAAGTCGCGACTGCGCCGACCCCAGCCGTCACGCCACCGATGAACATCACGTTGGTGAGCGTCTGCGCGCTATCGCGATCCTGTTCGAAGCTTTGTGCACGCACGCAGTCGGGTTGGGTCTCGACGCCAACACAGCTTCGCCCGCGGAGCAGCGCGCTCGAGTCGTCGACGGCGCCTTGCGCCTTGCCTGAGAAGACAAGCGCCAACACGCCGCCCGTCACCGCGATCACCCCCAAGCCCGCGACGGTGATCACCTTCCCCGTCGGCCACCCACCCTTCTCCTCGGGCGGAGGAGGCG
>JAGQJA010000750.1 GCA_020430845.1 Myxococcales bacterium
GCGGCCGCGACGATCGCGAGGCCGAGAGCGGCGCGCTTCACGTCGTCAGTCGATCGATTCGAAGCCGCTGAACTCGAACGTGTACGCGTCCGCGGTCGCGTCGTACGTCGCGTTCATCTGGCGCGGGTAGAGCGTCTTGGCTCCGCCCAGCGTCGACGGCTTGGCCACCTCGAACCCGAAGCTCTGCTTCGCGGCGATGGTGGTCTTGGGGATCATCGGCTCCAGGAAGACCATCTTCTCGGCGAAGTAGCCGAGGATCATCGAGCCGCTCCACGCGCTCGAGCTGAGATCCTTCTCGGGCCACGAGTGGAAGCCCATCGCGCTCGCGCAGAGCTGCGGCTCCATCGTGTAGCCTGCAGGGACCTGCGCGGCCGGCGGGAGCCGCTTGTCGGCGCGGCAATCGATGGCGTCGATCTCGGCCACGGTGCCCCGGTAGAAGTGCAGGTCGAAGTGCGGCGCGCTGTAGGGCGACGGGCCGTGACCCTTGGACAGCCAGTTCACGCGCAGGTGCTGCAGGAACGTCTGGCTCTTCACCGCGTCCGGCATCTCGAGGACCATCTCGTCCTGGAACGGGCCATTGGCCGGCGCCGCGTTGAACGCCGCGAAAGGCACGATGACGCCCGCCGTGGCGATCTCGCCGCCGGCGCCCAGCGTGGCGTAGCTCTTGACCGTCGCGCCGAAGAGCGTGCCCGAGGGCCCGTCGACTTTCTGCCCGGACGTCGACGCTTCTGTGCCTGCGTCGCCCGTGGGGGTGTCCGTGGGCGCCGGGCCGGGCTCGACCTGCTCGACGATGGTGGTCTGGGTGCACCCCGCGCTCACGGCCGGAGCGGCGCATGCGACGCCTGCAAAGATTGCCAAATATGCGAACTTGTTCATGAACTAGAGCCCCGTCCCCCGCGACGAGGGCGCGTCGCGCGCCTCGTCTTGTCTGCCGCCCCTGCGCGGCGAGCCGACCCTAGCGCCGAATCCTCGGATTGCAAACGCGCCGAGGGAGCGCGCGCCGACAATGTCGTAAACTGGTCGTATGCGCTTTGTCGTCGCTTCGCTCGCGTCTGCCGTCGTGATCGCCGCGTGCTCGTCCTCGGACCCTCCGCCCGCTCAGCTCGTCGACGCCGACGCGGGCACCGACGCCCCGCCTGCGCCGACGCCCGACGGCTCGGTGCCGGATTCGGCGACCGAGCCCGACGCGCCCGGACCCAAGCCGTCCAAGGTCGACCTCTCGGACGAGACGGTCGACGCGGGCGGGCGCACGCGGACCTTCTTGCTCGCCGTTCCGAAGACCTACGCCGCGGCCAAGGCGTATCCGCTCGTCCTCTACCTGCACGGCGACGGCGGCGACGGCCGCGGCATGCGCAGCTGGGACCCGTTCGACGACTACAGCGGCGACGACGCCATCGTCGTCTACCCCGACGGCATCAATCGCGGGTGGGACCTCTACGGCGCGCCGATCGCGCAGAACCGCGAGATCCAGTTCCTCGACGCGATCATCGCGTTCGTGTCGAGCAAGTACAACGTCGACACCACGCGCGTCTTCGGCACCGGGTACTCGAGCGGCGGCTTCGTCGTCAGCCAGGTGGCCTGCCGCCGGCCGGGGCTCTTTCGCGCGATCACCATCCACGCGGGTGGCGCGCCCTACGAGCAGGACCTGCAGAACCCACCCAAGTACCCGAACGGCTACGACGCCTGCATCCCCAACCACGGCACGCCGCCGAACGCGCTCGCCGCGCTGCCGGTGATGGTGTTCCACGGAACGGCCGACGGGTCCGTGGGCGTCGACAGCGGCGACTTCGCGGCGACGTACTGGGCTTACGTCAACGGCTGCCAGTCGTCGCGCAGCGCCTCGACGCCCGCGCCGTGTGAGATCCACGACGGGTGCCCCGCGGGCAAGAGCGTGTCGTGGTGCCTCGTGCCCGGCCTCAACCACGTCGTGTGGCGCGAGGGCAACCGCGTCAGCTGGGACTTCTTCAAGGGCCTCTGAGGCGCGTCAGAACGAGCCGCGCACGAGCGCGCCGGTCGGCGCGAGGTACAGGCCCGCGCGCCGCTCTGTCTTCGGGAGCACGAAGAGCAACACCGCGCCGCCGGCCGCGGCGGCGATGGCGACGACGAGCGACACGTTCGCGAGCGTCTTCGACGACACGGCGCGGTCGCGCGCTTCGGCGTCGGTGAGGCCCGACGCCTCGAGGTCGTCCTTCGCCGCGAGCGTCTTCAGCCCGAAGACGGTCGTCGAGACGACCGCGACGGCGCTGAGACCGAAGAGCCCGTAGCCGGCCGCCGCGCGGAGGCGGTCGGCCCCACGCCCGTCGGGGGCAGTCGCTCCTGTCGCGGCCGGCGCGCTCGAGAGGTCGACCGGCACGACGGCACCCCTGCGCACGTCGACGGCGCGAGGCTCCACGGTCTCGCCGTTCGCACGGCGCGCTGAGACCTTGTGGAGGCCTGGCTCCACGAACGCCGTCGGCGTGAGCGCGGGCTCGCCGTCGACGAGCGCCACGTCGCCGTCGCGGACCTTGATCTCGAGGATCGCCAGGTGGTTGCGCAGCGACTCGAGGCGCGCGCTCGCGTCGGCGGCCTCGGCCTTGGAGAGATCGGACCTCGCGGCCAGCGCGCGCTCGAGCGCCGACGCGGCGCGCGCGGGCTTGTCGGCGACGGCCCACGCGACGCCGGCGTTGTAGAGCGCCGCCGCGTGGGGCTCCGCGGAGTAAGCGCGTTCGAACGCACGCGCCGCCGTGGCGTAGTCGCCCGCGTCGTACGCGGCCTGGGCCTCGCGAAAACGAGCCGCCGCCTGCTCCTTGTCTGCAGAGGCGGGCAGGGCGACGGAGAGGACGAGCAGCGCGCCGAGGACGCTGAGTGTGGCGCGCCCGCTCATCGCTCGAACGGGTTCTTCGCCAGCTTGGGCTTGGCCCCGCGCCGGCGCTCGGGAAAGGTGAGCTTGGCTGTGGTCGCGTACTGCGTGATCTCCGCGCTCGCGGCGCGCCCGTCGGCCGTCATGGCGCTCACCTTGAGGCCGCGTCGCTGCTCGCCGCCTTCGAGGGCGACGGACGTCGAGCTCACGGGGGCGCTAGGGCGGATGGTCCTGCCATCGACGAAGATCACCGCCATCGGCTCGCTCGCGGACAGCTCGACCGTCGCGCGCGTGGCCTCGAAGATCTCGATCGTCGGGATCGGCGCGCTGCCCGCGGGTTCGGCCGCGCTCGCGGGCGTCGCCGCGTGCGAGGCGGGCGGCGTGGGTTGTGCAGACGCCGGCGCCGGCGCCGGATCGACCGACGTCTCCGCCGAGGCACGTCGCTCCGTCGAGCGCGTGACGAAGACCGTCGCCGCGATCACGACGAGCACCAAGACCGACAGCGCGGCGCCCGCCATGGCCGCGATCGCGAAGGGGCTCGGGCGGCGCACGCCGCCGAACCGATCGCTGACCGCGCTCGTGTCGGTCGGCACCTCGTCGGCCGGTCGCGCCAGGGTGGCCGCCCCGAACGAAGGTACGCTCGGCGCTCCGCCGGGCAACAGGCTGGGGGAGGATTCTCTCGCGACCTCGGGCGCGGGAGCACGCTCGACGTCGGGCGACGAAGGGCGGGCGAGGTCGGGCGACGACTCGCGCGCGACCGCGGCGGGCGCGTCGCGAAGGCGAGGGTCCGAGCCACGTGCGCGTCGCGCTTCGAGCGCCTGTTGCTTGCGCCGTTCGAGGAGCGGCCCGGCGAGGCGCGCTACCCACTCGGCGACCTCCTCGGGCTCGGCCAGCAGACCGAATGCGCGGGTGGCCGTGCCCAGGTCTTTGGCAAAGGCTTGCGCGGTCGGCGTCCGCGAGCTTGGGTCGGTGGTCAACGCGCGCGCGATCGCCTCGTCGACCGCGGGGGGCACGTCGGCGACGACGCTGCTCACGCGCGGCGGCGTCTCGCTCACGATGCGCAACAGGATCGCCGCCTCGTTCTCGCTCGAGTAGAGCCGGCGCCCGGCGAGCAGCTCCCACGCGACCACCCCGGCCGCCCAGACGTCGCAGCGCCTGTCGAGCGCCAGATCCTGGGCCTGCTCGGGTGCGACGTAGCAGGCCTTGCCCTTGATCACGCCCGACGTCGTGTGGCTCGCGCGCGACGCGGCCTTGGCGATGCCGAAGTCGGTGAGGCGAGAGACGCCGTCGAGGCCTACGAGGATGTTCTGGGGAGAGAAGTCCCGGTGCACCACGTGCTGAGGTCGCCCCTCGTCGTCCGTGAGCTCGTGGGCCGCGTGGAGACCGGCGAGGGCGTCGACGAGGATGCGCATGCACACGCGCTGCGGGAGTGTCTCACCCGTCTCGCGTGCCTTCTTGATGAGGCCGGACAGCGAGTCGCCCGCGATGTACTCCATCACGAGGAAGACCCCGAGATCGTCTTCGCCGACGTCGAGCACGGGGACGACGTTCGTGTGTTGGATGCGCGACGCGATCTCGGCCTCGGCGAGCACCTCCGAGACGAACGTTGCGCTCTCGCGGAGATGGTGGTGCGTCAGCTTGAGGGCGACGTCTCGCTCGAAGCCCGCCGCACCCGCCGCTCGCGCCAGGTAGACCGACCCCATCCCGCCGCTCGCGATCGGCAGCAGGAGGTCGTAGCGCCCGATGCGTCGCGGCTCGGCGACCCCCATCGGGCTGATCGTACCCTGATTTTCTCGGCAAATGCTATAGGTGGAAGGTCATGCGCACGCGCAGACGGACCCTCCGCCGACTCTGCGGCGGCGCAGCGCTCGTCCTGGCCGGCGCGCTCACGGCGTGCCTCGTCTCGATCCCGGATCTGGCGACCTCGCCCCTCGGCGAAGGCGGATCCGAGGCGTGCGCCGCCGACTTGCAGCGCGATCCGGCCAACTGCGGCGCGTGTGGGCTCACGTGCGACGTCCGCTCGACGTGCCTCGCCGGCAAGTGCGCGTCGAAGGCGCTCGCGCCGACGATCACGCAGGCGCACCTGCTCGCGCTCTCCGCCCCCTATCTCTACGTCGCGCAGCGGACGCCGGCGCAGATCGTCAGGATCGACGTGCGCACCCCCGACGTCGCGCCCACGACGGTGGCCAAGCTCTCGGCGCCTGCGACATCGCTCGCGGTGTGGCGCGGGCAGGTGCTCTTCGTCGTCGGCGGCGCCTTGCAGACGGCGCTCGGCGACGGGGGCACCATCGCAGCGCGTGGCGCCGACAACGGCGTGGCGGCCATCTCCCCTTCGGCCGATCGCCTCTTCGTCGCGTCGTCGATCGCGCGGCCGATCGCGGCGTGCTCGTCCTTCGACTGCCAGCCGTCGGACGCCATCAACGGCACGGGCGCCGCAAAGCTCGTCGCCGCGACCGAGGACAACCTCTTCTTCGTCACGCGCGGCCCCGGCGATCTGCGCGGCTGCCCGCTCGACGCCGGCTGCGCGCCGCTCGACTTCGCGCACACCTCGGGCGAGGTGACCGCCCTCTCAGCCCTCGGTGGCGAAGTCTGGATCGGCACGCGCGCCGGCAGCGTCGAGCGCGGCGTGGCCGACGCCTCGACGCGTCCCGTCGTCCAGGTCGGCGCTCCGGTGGCGGCGATCGCGATGGACGAGACGAGCGTCTGGGTCGCGTCGGGGCCCAAGCTCTCGAGGGTGGCGCGCGACACCGGGGCCGTCACGATCGTGATGGACGGGCTCGCGTCGGCGAGCGATGTGGCCCTCGGGCCGGGCGTCGTGTACGTGGCCGACGAGGACGGCGGCGTGTCGCGGGCGGCCCGCTGAGCCGCCGCTCCGGCGCGGACCGTTGCAGAAGGATCGACAACGCGCGCGCGTTGTGATCTAAGAAGGCACGTGCTGAACATTAATCAAGGCGCGGCCCCCGAGGCCCCGCCGGTCGGCGCAAGGCCATACGCGCCGCCTGCCCCCGACAGCGGTATTTGTCGTACGTCGACGCGTGACGAGGCCTGCACGCCCGTTCCCCGTCTTCGCCTCTTCGCCGACGAGGTGGTCATCCACGTCACCGAGGGGTTGGGGTCGCGCTACGAGACCGAGAAGGTCCCGCTCCTCGCGCTGTGCTTCGACTACGGCGGCCAGCTGGTCCGTGCCGACGACCTCACGCCATACGGCGTCACGCGCGACGTCCGCGCCGAGGAGCAGGCCCGGCGCATCCTCGAGGGCTTCGGGGTGGTGCCGCTCGAGTGTCTCGACACCTGGGCGACGGGCCCGTTCGTCGAGGCCGACTACGCCGTCCGGTGCGAAGGCAGCGTCCACGACTTCTGCGGCTTCGCCGCGTACGTGCTCCCGCAGCTGACCGACCTCGGCTGGAAGGTCGAGATCGCCGACGACTACCCGTATCGCGTCGTCGACCGCGAGCCCGGGTGGTACGCCGAGGTCGACCGCGCCGAGGCCCCCAAGGGCCGGCGCAACGCGGGCCACGACTGGTTCAGCCTCGAGCTGGGCATCGACGTCGACGGTCAGCGCGTGAACCTCCTCCCGGCGCTCGTCGAGCTGCTCGAGTCGTCGGGCGCGAAGGCGCTCGCGGATCTCGCGTCGCGCGGACGCAAGTGCCTCGCGC
>JAGQJA010000751.1 GCA_020430845.1 Myxococcales bacterium
CCCCATCGTTCGCCGCTCCGCTCGGTTTCGTGGTCTTTTCAGCGGGGGGTCACCACCCAGCCCGTCGTACCGCCATCGAACGCGGGCGGGGCGGCCGGCTCGCGCGTGAGCGCGTAGGTGAGCCCGGCACCCCCAGCCAGGCCGGCGCCGATGATCGTCCAGAACCACCACTTCTTGGTGATGGGGATCACCTCGGGGGAGAGCCGCGCCGGCACGTCGAGCTCTTGGCCGGGCGCGACGTCGAGGTCTACGTGGAAGGGCTCGAAGCCCTCTTTCACGACCTGGACCCGATACGCACCTCGCGGCCGCGACACCTCGACCGGGGCGAGCCCGACGTCTGCGCCGTTGACCCTCACGATCGGCCTCGGGACGTTCGACGAGACACGCAACGTGGCGGGCAGGGTGTCGAGGGCGAGGTTGAGCTTCGTCTTCTCACCGGGCGAGAACGTTCGTGTCAGGGTCACGTCCTTGTAGCCCTTGGCGACAATCCTGAAGAAGTGCACTCCTGGGTCCAAGGTGAGGGCGAAGGGGCTCGCGGGCGTCGCCACCGGCGGTCCAGGATTCGCCAGCCCGGCGACATGCCCGTGCTCCTTGGTCGTCTCGATCGGGCGCCCGTCGACCGTCAGCGCGGCCGCGACCGGCTCGACGACAACGGTCAGCGTCACGAGCTCGGCCTCGAGGCTCGCGAGGTAGCCCTTGGTCTCTTCGAGTCGGCTCGCCGGCAGCTCGCCCACCCCCGGCGACATGACGTCCAAGAAGAGGCGCCTCGCGCGGGTCAATCGACCGAGCGCCCGCTCGCACACGGCCATGTTGAACGTGGTGAGCGCGTGAGCGCGCTTCGCGCGTGACTTCTCGAACGCCGCAAGCGCGAGTGACCACTCCTCGGCCTTCGCGTGCGCGTTTCCCTCGAGGAAGAGGCGGCGCGCCTCCGCCGTGTCTGCATCGGACTCGGCGCCCTCGGCCGCGTGCGCGGAGCTGCTCGTGACAGCAGCGCCCACCAGCGCGAGCGCAAGAAAGAACTTGTGCATACATACACCTCAGAACGGTGGTTTTTCCTCGAGCCGCGAGCTCTTCGTCGGAGCCGTGGTCGGGGTGGATCGGGGGGGAGCTGGCTCGACCGGGGGCGACGGGAGTCGCGGCGTGGACGGCGGACGTTTGACGACCACCGCAGACGTGCTCGCGTCACGGATGGCCGCCGTCGCCGCGGCCCCCGAGTCTTCCTCCTGGCGCTCGTCCGCGGCCCGGCCCGCGTCCTCCACCGCGAGAGTCGCCGTCGTATGAGGCTCGACGCTCGCGGCCGGCGAAGCGGGAGCCACGCCTGACGACGCCTGCATCCTCGCGCGCGCCGTCACGAAGGCCCCCACGCCGACCGACGCGAGGACCACCGCGCCGAGCACAGGCACCCACGTCGCGACGCGCTTGGCCGGGACCGGGGCCGCAGCCGGTGCGGCGTCCGCCTGGGTGGCGACCCACGGGGTGTTCGCGGTATCTGCGAGCTCGGCGCCCGCGGGTACGATGCGTATCTGGCCCGTGGGTTGAACGATGACGGGGGCCGCCGCGGCGCCGTCCGCGGGTGGTGACGACGGACCGACGATCGGCACGAGCGCGGCGCGCACCTCGGCGAGCGACGAGAGGCGGCTCGCGCGGTCACCGAGCAGCATGCGGTCGACCGTGCTCGCGAGCGGCGCGGGCACGTGGGGCGCGAGCGTCGACAGCGACGGGATCCCCGTCTGCGTGACGAGCTTCACGATCTGACCAAGATTCTCCGCCTCGGTAGGACGGGCCCCGGTCAGGCACTCGTAGAAGATGATGCCCAGCGCCCACACGTCGGTGCGGTAGTCGACGTCGCGCTCGCCGAAGAGCTGCTCGGGCGACATGTAGTACGGCGTGCCGATCATCGACCCTGTCTTGGTCAACGCGACCGGGCCCTCCTCCATCTCGGTGACCTTCGCCACACCGAAATCGAGCACCTTGACCACGGTGCTCCCGTCGCTGCTCTTTTCGAGGAACAGGTTGTCGGGCTTGAGATCGCGATGCACGACTCCGGCCTCATGGGCGGCAGCGACCGCCGAGATGACGGGCATCATCACGCGGGCGCACTCCTCGACCGAGAGGCGCGTCTCGCGCTCGAGGCGCTCGGCCAACGACTCGCCCTCGAGGAAGTCCATGATCATCGCCGGCGCCGCCGTCGGCAGTTGGATCACGTCGTGGATCTGCACGACGTTCGGGTGTCGCACGGCGCACGCCGCCCGCGCCTCCCGCAGAAACCGCGCGACCACGCTCGCGTTCGCCGCGAGCTCAGGCTTGAGGAACTTGATCGCGACCGTCTTCTTCGTGACGAGGTGGACCGCGCGCCACACCGAGCCCATGCCCCCCTCGCCCAGGAGACGCTCGAGGCGATACCGATCCGCGACGACGGTGCCCTCGCCCACGGTCGACTGGGCGGCGCTCATGGCGTGGGCCCCGCGGCCGCCGCGCACCGGACGCCGAGCGACGGCAGAACAAAGTCGGCGCCCGCTCCCTGGCGTTCGATCGCCGCGCCAGGCCGAGGATTGTCGAAAATCGACAGTCCACGAATGACGAAGTTCACGGCCGTAGGGTCATCGCAGCGCGGATTGTCGAGAAACGGCTGCTCGGGCGACCAACAGGCGCCGGAGTAGGGGGCAAGCCTGTCAGCCACATGCTCCGAGAGCCCTCCTCCCATCGCCTGGACGCCCAGGCGCGTGACGTCACGTGGGTTCGACGTCTGCGGAACTCCCGCGGGGCGCGCAGGGACGCCCGGCAACAGGCGGCACTCGGAGCTCTCGGCCAGCTTCGCCGCAAGCGGGAATCGTCCGAGACCGACGTCCGCCATCGCGCATACGTCGCCGACATTGCCCCACGGCTCGAATGTCTCGGCCTGTGTGTTCCCGGCAGCGTACTCCCACTCGGCCTCGGTAGGCAGCCGCTTGCCGAGTGCGGCGCAGAGCTCGACGGCGAGCGTGTGGCTCACGCAATTGAGCGGCAGTCCGTCGTTCGACGGATCGCTCGGGCCCACATACGTGCATAGCGCATCATCATCGCTCTCGTCCGGGACACGCACGCGAGGTCGTCCCTGGACGCGACCCGACGAGAAGAGCTGGCGCGCAGCCCCCACCGTGAGCTCTTTGGCGTCGATGAAGAAGGGCGCCAGAGTCGTGATGCGCTCGGGTGTGACATCGACGAGAGGGCCGCCCGATCCTCGGACGCGCGCGTCTCCCAGGACGAAGAGCCCACCTGGCACGCAGATCATGCCCGCGGGCGGGTCGGCGGGGCAGGGCTGCGTCTTTGCGCGTGACCACTGCCCTGGGCGGAGCGTCGCGACGTCGGCCGCCCCTCCGAGCCGCGCGTCGTCGACCAACGCGCGCGTCGGGCCCGCGCACGAGCGCGACGCGGCGACGTCGGCCGCCAACCCAATGCACTCCGCATACAAGGGCAACGCGACAGCGGTGACACCTCGAGCCTCGGGCAGGAGCGCCACACGGTCGATCGTCGCCGGCCCCGACGGAAGGCCTGCCGCGTCGGCGTTGGAAGCGCGCGTGAGGCGAACGCGCAGGCGAAGCGGACGACTCGACGCGGGCCTCACGATGCCAAAGGACACGGGCCACGCCGAAGCGTCGACGGGAAGGCCCAGCTGGCGCCGGCAGTCGTCACACGCGAGCGCGCCTGACTCATCGAGGACTTCGACGAGCGCGCGGTCGACCAGCTGGGGAACGGGGGCGTCGGTCGATATCACCACGAGCCATTGATCACGCGCGTCGACCCCTCCGCCGCAGCTCGGCAGAGCGCATAGCGCGGCGACAGCGACGGTCATTCCGAGTACGCGCATCGGAATCCCACGGTGATGTCGTTGGCGGCGACGAGGTGACGCACCGCCGCCGTCGCCAAGAGAATGCCTGTCGTCCAGTTTCCCCCGCGGCCGACGACGATGCTGGTGCCCACCTGGCCCGAGCACTCGGCGTCGGTCATCAGGCCCGGGCCGGGCCAACAGGCATCGTCGTAGGCCGTGCTCCCATCGCGTGTGAGCTCGGTCAAACCGCCGGCGAGGTCGACGACGCCGTCCCGCGAGACGTCGACCGCGGAGCAACCCGCGACGTGGCTGCCGGCCGGCTCGATGCCAGCCCCGCA
>JAGQJA010000085.1:0-30676 GCA_020430845.1 Myxococcales bacterium
TCGCGGCCAAGCTCGGCGCGGGCTACGCGCCCGACATCCGCGGCGTCACCGTCGCGGGCGACAAGCTCTCGTTCTCGCGCCCGGTCTACGCCGGCAACGCGTACGTCACGTGCGAGCTGAACACGCCCGTCAAGGTCGTCAGCGCGCGACAGAGCGAGTTCAGCCCCGCCGAGCCGAGCGGCGGCGCGAGCCCGACCGAGGACGTCGCCCTCGCGGCCAAGGACCCGGCGGCCGAGCGCGTCGAGCTCATCGGCCTCGAGGCGGCCAAGAGCGAGCGCCCCGACCTGGGCGAGGCGCGCGTCATCGTGTCCGGCGGCCGCGCCCTCAAGGAGCAGTTCGCCGAGGTGCTCGACCCGCTCGCCACGCTGCTCAGCGCCGCGGTGGGCGCCAGCCGCGCCGCGTGCGACGCCGGCTACGCTCCGCCCGAGCTGCAGGTCGGACAGACGGGCCGCGTCGTCGCGCCCCAGCTCTACTTCGCCATCGGCATCTCCGGCGCCATCCAGCACCTGGCAGGCATGAAGGGCTCCAAGACGATCGTCGCGATCAACAAGGACCCCGACGCGCCCATCTTCCAGGTCGCCGACTACGGGCTCGTGGCCGATCTGTTCCAGGCCGTGCCCGAGCTCGTGACCGAGCTGCAGAAGCAGTAGGCCGCGACGCGGCCGCGGCCGTCTCGACGCATGGATCCCGCCGACGCAGACGAGGCGCGCGCACGAAAGAAGCGCGCGTTCTTCCGCGTGCGCGTGTCGATCCTGCTCGTCGTCCTCCTGGGCGTCGTCTTCTACGCCGTGCGTGATCTGCGCAGCCGCATGGCGCGCAACGACTGGGACCGCACGGTCGACGTCGCCCTCGTCCTCGTGACCGTGCGGGGCACCCCACCGGTCGACGACGACGCGATCGCCGCCTTGCGCGCGCGCGTCCCCGCGCTCGAGGCTCGCCTCGAGGCCGAGATGCGGCGACACGCGCCCGAGCGCGCCATCCGCCCCTTTACGCTCCGCGTCTTCGGGCCCGTCGAGGCGCCCACCGCCGCCCCCACGCCCCAGGGCGACGGCCCGCCCGATCTCGCCAAACAGGCCCTCGACCTCGCGCGCTGGCTCCACGAGCTCGACCCGCGCGCGGGCGTGGAGCCCAAGCACCACGACACGCGCATCTACCTGACCCTGACTCGCCCCGCGTCGACCGAGCGCATGTCGATCGAGGGGCTCAGCGAAGAAGGCGGGCGTATCGGCCTGGTCGACGTCGAGCTCGACGCCACGATGGTCGACCTCGCGCTCTTCGTCGTCACGCACGAGCTCATGCACACGCTCGGCGCCACCGACAAGTACGACGCCAAGGGGCTCGCGCGGGTGCCCGACGGCCTCGCCGAGCCCGACCGAGCGCCGCTCTACCCGCAGCGCTTCGCCGAGATCATGACGCGCTCGCGCCCGCTGTCGCCCACCGAGGGCGTGGCGCCCGCGTCGCTCGACGAGCTCGCGGTCGGTGCGCGGACGGCGCGAGAAATCGGCTGGACGGCGGGGCGCTGACGGCACCCGCTCGGCGGCGCCCCCCACCGTTGAACCCCGCCCGCGCCTGCGGTAACTCCTCTGGCAGTGAGCTACCTCGTCCTCGCGCGAAAGTACCGCCCGCAGTCGTTCGCCGACCTCGTCGGGCAGGGCCACGTCGCGCAGACGCTCGCGAACGCCATCGCGCGCGATCGCGTGGCCCACGCGTTCTTGTTCACCGGGGTGCGCGGCGTCGGCAAGACGTCGAGCGCCCGCATCCTCGCCAAGTGCTTGAATTGCCTGGGCAAAGACGGCAAGGCCACGGGCCCCACGGCCACCCCTTGCCACGAGTGCGCGGCGTGCGTCGAGATCTCGAGCGGCACCGACATGGACGTGCAGGAGATCGACGGCGCGAGCTACAACGGCGTCGACGAGGTGCGTCGGCTCCAGGAGGGCGTCGCGTTCCGCCCCGCGCGCGACCGCTCCAAGATCTACATCGTGGACGAGGTCCACATGCTCTCGAACCAGGCGTGGAACGCGTTCCTCAAGACGCTCGAGGAGCCGCCGCCTCACGTGAAGTTCATCTTCGCGACGACCGAGGTGCAGAAGGTCCCGGTCACGATCCTCAGCCGGTGCCAGCGCTACGACTTCAAGCTCGTGTCGGCGCGCGAGATCGGCGCGCGCCTGCGCGAGGTGCTCACGGCCGAGTCCATCGACGCCGACGACAGCGCGGTCGCCACGCTGGCGCGCGAGGCCGCCGGCTCGATGCGCGACGCGATGAGCCTCCTCGACCAGGTCATCGCGTACGGCGGCGACAAGCTCACCTCCGAGGACGTCGCGCGGGTGCTCGGGGTCGCCGACCGCGAGGTCCTGCATCGCGTCTCGCGGGCCATCGTCTCGGGCGACGCCCCGGGTGCGCTGGCCGTCGTCGACGAGGTGGCGCGCGAGGGCTACGACCTCGCCCACTTCACGCGCGACCTGCTCTCGCACATGCGCGATCTGGTCGTCGCCAAGGTCTGCCCTCCCGAGCAGGCGCGCGCGCTCGTCGATCTCGCCGACCGAGAGCTCGACGACGTGATGGCGCTGGCCGCCGACAGCCAAGCCGACGATCTCGCGCGCCTCTTCCAGGGCCTCTCCAAGGCGTACGACGAGATCGTCAAGAGCGGCCAGGTGCGCGCTTCGGTCGAGCTCGCCGTCGTCCGCCTCGCGCAGCGCCCGCCGCTGCTCCCCCTCGACGATCTGCTCCTGCGCATCGGAGAGCTCGAGCGGCGCCTCGCCACGGGCTCGCCTCCCCCGCGCGGCGGGCCTGCCCCGCGCGGCTCGTCCTCGGGCGGGGGCGGAGGGGCGAGCCGGGGCGCGTCGCCGGCCTCGGCCACGAGCGCGCCGCCGTCGATCGACGAGCCCGTCACCTCGAGCTCGCGGCTCACGCCGGTGCGCTCGGCGCAGAGCACGCGGCCCACCGCCGCGCGAACGAGCGGCGCCCTCGCGCTCGCCGACGAAGACTCCCCGTTCGCGATGCCGGCCGCGGTCGCCGCGCTCGAGTCGTCGACCGAGGTGAGCATGCCCGCGCCGTCGCCGGAGCCTCCGCCCGTGTCGGGCGCGTTCGCGACCAAGCCCGAGCCGGAGCCCGAGCCGCTCCCCGCCCCGCCCGACGAGGCGCTCAGCGCGTGGCGCGCCATCCTCGACGAGATCCGCACCGACAAGCCGGGTGTGGCGTCGTTGCTCGAGCTGGCCGCGCCGCTCGAGGTGACCAAGGCGCGCGTCGTCATCGGCCTGCTCCCTACCTCGTTCGAGGCCGCGCGCGCCGAGGACGAACGCGTGACCGAGGTGATCGCCGCGGCGAGCGAGCGGGTCCACGGCGCGCGGGCCGAGGTCGAGCTCGACGTGTCGGCTCGCGCGAGCACCGTCGCGAGCGTCGCGTCGATCGACGCCGCGAAGAAGCGCGCGCGCGTCGCCGAGGCGCGCCGTCAGGTAGAGGCGCACCCGCTGGTGCAGAAGGTGATCTCGCTATTCGACGCGGAGCTCCGAGAGATCCGCGTCCCCGAGGAGGACTGAGTCATGAGCCAGTTTCGCGGTGGCATGAACGAGCTGATGCGCCAGGCCGCGCGCATGCAGCGCAAGATCGACGCGACCAAGCAGGAGCTGTCGACGCGCGAGGTCACGTCGACGTCGCTCGGCGACAAGGTCAAGGCCACCGTCACGTACGGGCGGCGCGTCGTGAAGATCGAGCTCGACCCCGAGCTCATCGGACAAGAGGGCATCGACACGGCGCTCGACGGCGTGTGCGCGGCGGTCAACGCGGCCATGGAGCTCGCAGACAAGGCCATGGAAGCCGAGCTCGAGAAGGTCACGGGCGGCGTGAAGGTGCCCGGCGTCCTCTGACGCCCGCGAGACGCGCATGTCGAACATGAAGGTCCGCCGTCTGGTGCAGCTCTTCGCGAGGCTGCCTGGCGTCGGCGAGAAGACCGCGCAGCGGTACGTGCTCCACCTGCTCACGGGTGACGAGGAGACGCCGCGCGAGCTCGCGCGGGAGCTCGCCACGCTGCGCGACGAGCTGCGCCCGTGCGAGCGGTGCGGGAACGTGGCCGAGGTGCGCGCCGACGGACCTACGGTCTGTGAGATCTGCGCCGACTCCCGTCGCGATCCCACGATCCTCTGCGTCGTGGCCCGCGTGCACGATCTCATGGCCATCGAGCGGACCATGGCCATGAAGGGGCGCTACTTCGTGCTCGGCCGGCTCTTGTCGCCGCTCGAGGGCATCGGCCCCGAGGACCTCCCCATCCCTCGCCTGCTCCGCCTCGTGGCCGACGACGGCGTGACGGAGATCATCGTCGCGACGCCGCCGAGCGTCGACGGCGAGGCGACGGCGCTGTTGCTCAAGCGGGAGCTGGCGTCGCTCGGCGTGTCGATGACGCGCATCGCGAGCGGCGTGCCGCACGGCGGCGATCTGGAGTACGCCGACCCGATCACGATGGGGCGCGCGCTCGCCGGCCGACGCGGCCTCTGAGCCCTTCCCCGGGCCCGCGCCTCGTGCGAGAGTCGGCGCCATGCAAGCCATCTCGACGAAGGACGCCCCCGCGGCGATCGGACCGTACTCGCAGGCCATCCGCTCGGGGGATCTCGTGTTCCTGAGCGGGCAGGTGCCGCTCGACCCCGCGACGGGCGAGCTCGTGAGCGCCACGATCGAGGTCGAGACCGAGCGCGTGCTCGACAACCTCGCGGCGGTGCTCGCGGCGGCCGGCTGCGCGTTCGAGAACGTCGTCAAGACGACGATCTACCTGACCGACCTCGGCGACTTCCAGGCGGTCAACGCCACCTACGCGAAGCGCTTCGACGAAAAAGCGCCCCCGGCGCGCGCCACCGTGCAGGTGTCCGCGCTGCCAAAGGGCGCTCGCGTGGAGATCGACGCGATCGCGCGACGACCGTAGTCGCCGCGCGACGCTCGGCCGATCAGAACTTCTTGATGGTGATCGTGTCGTCGCTCAAGAGGCCCTTGTTGAGGACGTTGAGCACCTTGACGGTGTTGGCGCCGGCCGTACCGAACGCCTGACCGCTCTTCATCTCGGGGAAGTCGGTCGTGATGATGCGCGTCGCCGCGTCGGAGCCGCTGCCCGCGTCGAGCACGACCGACGCCGCGGTGAAGTCGGGCGGGAGGCCGACGCTCACCTTGTCCTCGCCGATCACGACGAGCTCGGCGTCCTTGACCGGAACGACCGAGACGTCGACGTCGCCGAGGCCGTTGTTGTCGACCTTGAGGTACGAGACCGTGGGGGCCGTTCCCTGGAACTTCACGTCGCCCATGCCGTTGCCGATCGTCAGGCGCACCGGCTTGGCCGCCGAGCCCGTGGGCAGGGTGACGACCATGCGCTTGCATCCCGAGTTGGCGACGTCGGACGAGCCGTGCTTGCCGCCGTGACCGCAGTTGATGGTGAAGCCGTTCGACTCGGTGATCTTGAGGGTGCCGATGGCGTCCTTGATGGACTCGCGCGCGTCGGCCTCGACGTCGGCCCGCGCCGCGAAGTCGGCCTTGACGCTGATCTTGGTCGCCGACGAGTCGAAGTTGACGACGATGCCGCCGGCGCCGACGAGCGGGTTCACGCCGTCGTTCTTGATGCTGATGTCCTCGCCGTTCCAGTCGGTCGTGGCCGTTTGCGCCGGCTGCGAGACGTCGACGAACTCGGGCTTCGTCTTGAACGTGATGCTGTTGTCCGTCGTCGAGACGCTGCACGCAGACAGGGCGACGAGGCCGACGATACCGAAGAGACCGAACGAGGTGCGCATGGTGACTTTTCTCCTCCCGCAAGGCGGCAAGCTATGGATGGTCGAAAGAGGCGCGGGAACCTCCGTGTTGGACGTCCCGGGCCTCACGCCATTCAACCTGGCACGGTACCGCCGGACGGCGGAGGGAGGCAAGCAGACCGCGCATCTGGCCCCTGGAGCGCTAAAGTACCGTTCTTGAACGACTTTTCGAGCGCCTCGGCCAAGGCCGTCGGGGTCGCCGAGCGCGCGCAGAGCGGGGCCCCGAGCGAAATCTCGACCTGACAAAACGGGAGCGGGACGACGTGGGCGTCCCAGGTCCCGAGCCGAATGGCCCACCGCGCGTGGGCGCGGACGGGCACGAGCACGCCGCCGCCGAGGCGGGCCGCGGCGATGGCGCCAGGAGCG
Organism: Myxococcales bacterium; assembly: GCA_020430845.1. GTDB lineage: Bacteria > Myxococcota_A > Polyangia > Polyangiales > Polyangiaceae > Labilithrix. The sequence goes on from JAGQJA010000085.1 coordinate 6,147, forward strand.
ACCCTCCCCCTGGGGCCGCGCGGGCCGTCGACGGCGATCGCCGCGTCGCGCCCGGCCCGGAGGACGCGGACGAGGGCGCGAAGGCCCGAGGCGCCGCCTCGCGACGTCGAGCCACGGACGACGCCGAGGCCCAGGCGGCCGAGGAGCGCCGCGCCGAGCTCTCCGTCACGCGAGCGGCTCACGAGCGCGGTGGTGGGCCTCGTGGGCGGCGCGGCGAGGAGCGTGGTCGACGCGCCGTGGCGGAGGCAGAGCACGCGCGGTCGCGTGTCGGCCTCGAGCGCCGGGTGCGTCACGACGCGAACGCGCAGCGTGGCCCGCCAGGCCCGGACGAGCCACGACACCAGCGCGCACGCGAGGCGGACGATCGGCCCTCCCCTCGCCTCGACCACGGCGGCGCTCACGCGCCCTTCAGGTCCTCCAGCATGGTCTTGGCGCGATCGAGCGAGGGCTCGTTCTCGACGGCGCGCTCGAGCATCTGCACCGCCTTGGCCTTGTCGCCCTGCTTCATGCTGATCTCGCCCAGGTAGTAGAAGACCTCACCCTTGGAGATGACGGCCTCACCGTCGAGCTTCTGCAGGAGCAGCGCGCGGAAGGTCTTCTGGGCCCGCTCCAGATCGTTGGTCTCGAGCGCGAGCACGCCGAGGTCCTTGAGCACCTCGACGGAGCCCGGATCGATCTTGAACGCCATGTCGAACTGCGAGAGCGCGACGTCCTTGTCGCCGAGCTGGCTGAGCGCTCGGCCGAGGCGGTGGTGGTAGAGCGACAGCTCCTTGCTCCGACGTCCGCCGAACGACGCGATGATCTTCTCGAGCACGTCGGCGGCCGAGCGCTCCTTGCCCGACCCGGTGTAGGCGTCGCAGAGCGCGAGCAACAGCTCGCGATCGTGCGGCACCAGCTCGGCGGCGCGCTCGAGGAGAGGCACCGCGTCGCCGCTCGCGCGGCGCTTCTTGATGTGGATCTCGGCCGCGCGCCGAAGGAGCGCCACCTGCTCGGCCACCGGCTCCGGCGGCGGAGGTGCCATCGACGCGCCCGGCGGCGCCGCTGCCCCACCCGACGCCTGGGCGGCGAGCTCGGGGTGGTCGGCGTGGATGATGTCGGCCGCGTCGACGAGCACCGCCGCGAGCTCCGTCCAGCTCTCGCCCTTCTCGTAGAGCGAGATGAGCCGATCGCGCACCTCGCCGCGCCTCGGGTCGATCTCGAGCGCACGCTTGAGCGCTTGCTCGACCCCTGCGCGGTCGTCGAGCTTCTCGCGCGCCGCGGCGAGCCGGAGCGCCAGCTCCACCCCCGCGTCGCCGTCCGTGGTGTCGAGGAGCTTGGCGAGCGCGCCCGCGGCGCCCTCCCAGTTGCCGCGCTCTTCGCACAGACGCGCCACGGCCTCGAGGGCGCCGCGGTGCGCGGGATCGCGCTCGAGCACCTCTTCGAACGTCTTGAGGGCGCGCCCGACGTCCTTGACGCGCGACTCGAGGATCTCACCGAGCCGGACCATGAGGTCGAGCTCCTTTGCGGCGTCGCCGGCCGCGCGGGCGCGACCGATCTGCGTCTGGAGCAGCTCGGCAAGCTCCTCGTCGCGCCCCACCTTCTCGAGGATCTCCGAGAGCGCGACGACGGCGCCCGCGTGGTCGGGCTCCTCTTCGAGCACGGCGCGGAGCGTGTCGACCGCGTCGTCGGGTGCGTCGAAGCTCTCGAGCTGCAGCTTGGCCATCTCGACGCGGAGGCGTGAGCGCTCCTCGGGGCTCGAGGCCACGTCGACGAGATCACGGAGCAGGTCGCGCAGATCTTCGTGGCGCCCGAGGTCTCGGTAGATGGTCGCGAGGCGGTCCGCCGCGCGCGGGTCGGCGGGCTCACGCTCGAGGATCTCCTTGTAGAGCTCCGCGGCGCGCGCCTTGTCGCCGACGTCGCGCGCGAGCACCTCGGCGGCGTCGTGCTTGAGCGCGAGCGCCTTGAGGCCGTCCATCTCGGCCTCCGCGTTGCGCAAGAGGAGCGTGACGACCTCGGCGTGGTCGCCGGCCGCGCGACGCACCCGCGTCAGCTCGCCGAGCGCCCAGGTGTCGGTGTCCATCTCCGAGAGGGCGTCGCGGAGCGTCGCCTCGGCGAGGGCGGGATCGGCCAAGAGTCCCTCGGCGAAGCCCAGCGCCTCGCGGTAGATCTCACCCTTCGTGCCGAAGTCGACCTCGAGCTTGGCGCGCGCCCGCAGCGTCGCGACGAGCTCGCGCTCTCGCCCTGGCCCGCGGCGCAGGGCCTCGATGGCGCGCACGACGTCGAGGTTCTCGGGATCGCGCTCGGACGCACGGACGAAGGCCTCTTCGGCGCCCGTCTCGTCCGCGAGGTGGTCCCTCCGCCACCGTCCGAGCCGCGCCCACAGCAGCGCGGCCGCGCGTCCCGCCACCATCGACGTCGTCGAGACATCGGTGCGGCCGGACTCGCCCGTCTCGACCGCGAGCGCGAGGGCGCTCGCCGCGTCGGACCACGACCCCGTGCGCTCCGCGAGGCGTTCGACCTCGGAGAGGGCATCGACGTCGAGCGGATCTCCGACGAGCGCCTCCCCGGCCGCCCTGAGGGCGCCGGAGAGGTCGGACACGTCGTTCTCGAGCACCTTGACCAGCTCGAGGCGCGCGCGCGTCCGGTCGCGCGGGTCCTTCACGCGGTCGACCCTGCGCGAGTACAGGGCGCCCAGGTCCTGCGTCCGGCCGAGCGCGCGGTAGACGAACTCGAGCGTCTCGAACACCTCGTCGAACAGATCGTCCTCGGAGAGCAGCGCTTCGAGCGCTTGGAGGCTCGGCGCGTGATCGGGCGCCTTCTCGAGCGCCGTGCGCAGGGTCATGAGCCCCTGCTGCTTGTCGCCGAGCGGTCCGATCTGCAGCGACGCGAGGCGGTGGAAGAGCCCCGCCTGCTCGTCGGCCGCCTCGGTGATGGCGATGCGACGCTCGAGCACGTCCATGAGCGAGCGCGTGTCGTCGAGCCCGCCGTACGCGACCTCGAGAGACGAGAGCACCTCGACGTTGTCGCCTCCCTGCTCGGCGGCGCGCTGGTACGCCTCGGCCGCCCGGCGGAGATCGCCCAGGTGTCGCTCGCACACGCGCCCGAGCCTCATGTAGAGGTCGGTGGTCACGCGCGCGTCGAAGATCGCCCCGGCCTTGTCGGTGATCGCGTCGGCGTAGCGCCGCCACGCCTCTTCGCCGCGGGTCGCGGCGAGCCGCTCGATCTCTTCGTGGATCACGGGCTCGTGCGGGGTCTCGCCGAACGCGCGCAAGAGCGCGTCCGCGGCCCGGTCGGTCTGACTCAGCGACGTCTCGCAGACCTCGGCGATCGCGCGGAGGGTCGCGGCGCGCTCTTCGGCCACGTTGAGCGCCCGCAGCCTCATCTCGAGCACGTCGACGAGCTCCTCGCCGCGGCCTGCAGCGCGCAGCACGGGCTCGAGCACGTCGGCGGCGTCCTTGCGCAGCTCCTCGCGCGCCTCGCCGATCTTGCGTACTGCGGCGACGCTCTGTTCGTCGTAGCCGCCCTGCAGCACCTCGCGGTACGTGTCGAGGGCCCGCGGCAGGTCGTCGAGCTCGGTCGCGAGCAGCTCGGCCATGCGCTTCTTGAGGGCGCGCTGCTCGCCGGCGTCCTCTTCGAGGCCCAGGCGAACACCGATATTATCGAGCAAATCCGGCCACATGCGCTCGGCCTCGAAGAGGCTGCCCAGCTTGGCGAGCACGTCGCGATCCGAAGGCTTGAGGGCGAGCGCCTCGGACAGGAGCGCGACGGCCTCGCGCGGGTCGGAGAGCCCGAGCTCGTAACACTTGGCCGCGTCGACGAGCAGCCGGTGCTTGAGGTCGGCGTCGTCCTCGGTGCACAGCTCGACCCGCCGGCGGTAGAGATCGACGAGGCGCGCCGCGTCGTTCTTCGACTCGTGCAGGTCGATGAGGTTGTCGATCGTGAACGCGCTGTCGGGCTCCAGCTCGAGCGCGCGCTCGTACGCGTCGATCGCGCCGGGCAGATCGTCGAGCATGTCGCGACGCGCCTCTCCGATGCGCCGCCACGTGCTCGCCCGCTCTTCGTCGGACGGCGCCAGCTCGGCCTTCTTGGCGAGCACCCAGACGACCGCCTCCCAATCCGAGAGCAGCGTCGCGAGCATGTCCATCTCTTCGAGGACGCGCACGTCGGTCTCGTCGAGCTTGAAGAGCCGCTCGTAGGCCTCGAGCGCGCGGCGCGGATCGTCGCGGCGCTTGTCGTGGAGCATCGCGAGCGCCTCGAGCAGCTCTCGTTTGCCGATGTCCTCGGTCTTGACGATGCCCTCTTCGTAGGCGGCCGCGAGGTCGTCCCATCGGCTCGTCACGACGGCGACGCGGTCGAGCTCCTCGCGCGTGTCACCGTCGTCGGGGTCGAGCACGAACGCATCGCGCAGCGCCTCGAACGCGCGGTCGGGATCGTTGCCGCGCTGCTCGAACAGCGTGGCGCTCTCGCGCAGGATCGCGACCTTCTCGTTGTCGGTCGCGGCCAGCACGAGCCGGTGCTCGTTGGCCTGGACGAGCTTGCGCCAGTCGTCGAGCCGCTCGTAGACGGGCCGCAGGAGCTCCACGGCGCGGGCGCGGTGCTCCTCGTTGTCGAGCAGGCGCTCGAGGGCGGTGATCGCGCCCCGGACCGGCTCGGAGCCCGGCTCGCCGATGCCGAGGATGGCCTCGTACTCGTCCATCGCCCCCGGGAGGTCTTCGACCTTGGTCGCGAGCACGGTGCCGAGCTCGAGGCGGTGACGCGCCTCGTCCTCGGGGAGCGCGCTCATCTCTGCCCGGCGGCGGTGCAGGTCGGCGACGTCACGCCACCGCTCGCGTCGCGTGTACAGGCGCACGAGCGCCTCGACGGCCTTGGGCTCCTCTTCGTCGACGTCGAGCACGCCGCGGTACGTGAGGATCGCGGCGTCGTCGTCGCCGAGATCGGTCTCCTCGATCGCGGCGATCGTGTGGAGCGTCTTGACGCGATCCTGAGGCTCGAGACGGTAGTCGAGCGAGTTGCGGTACAGCGTGACGCGCTCGGCGGGCCGCCCGGTGGCCTTGAGGATGCGATCGATGGCGTCGAACGCCGCCCGCCCCTCTTCGGGGGCGAACCGGTACGAGCGACGGTAGTAGCTGAGCGCCCGCTCGAAGTCCTGCTTGGCCTCGAAGAGCTCGCCGGCGCGACGGGCGAGCCGCGCGGTGGCCGGCTCGTCGGCCGTGATCTTGTCGAGCTCGGCAGCGAGGATCTCGGCGAGGCGCCCCTCGGCGTTGGCGACGCGCGCGAGACGCTCGAGCTCGGCCCACGTCGACTCGTCGGTGATGTCCTCGGCGAGGAGCTTGCCCATCACCTCGAGGGCCTCGTTGTAGTTCTCCTCTTGCTCTTCGTGCAGCTTGGCGAGCCGCCGGAGCAGCGCGCCGCGCTCCTCGGGGTCTTGGCTGTGGCGAAGGCGCGCGTCGATCGTGCGCATCACCTTCCGCCAGTCGAGCTTGGCGAGGTACACGTCCTCGAGCAGCTCGGCGGCGCGCGCGGCGAGGGTCGAGGTCTCCATGAGCCCCTCGAGCGTGGCCACGGTCGCGTCGTGCATGGGGACGACCCGCAGGGCCTCCTCGAGCTGGTCGAGCGCGCGCTCGGGCTCCAGCAGCTCGACGTCATAGATGCGCCCGAGCTTGTGGAGCAGGTCGGCGCGCCGGGCTGCGGGCACCTCGAGCTCGAGCTCGCGCTCGATGAGCGCGACGAGGTCGGGCCAACGACCGGCGGCGGCGTACAGCCGCTCGAGCGCGGCGACCGCGTCGTCGTGGAGCGAGATCTCGAGGATCTGCTCGTAGACGGCGATGGCCCCCTCCTTGTCGCCGAGCGCGTCGTCGCAGAGCCGCGCCTGCTTGAAGAGGAGCGCCATACGCTCGTCGTCGGTCGACGCCAGCTCGGCGCGACGCTTGAGGATCTCGAGCAGCTCGGTGCTCTCTCCGTCGGCTTGGTAGAGCTCTTCGAGCGCGCGGAGAGCGGCGCCCTCGTCGGGACGGATCTCGAGCGCGCGTCGGTAGCTCGCCTTGGCGCGGGCGTTGTCGGACAGGCGCGCGTGCGCGAGCTCGCCCACACGGACGATGACGTCGATCTGCGCGTCCTCGTCGAGGATGTCGGGCGCGACCTCGGTGAGCAGGTCGGCGAGCTCGCGCCAGCGCTCGGTCGCGGCCGCGAGGCGCTCGATGCGCTCGAGCCACGCGCGCAGGCTCGGGTCTCCCGCGGCGTCGGCGAGGCCGCGCGACGCGTAGCCGAACGCGCGCCCGGGGTCTGCGAGCGAGCCCTCGGAGATCGTCACGGCCTCGGCGAGGATCCGCAGGCGCTCGGACGGGTCTGCGGCGAGCTCGGCCTGGATGTCGAGCACGCGCAGGAGCTTGTCGAACACGCCGTCGGCCTCGTAGAGGGGCCGCAGGATCTCCGACGCCTCTTCGCGTGCGTCCTCCCGCTCGAGGAGCGCCTCGAGGGCGGCGCGCGTCGACGCGTGCCCCGGCTCGAGCGTCAAGGCCTGCCGGTACGCGTCGAGGGCAGAGGGCAGCTCGTCGAGCCGCTCGCGGCGCACGTCACCGAGGCGCGCGAGCAGCCCGAGGCGGTGCTCGGGCTCGGTCGCGATGGCCAGCTCGGCCTCGAGGGTCTCGGCGAGGTCGGGCCAGCGCTCGGCCGACACGTAGAGCCGCGAGAGCGCCTGGAGCACCGAGGCCTCGGCGCCGAAGTCGTCGAGGACCGCGCGGTACGCGAGCAGGGCCTCGGGCACGTCGCCGAGCTTGTCGGCGAGCGTCTGCGCGAGGCGCACCATCAGCTCGCGTCGGGTGGCGCCGTCGTTGGCCTGGCGCTCGCGGGCGCGGAGGATCTCGACGAGGGCGCGGTGATCGCCAGCGCGCTCGTAGAGCCTGTCGAGCGACGCGAGGGCCGCCTCGTCTCCCGGGTCGTCCTCGAGGCGGAGCTTCCAGGCCTCGATCGCGCCCGCGTCGTCGCCGAGCACCGTCTCGGAGAGATCACCGAGACGCGCCAGGAGCTGCTGACGCGCGTCGCGGTCGTCCTCGAGGCGCACCTGCATCTTGAGCACGCCGGCGAGCTCTCGGGTCTTGCCCGCAGAGGCGTAGAGGCGCTCGAGCGCGCGCGTGGCCGGCACGACGAGCGCCGGGTCCTCGGGGTCGAGCTCGAGCACCTGCTTGTGCACGCCCTCGGCCGCGTCGAGCTGCCCCGTGGCCTCGTAGACGCGCGCGACCTCGCTGAGCACGTCGGCGCGCGGCTGCGGCGCGTCGGCGTTCTGCGCGGCTTGCAGCAACACCTCGGCCGCGTCCGCCTCTCGCTGGAGGCGCTCGGCGATCTGGAGAAAGCGTGCGCGCGCCTCGGCCTCGCCCGGCGAGAGCGGGATGAAGCGTGCATATGCATCGAATGCGCCACGATCGTCGGTGAGGCGCTCGTCGCGTAGCTCGGCGATGCGACGCAGGAGCTCACGACGTTCGACGTCGTCGGTCACGAACTCGAGGCGCACCTCGAGCGCGCGCACGAGCTCACGCGGCTCGTCGCGCTCGGCGTAGACCCCTTCGAGAACGAACGCGGCGCGAGAGCGGAGCTCGGGCACGTCGAGACACTTCTCGATGATGGCGCGCGCCTCGCGGACGGACGAGTCGGCGACCACGACCTCCTCGAGGTGGTTGAGCGCGGACTTGGGGTTGCCCAGGCGCTCGAACTCGAGCACGCCGAGGCGCAGGTGGAGCGCCATCGGGTCGGGCGCGTTGCCGCCGCGGAGTCGGTTGTCGAGCAACGTGGCGAGCCCCTGCCAGCGCTCGCGCGCCGCGTAGAGCTTCTCGAGCGACGCGTTGGCCTGCTCGTGCGCCGGATCGATGGCGAGGATGCGCTCGTAGTAGCCGATGGCCCGCTCTTCGTCGTTCGTGATGTCTTCGGCGACGAGCGCGACCTCACTGAGCAGCTCTGCGCGTCGGGTCGGGTCTTCGGTCGACGTGACGACGCGCTCGTACAGGGCCTCGAGGTCGGTCCAGCGCTCGCGCGTGGTGAGGATCTGCTTGAGCCGCGCGAACGCGCGCTCGTTGGCCGGATCGCGCGCGAGGATGCGATCGAGGTAAGGCGTGGCCTTGTCGACGTCGCCGAGGCCTTCGTCGTACAAGGTCGCCGCGCGCTCGGCGAGATCGAGCTCGACGCTCAGCGGGAGCCCGGTGTCGCCGGTGGGGGGGACGGCCACGACGAGCGCGTCGACGAAGGCCTGCGTGCGGTGCGTCTTGTTCGCGAGCACGGCGAGCCGGTCCCACAGCTCGAGGTCGCTCGGCGCCTCGGCGCACGCGCGCGCCAACACCTCGAAGGCGCCCGCTCGGTCACCGAGCTTGTCCTTCACGTCGGCGAGGCGCAGCAAGAGGCGCTGCTGGTCGGCCTTGGAGGCCGCCGTCGCGATGAGCACCATGAGCACGTCGGACTGCTTGGCGTAGGCGCCGGCCGCGGCGTAGCACTCGTCGAGCAGCACGGCCGCCTGCGACCGCGTCTCGGCCACGGGGAGCAGCTCCTCGACGACCGACACGACCACGGCGTCGTTGGGCGACAGCTCGAGCGCGCGCCGGCAGGCCGCGAGCGCCTCGGTGGGCTTCTTGAGCGGGCCGAGGTACATCCGCGCGAGCTCGACCTCGCGCGACACGCGCTCGGCGCCTTCGCGGCCGTCGCGGTCTCGCTCGAGCACGCGCGACGCGCCCTCGGCGTCTCCCGCGGCGAGCAGCAGGCGCGACAGGGCCCGGAGGGACGGGCCGTGCGACGGCCACTCTTCGAGGATGCGCTCGTGCACCTTGGCCGCGTTGCCCGGCGAGCCGAAGGACTCCTCCTCGAGGAGGGCGAGCTCGCTCATGGTGGCGAGCTTCGCGTCGCCCGAGGCTCGCTCGATGCGGCGCTCGAACACCCAGCGCAGATCGTCGCGGCGCTCCGGATCCTGCCGCAAGATGCGGTCGAGCGCGGCGAGCGCCATGTCGTCACCGCTGTCCTCCTCGAGGAGGGCGCGGTACGCCTGGATCGCGTCGTCCATGCGTCCGAGCTGCGTCGCGGACACCTCGGCGAGCTTGACGCGCAGCGCGCGCCGCTCGGTCACGAAGACGTCGTCGGTGGCGAGACGCGTCTGCATGGCCTCGATGAACGCGGGCCACGCCTGGGTGCTCTTGGCGCGGCGCTCGAGCGCGTCGAGCGCGCCCTCGGCGTCGGGCGCGAGCTCGTAGGCCTTGCGCGCGTAGCCGAAGGCCGCGGCGTCGTCGTTGAGCTTCGACTCGGCGACGTCGGCGAGCTTGGTGTAGAGTGCACGCTTCTCGTCCTTGTCGTCCGTGTGCCCGAGCAGCACCTCGTACAACGCGGGCACCCTCGCCCACTTCTCGTCGGCCTCGTAGAGCGGCGCGAGCGCCTCGGCGGCGCGGCGGTCGGTCGGGTGCACCGAGAGGACGCGCTCGTACGAACGGAACGCTCGCTCGGGCGAGCCGAGCTGCTGCACGTAGATGTCGGCGCACCGGAACGACAAGCTCACCTTGAGCTCCGGGTCGGTCACCTTGTCGGCCTGGTTCGAGAGCACGTCGGCGAGCCCGTCCCAGTCGCCCGCCTCGCCGTAGAGCGCCGTGAGCCCGTCGTAGTCGCCGATGGCGAGGTAGCTGTCGCGCAGGATACGCGTCGCCTTGGCGTGCCCCGGTGACGCCTCGAGCACGCGGCGCCACACGCGGAGCGAGGCGTTGGCGTCCTTGAGACGGTCGGCGTACACGGCCCCGAGCTTCTGCAGCGCGGCCAGCTTGGCCTCGGCGCCGTCGGACTGGTCGACGCGGCGCTCGAGGACCTCGGCCACGGTGGCCCAGTCTCGCTCGCGCTCGGCGTGCTTCTCGAGCGCGTCGAGCACGCTCGCGTCGTCGGGCTGCGCCTCGAGCACGAGGCGGTAGAGGCGGACGGCGTCGGCCGAGCGATCGAGGCGCTCGGCTGCGAGCTTGGCCATCTCGACGCGCAGCGCGTTGCGCTCGGGGCCGTCGGGCAGGTGCTCCTCTTCGTACGCGTAGAGGTCGAAGAGCTGCCGGTACGCGCGCCGCTTGCCGTAGAGCTCCTTGAGCTTCTCGTTGGCCTCGGCGTCGCCGGGCGCGAGCTCGCGGAGCCGCTCGTAGGCCTCCATCGCGTTCTGCACGTTGGAGAACTGGTCGAGCCAACGCTGGGCGACGGCGCGGTAGAGGGCGACGCGGTCCTCGGTCTTGGTCTCGAGCTCCGCGAGGCGCATCTGGGTCGTGAGCAGGTCGCGCCACCGGCCGAGGGCCTCGTACACGCGGGCGAGCTCGCCGACGGCGGCGGCGTCGGTCGGGTCGAGCGCGATGATCTGCGACAGCACCGTGACGAGCGCGGAGTCGCTCTTGATGTGCTCGCGATAGAGCTCCGCGATCTCGCGCAGGATGGGCAGGCGCGCCGCGGCGTCCTCGGCCGGGATGCGCTCGAGCTCGCCGCGCAGGACGTCGGTGAGGTGCGTAAAGGCGCCGGTCTGCCGGTAGAGGCGCTTGAGGGCGCTGCGCGCCTCGGCGTTGGACGGATCGGCGCGGAGCACCGACCGCCACTGCTCGACGGCCTTCTGCGCGTTGGCGCCCTCTTCGGCGTGCTGCGCGATCTCGGCCGCGATCTTCGCGCGCTCGGGCCCGTCGGGCATCGCGCGCTGCGCGTCGTGGAGGATGGCCGCGAGGCGCGACGTCTCTTGCTTCTCGCCGCACCACTCGCGGAAGAACGACAGCATGCCCGGGTGCGCTGGCTCGAGCTTGCGCAGGCGCTCGAAGTACGGCTCGGCCGCGTCGGGGCGGCCGCGCATCTTCCACTGCACCATCGCGATCTGGAGGATGACGCCGGGCTCCTGACCGGGGCGCACGCCGCCGCCGGCGAGCTGACCGTCGTAGAGCGAGACGAGGTGCTCCCACATCTCACGGGCCGTGAAATGATCGACGAGCGCGCTCGTCGCCTCTTGGTGACCGGGCGCGAGGTCGAGGAGCCGCTCGTAGGCCGCGATGGCCTTCTCGGGCTGCTCGAGGCGACGGCGGAAGAGGCGCGCGAGCCGCGTCAACGCCGCGATCTTGTCTTCTTTGGCAGGGAGATCGCCGGCGAACTGGTCGAGGGCGACGGCGAGATCGTCCCAGCGCTCCTCGTCACGGAAGACGCGCTCGAGCAGGTGCCCGGCGCGGCGGTTCTTGGGGTCGAGCTCGAGGGCCTGCTTGAGCTTGTCGATGATCTTCTCGACGAGCTTCTTCTTGAGCTCGGCTTGCTTGGGCGCGGCGGCCGCCTTCTGCTTCTTCTTGCCCTTGCCGCTCCGCGGTCCCTGGTCGTCGGGCGCGGCCGCAGAGCTCTGCGCCTCGAGCTCGAGCCGCCCGTAGCGGTACGCCACCTCGGCGGCGCTCACGAGCAGAGAGCTCTTGAACGCCGGGTCGTTGGCGCCCTTCGCCTCGTCGGAGTAGCGCGAGACGAGGTCCTTCCACTTGGTGCGCTTGGCCTCCGCGCGCTCGATGGCGTCGGTCGCGTCGGCGTCGTCGGGCCGGAGCGACAAGAGCCGCTTGTAGGCCGCCACCCCGCGCTCGTCGTCGAGCAGCAGCTCGTCGCGCACGCGTGCGAGCTCCGCGACGAGCTCCGCCTCCCGCTCCCCCGTGGCGAGCGCCGCTTCGATCTCGAGGAGGTTGGCGACGGCGTCGTACTCGCGACGCATCTCGTGCGCGCGACGCGCCGCCTCGAGGAGCTCGGCCAGCTGCTCGGCGCCGAGATCGCCCGGGTCGACGACGCCGTCGTCGGACGTGAACCCGAGCGAGTCGCGCAGCTCCGTCCACGCTGTCTCGTTGTCGGGATCGTCCTGGAGGATGCCCAGGGCGTTGGGAATCGTGTTCGCGCTCATCTTTACCTTGGGCCACCTCGTGCAAGGCGGCCACATCATTGAGAAAATTCGAAGCCGGGAACTGCGGAGGACCGATGGTACGGAGGGTTTTCGCCGCGATCAATCCCCAGCTTCGAGGTCGAATTCTGTAAGGTGGGCGGGTGCCGTCTCGGGGCCGCTCCTCCACGCTCTCCACCGAGAACGCCGGCGAAGCCGTAGCCACCTCGGCGCCGACCGTCGTCGACGCGCGGCGAAGCGCGCGGCCGGGCGACGCGCCCGATACCGGCCGGAGGGCGCGCTGATGGCCGAGGGGCGCGGGCTCTACATCGTGGTCAACGCGAACGCCAAGCGCGGCGGGCGCCGCGTCGCCGCGCAGATCTCCCGCGCCCTCCCCGGCGCGAGCGTGCGCCTCACCCGCAACGCGGCCGAGCTCGACGGTTGGCTGCGATCCATCCCCACGCCCGAGTGCGTCCTCGCCGCGGGCGGCGACGGCTCGTGCGTCGCCCTCCTCAACGCGCTCGACCGCGTCGTGCCCGAGGGAGACGACTTCCCCGTCGTGGGCGCGCTGCCGCTCGGCACCGGCAACGCGTGGGCGCACGCGCTCGGCGCGCGCAAGCTCGATTGGTGCGTGCGCGCGCTCAAGAAGATCGACGGGCCGATCCCGACGCGTCGCTACGCCATCTTCCGCTGCGACGGCATGCTCACGTTCTTCGGCGGGTGCGGCTGGGACGCGCAGATCCTCGACGACTACCGGCAGCAGGTCGAACAGTCGCCGTCGAGCCGCCTCGCCAAGAGCTCGCTCGGCTACCTGACGGCCATGCTCTTTCGTACGACGCCCAAGACCATCGTGAGCGGCCGCGCGCACGTCATCATCGAGAACCTCGGCGACGACGTGCTCACGATCGACGCCGAGCGTCGGCTCCGCCGCATCGACGCGCGGCGAGGCACGGTGCTCTACGAGGGGCTCGCGAGCGTGGCGGGCGCGGCCACGTGCCCCGAGTTCGGCTACGGCTTCCGCGCCTACCCGCACGCCGAGCGGCTGCTCGACCGCATGAACGTGCGCATCTACGACCGCGGCGCGCTCGGCGCGATCAAGGACATCCCCAAGCTCTGGAAGGGCACCCACCCGCTCCGCGGCATGCGCGACTGGTTCGCCACCGCCGTGCGGATGACGTTCTCGCGCCCGATGCCGCTGCAGATCGGCGGCGAGGCGATCGGCACGCGTCAGAGCGTCGACTACGTCATCTCGCCGCGGCGCGTGCTCGTGCTCGACTGGCGTCAGCTCTGAAGGGCGCGCTGATGTGCGCCAATGTAGGCGCGGCGTGCGCAACCAAGCGCCGCGCCGGCGCGTAGAGTGATCACGATGCGCGTGGCAGTCCCCTTCTTGTGTGTCCTGACCCTCTCGGTCGGCGCGTGCGCCTCCCCGAAGGCGTCCACCCGTCCCGTCACGACCGCCGCCCACGCCGAGGGCGCGCCCCGAGCGCCGCTCGCGTGGGGCACGTTCTCACCGGAGACCTTCAAGCGAGCGCGGGCCGAGGGCAAGTACGTGGTGCTCGATGGGTCGGCCGAGTGGTGCCACTGGTGCCACGTGATGGAGGCGACGACCTACCACGACCCCGCCGTCCGCAAGATCCTCGACGCCCACTTCATCGCGGTGAAGGTGGACGTCGACGCGCGCCCGGACATCGAGGAGCGCTACGGCGACTGGGGCTGGCCGGCCACGGTCATCTTCGCGCCCGACGCGACGGAGCTCGGCAAGCACCGCGGGTACATCGCGCCCGACAAGTTCGCCCAGATCCTCTCGGAGGTCGTGGCGAGCGGCGCGAAGGACCAGCGGGCGAACGCCGCGGCGGGCGAGGCCACGAAGGTCGCGCCCAAGACCCCGCTCGCCGAGGAGCAGCTCGCGTGGATCCAGCACGCGGTCGACGTGGAGCTCGACGACTACTGGGACGAGAAGCGAGGCGGCTGGGGGCGCACCCAGAAGGCGCCGCTCGGGTGGGACAACGCGTGGATGCTGCGCAAGGCCGAGCAGGGCGACGCCGAGGCGCGGCAGAAGGCGCTCTTCACGCTCGACGCGCAGAGCAAGCTCATCGACCCGGTGTGGGGCGGCATCTACCAGTACAGCGCCGCGAGCGACTGGGATCACGCCCACTTCGAGAAGCTCATGACGTTCCAGGCGCCCGCGCTCGACAACTACGCGACGGCCTACAAGCTGGCGCGCGAGCCGCGACAGCTCGAGCGAGCCAAGAAGATGCTCGCGTACATCGACCGCTTCATGAAGGGGCCCGAGGGCGGGTTCTACACGACGCAGGACGCGGACCTGAACGCGCACGACGCGAGCAAGCCGTTCATGACGGGCCACGAGTACTACGCGCTCGACGAGGCGCGCAGGCTCGCGCGGGGCGTGCCGCGGATCGACAAGAACGAGTACGGCCGCGAGAACGGCCTCGCCATCGCGGCCTACACGACGATGTACGAGGTGACGAAGGACGCCGCGGTGCTCGCGTCGGCCGAGCGCGCCGCCGAGCGCGTGTGGGACACGCACGCCACGTCGCGCGGGGGCATCACCCACGGGCCGGTGCCCGCCGCCGAGCGTGACCGCGCGCGCCTGTACCTCAGCGACAACGCGGCGTTCGCATTCGGCCTGGCGCGCCTCTACGAGGCGACGGCCAAGGCCGTCTACCTCGAGCGCGCCGAGCGCCTCGCCGAGCTCATGATCACGGAGCTCACCGACGAGCGCGGCGGCGGCTTCTTCGGGCACACGAAGGACGACGACGCGGTGGGCGTGTTCGCCGTGCGACGCGTGCCCTTCGAGGACAACGTGATGGCGGTGCGCGCGCTGTCCAAGCTCGCCCGCGCGACCAACAAGCCCGCCTACAGCGGCGCGATCGACCGCGTGCTCCGAGCGATCTCGACGCCCGAGGAGATCAAGGCCCGCGGGCGCATGCTCGGCGACTACCTGCTCGCGCTCGACGAGTCCAAGGACGTCCGCGGAAAGTAGTCCGCGCAGAATCGGCCGTGGCCCTCAGGCGCCGGGCATCTCCATCTGCGCGGCGACGACCGACCGCGCGCGCGCTCCCGCGAGGCGCTCGACCAGGTGAAGGCCGAGGTCGAGCGCGCACGTCACGCCGCCCGCGGTGATCAGCTGCCCCTCGTCGACCACGCGCGCGCCCGGCGTCGCCGTCGCCCCGTGCTCGGCGAGGCGCGCCATCTCGGAGTGGTGCGTCACGGCGCGCTTGCCACGGAGGCGCCCGGCCGCGCCCACGAGCAGCGCGCCGGTGCACACCGACGCGACGAGGCGGTTGGCGGGGAACAAACGGAGCCACCCGACCACGTCGGCGTCTCGCTCGAGCGCGCGCGTGCCGTAGCCGCCCGGGACGACCAGCACGTCGACGCCGGACAGGTCGGGCCGGAGCGCCGGCGCGGACAGCGCGAGCCCGCACCACGAGAGGGCGATCGGCTCGGCCGTGGCCCGCGCCACCTCGCAGACGAGCGAGCGATCGATGCCCATCGACGCGATCCGCGAGACCGGGTCGAGCACCCCGACGAGGTCGAGCCACGTCATCCCGTCGAACGCGACGAACAACACGCGTCCGCCCGTCACGACGTCCGCGTGCGCGAGGGCGTCCGCCAGCGACAGCTCGCGCATGGCGTCGCGAGGCACCGCGCCGTAGATGTGCGGCATGGGCCCGCGGGGCGTGGCGTCGAGCTGCAGCGGGACGTCGAGCCGGCGGGGGTCGATCACCCACGCGCGCGGCTCGGCTCCCTTGAAGTACAGCGCCGCCGACGCCTCGAGCGCGTCGTGGTGCGATGCGTGCACGAAGCCCTCCACCCCGAGCGACGCGGGCGCGTAACGATCGTCGTCGTCGAACGTGACGTCGCCCGCGTGCGCGAGGTGGAAGAGCCAGCGGTTCACGTCACTTGACCCAGAGCTCGGCCCCGGAGAGAAACCCGGTGTTGTCCGTGAACGGGTTGTTCGCCACGGGCGTCGCGGCCCCCGCGTCGACGCCGAAGGGCGCCTTGACCACCTCGACCGGCCCCGCGCCGCCGTCCGCCAAGAACGTCTTGCGCACGCCGACGATGTTGCCCTTGCCGTCGTGCGCGAGGTTCTCTGCCCCGCCCGGGAAGTCGGCGCCGAGCGCCGCCTGCGACGGATCCCAGAAGCTCGCGGGTCCGAAGAACGCCAGCGCGGCGCGCGTGCCGTCGATGAACGCGAACGACGACGGGAACGGCTTCGCGTCGAGCGAGAGCAGCGTCTGCACGGCCCCGGTCGCGAGGCTCACCTCCTCGACGCGGCGGCGCTCGATCGGCCCCGCGGCACCGCCCACGTCCGCGTTGCAGCCGGCCGAAAGCACGAGCAGGCGGTCCTTGGCGGCGTCGTAGCGCAGCGCAGAGCCGATCGCCGGGTTGTACCCCGAGAGCAGGATCGAACCCTGCGGCCCCGTCCCGCCGAGAGAGACCACGGCGTCGGTGTCGATGTCGATGCCGACGATCGACGGCTGCGTCGTCGCGCAGAGCGCGGTGAAGCCGTCGGCCGCGATCTTGGTGAAGTCGACGTTCCCGAGGAGCACGTAGACGCGACGCTTGGACGCAACGTACACGGCGGAGGTCGCCTCGACGAGCCCGTCGGCGTCGGCGCCCTGGAGGAGCGACGTGAGGTCGATCGACTTGACGGGGGCACCCGCGTCGCCGCGCTGCGACGCGTCGAGGACGTGCATCACGTTGCGGTTGAACCGCACCACGTACGCCTTGGCGGCGCCCGCCGAGACGACGGCGACGGGGTTGGCGTTGGGGAGCGAGGCGTCGGGCCGGTCGGTGCCGGCCACGTTCCAGCTGCTCACGACCTTCCACGGCTCGCGCGCGTCGAGCAGCGACACGACGTCGACCGCGGACTGCAGGAGCCAGGGGTCGGCGCCGGACGCGAACGTGGCGCCGATGAACCCGGGGTAGGTCAGGCGACCGTCGACGGCGCCGGTCTCGAGGTCGAGCGCGACGAGCTCGCTCGTCGTCATGTTGTTCATCGACAGGAGCAGACGAACGCGTGGAGACGTCGCGGCGTCCCCCGCGTCCGATGTGCCGCCCTCGGCGCTCGGTCCGGGCCCGGCCTCGGCGAGCTGGCCGCCGTCGGTGCCGGCGTCCGGGCCGGCGCGGAAGACCTCGTCGTCGCCGCACGCAGCGAGACCAGCCGCCGCTGCGCAAGTGAGCGCAGCAACACAGAAAAACGTATGACGCATGGTGGTGAGCCTCGCCCGCGCACGCCCGCGCGAGCTTCTTCGGGTTGGTCGCGCGCAGTCCGGTCTCCGGACTCCCGGCTCGTCCTCCCTCGAGCCCTTCCCAGGGAGCAGAGCGTTCGCCCCCCAGTGGTGTTGCTCGAGATCGTCCCCGGTCACCGTGGCGGGGGCCGTGCCGGATTCTCACCGGCTTCCCATGCGAGCGACGGTCACCCGACGCACGCGACCACGCGCGAGTGACGAGCGACGCGGGATGGCCCCGAGGCGCCGTCACGCCGCCTTGCTAACCGCAGTCGGGCCGTGACGTCAACGATCGCGGACGAGGTGTGCTTAGATGCGGACGTGTTGGTGCGTCCGTCCGAGCTCGCGCGCGCGTGGCAGATGAACGTCAAGACGGTCCTGGGCCTCGTCAAGGACGGGCGCCTCTCGGCCATCCGCACGCCGGGCGCGCAGTATCGACTGCGCGAGGCCGACGTGCGCGCCTACTGCGACCTGCACGGTCTGCCCCTGCCGCCCACGCTCGCGGCCCGCGAGCGGCGCGTCGTGCTCGTGACCAAGCCGGGCCCCGTGGCGCGCGCCGTGACCCGCGCCCTCGAGGGCGACGGCGTCCGGGTCCGCGTCGCGCCGACGTTGCTCGACGGCGTGGCCACCGCCGCGGCCGAGCGCGTCGGCATCGTCGTGATCGACGCGCGCGTCGATGACGTGCCCATCGCGGCAGCCGTGCGCGCCCTTCGTACGGCGGACGCGCTCAGGACGACGCGTGTGCTCGTCTTCGGCGGGGCGCGCCCGCGGCTCAAGGACGTCGCGCACGTCGGCGGCAAGACGCCCCACGAGATCGCCTCGAAGACGCTGCGAGCGCTCGACGGCGCGCCGGAGCCGCTCGGCGACGCGCCCGGCACCCCCGCCTGAAAGTCCCGACGTCAGCGCCGGAGCCGGCGCGCGAGGGCGTCGAGGATCGCGTCGGCGACGCGACGTTTGTCCGCGCGGGGCACCGCGGTCTGCGCGTCGGCGGTCACGAGCACGACGCGGTTGTCGTCGCGCCCGAGCGAGTCGCCCGCGGCGTTGGCGATGACGAGGTCGACCTTCTTGGCCGCGAGCTTGCCGCGCGCGTACGCGACGATCTCCTCGTCCGAGCCCGTCTCGAGGGCGAACGCCACGAGCGCCGGCGCCGGCGCGCCACCCCGCCGCGCGCCCACGCCGGCGATGATGTCGGGATTGGCGACCAAGGGCACTTCGGGGACGCCGCCGCCCTTCTTGATCTTGCCCTGCGCCCGCGACGCCGGTCGGAAGTCTGCGACGGCCGCGGCCATCACGAGCGCGTCGGCGCCCGCGAGGTCGGCCCCCATGGCCGCGTCGACGGCCGCCTGCATCTCGAGCGCGGTCTCGACGTCGACGCGCGTGACGCCGCTCGGGGTGGCGAGCGCGGTGGGTCCGGCGACGAGGGTGACGTCTGCGCCGCGAGCGCGCGCCGCGGCCGCGATCGCAAAGCCCATCTTGCCGCTCGAGCGGTTTCCGACGAACCGGACAGGATCGATGGGCTCGTGGGTCGGTCCGGCGGTGACGACGAGGCGCACGCCCGCGAGATCGGACGGCGCGAGGAGGCGCGCGAGCTCGGCGACGATGTCCGCCGGATCGGCCATGCGCCCGACCCCTTCTTCGCCCGACGCCACCGGCCCGAAGACGGGCCCGACGAGCGACACGCGGCCCTGGCGCGCGAGCTCCTCGACGTTGCGCTGCGTCGCGGGGTGGGCCCACATACGAGGGTGCATCGCCGGCGCGGCGAGCACGGGTCCGCGCGCGCAGAGGGCCGTGGCCGTGACGAGATCGTCGGCGCGGCCTTGGGCGAGGCGCGCGAGGACGTCGCACGTCGCAGGCACGACGAGCATCGCGTCGGCGCGCGCCGAGAGGCTCACGTGGAGCTCACCCGCGAAGGACGGATCCCACATGTCGACGTGCGCCGGCTCGCCCGTGATGCCGCTGAAGACCACGGGGCCGACGAAGCGCGTCGCCGACGACGTGAGCAGCGGCAGCACGCGCGCTCCCGCACCCAAGAGCAACCGCGCGACCTCGACGGCCTTGTACGCGGCGATGCTGCCGGTGACGGCGAGGGCGACGGTCTTGTCTCGGAGCGGCACGAGCGCAGGGTACCACGCGAGGGCCGCGCGCCGCCGCGTCAGCCGAAGGAGATGACGCCGAGCGAGACGAGGTTCTTCATGATGCCGAGTGCCTCGCTCTCGGACATGGCGCAGACGTCGAGGATGTCTTCCATCGTCGAGAAGCCATCGACGTGCGCGAGGAGGAAGCCCGAGCGGTGGTCGAGCGGAAGGGCCGACACCTCCCCCGCGCTCACCATGAGGCGCGGCACGCCGGTGAGCGACGCGAGCGACGCGAGCTTGACGCCCGAGTCACTGACGCTCGTGTGCTCTTCGAGATCGGCGGGGTGCACGTCCTCGCCGGGCTCGTCGTTGGGCTGGAGCGCCGAAGCGACGAACAGCGCGCCCTCGGCGTCACCGCTCGCGTAGAGCTCGCGCATGGCGGCGATGCGCGGGTCCTCGCCGAGATCGCTCACGGGCGCGCACGTCATCGCGTCGTCGTTCGACTTCTTCTTCTCGGCAGCGAGCAGCGCGCGATCGACGCGCGCCACGCGTGTCGCGTCGGGACGGGCGCTCGGCGCAGGCTCTTGCGGCCTCAGCCCCGAGTCGGGGCCGAACGCCGCCTCGAGATCCAGCTCGAGCCCGTGGTTCGAGTTGTGCCGACCGTCACCCATGACCCACCCTTTGTGGTAGCAGCTCGATGGGTGAGCGGGAAGACCTCTCACGTCGAAAACTCCAAAGAACTCGGCAAGTTGGGGCAGATGTGCGTTTGGGTGGGGCACCGCCCGCGGGCGGCCCACCCGTGGCGACAGAATCGGGCGCGGGCGGATTCCGCCGTGATTTCAATACGCCACGGGTGATCGTTCGCGCAGTGCGCCACCCGCTCAGTCGACGCCGGCGCCGTCCTCGGCCTTGCCACCGCCGCCGCCGCGTGAACCGTGCATCGCCTTGGCGAAGCCCTCGCGCACCGTCCAGCCGTGCGTCCCGTACTTGCCGGCGACACGCGACTCGACCATCGCACCGCCGGGCTCGCTCGACAGCTCCCCCGTCTTGGGATTCACGATGTGCGGCCCCTGCGAGATCGCGAGGTACTCGTCGGCGACGTACTCGGGATGCTCGTCGTCTCGCCCCTTCCACTTGGGATCGGGATCGCCCGTGCCGACCTTCCAGATCTGCGTCGTGGACGGGTAGCTGTCGACCATGCGCTCGCGCACGGCGAACGGCCCGTCGCGCAGCAACCGGTAGCGCGTGACCTTGAAGCCCGGGATGCCACGCTGCGCGAGCGTGCGCTCGCCTCGCGGCGTCTTCGGGTCGGGCACTTCTTTCTCGCGGAAGGGCGTCACGTCGCTGACCTTGCGCACGAACGTCACGTCGCGCGTGCGCTTGGGGCCGAGGATCTCGGCGCGGACGACGCCACCGGTCACCGTCTCGTGCAGGACGATCGGGAACTTGAACGGGTTGCGGAGCTTGAGCGTGATCGTCGGGTACACGACCGTCGCGTCCATCCCCATCTTGATGTAGAAGCTCGGCCGCGTGTGGGGCTTGCGCTCGACGATGTCGACGCCGCCGAAGAACGCCGCGCCGTGGAGCGTACCGGCGATCTGGCAGGTGCCACCGCCGATGCCGTCGACGAGCTCGCCCTGCGCGATGACCGGCGCGACCTTGTAGCCGTGCGCCTCGTCACGCGGGCCCACGACGTCGTTGAAGTCGAACACCTCGCCGGGCAGGAGAACGTGCCCGTCGAGCTTGGACGCCGCGAGGCGCAGGTTGAACGTGCGCGCCTCGTGCTTGAGATCGCGCGCGTACCGCGTCTCGAAGTAGCCGAGCACGTCCTCGAACGACACGTCGGCGAGCACGTCTTTGGTGCGCTTGGCGGCGACGCTCTCCGCCACCGCATCGACCTCGGGCGCGCCGGCGCGAAGGGCGGCGTCGAGCCGCGACAGCGTGGCGTACACGTCGAGGCGGACGCCGGGCTCGTCGGCGATGACCTTGCGGCTCGCGAGGTCGAGGCGCGCGTCGACGGGGGCTCGGTCGACGTCGTCCTTGAGCTGCATGACGGCGTCCACCGAGCGCGCAGGGTCGAGCGCGACGGGCATGGGGAGCGAGAGCGGCGCGGAGCCTCGACGGGCGTGCGCGCGACGCATGGCGCTCTTGGCGTCGGCGGCCTGCGTGAGGAGCGCGGCGAGGCGCTCGGGATCGACGCGGGCGCCGAGCGCGGCGCGCGTGCGCTCGACGGGCTGCGCGCCGGGCACCTTGATGACCACGGGGCGTTGCAGGTACTCGCGCGCGACGCGCCGGGCCTCTTCGACCGCGGCGCCCTTGTCGCTCACGGAGATCGCGTGACCGTCGAGCTCCACGTGGGGCGGCGCGGTCGACACGCCCGCCGACGCGCCGGGGGCGAGCAACCAACCCGCGAGGGCGCCGGCGACGAAGCACGCGCCGACGCGCACGCGCGCCCCCTGGCTGCGCGGCCAGAGCTGCTCGACGATGCTGCGCGCGAGGCCTCCCACGGGGCCGTTCTGGCGGTGAATCGCGCCGCGGTCAAGCCGCGCGTCCCCCGTCCGGGTGACATGCCCATCGACCGGACGGCGCTACCGTCGATCCATGGCCCGAAGGCGAGGACTGTGGGTGTTGGCGGTCGCTGCGGCGCTGGCCATGGGGGCGGGATGCAGCAGCGCCTCGAAGGGCCAACAGTGCGCAGAGAACGTGGGCGCCTCGGCGCAGGCGTTGGGCGACTACGACGGTCGCTGCACGGGCACCGCGCGGTCGTGCTACTCGATGGGCGCCGGGCAATGCCACCTGCAGCCCGGCTGCAGCGTCGACATCGGACGCTACGACACGCCCTCCGACGACCGTTGCCGCGGGTACCCGCACAGCTGCTCGTCGCGCATGTCGAAGGGCTCGTGTGAGGACGTACGCGGGTGCACGTGGACGCCCAAGTCGGGCGGCACCACCTCGTCGGGCTCGAGCGGTGACGCGACCGGCGACCCTGGCGCGCCCGCGAGCGGCGCCGCCGGCACGTCGCCTTGCGCGTCGGACGCAGACGCCGGCGGGCCGACCAGCCCCGGGGCGCCGACCGATCCCGCGCCCTCGCCCACGACCGATCCGGCCCCGAGCGGCTCGTCCGGCTCGCCTTCTGGCAGCTCGGGCTCCTCCGGCACGAGCGGCTCCAGCTCTTCGGGCGGCTCGAGCTCCGGCGATCCCGGTGTACCCGGCGGCGGCAGCTCCTCGGGCGCTGCGCCCGACGCCGGCCCCGGCCCCGGACAGGGCGGCGGCGACGTCCCCCCGCCCCCTGCCCCGCCCGCGCCCGAGCCCGGCGGCTGATCCAAGCAGGTTTGCGCTCGCCGTGGCCCGTGGTACCGAGCGGACCCCATGGCGCTCTCCGTCGGCATCGTCGGCCTCCCCAACGTCGGCAAGTCCACGCTCTTCAACTCGCTGTCGTCGGCCAAGGCCGAGGCCGCCAACTACCCGTTCTGCACGATCGAGCCGAACGTCGGCGTCGTCACGGTGCCCGACGATCGCCTCGCGAAGATCGACTCGGTCATCCACGCCGACCGCATCCTCCCCACGGCGATCAACTTCGTCGACATCGCCGGCCTCGTGCGCGGCGCGTCCAAGGGCGAGGGGCTCGGCAACCAGTTCCTCTCACACATCCGCGAGGTCGACGCGATCGCGCAGGTCGCGCGCTGCTTCGAGGACGCCAACGTCATCCACGTGGAGAACAAGGTCGATCCGGTCGCCGACATCGCGACGGTGACCACCGAGCTCTGCCTCAAGGATCTCGAGACGGTCAACAAGCGACTCGACCGCGCGCGCAAGGCGGCCAAGGGCAACGACCCCAAAGAGAAGCTCGCGCTCGAGATCTGCGAGGCCCTCGCGGCCCACCTCGACGGGGCGCGGCCGGTGCGTACGGCCAAGATGCCCGAGTCGGCCGACGGCCAGCAAATCGTGCGTGAGATGCACCTGTTGACGGCCAAGCCCACGCTGTACGTGGCGAACGTCGACGAGGCGAGCCTGTCGAACCTCGACGCCAACCCTCACTACAAGGCGCTCGCCGCCCTCGCCGCAGAAGAGGGCGCGCCGATCGTGCCGGTGTGCGCGGCGATCGAGGAGCAGATCGCCGAGCTCGACCCCGCCGACCGGCCCGAGTTCCTCGCCAGCGTCGGGCTCGAGGAGCCCGCTCTGCACGCGCTCATCCGTGCGGGCTACAAGCTCCTCAACCTGCTCACGTTCTTCACCGCCGGCAAGGTCGAGGTCCGCGCGTGGACCACGCACGTCGGCGCGCGCGCGCCGCAGGCTGCGGGCGTCATCCACACCGACTTCGAGCGCGGATTCATCAAGGCCGAGGTCATGTGGTGGGAGGACCTGGTCAAGCTCGGCAGCGAGGCCAAGTGCCGCGACGCGGGCAAGCTCGCGATCGAGGGCAAGGACTACGTGATGCGCGACGGCGACGTCGTGCACTTCCGCTTCAACGTGTAGTCGTCAGACCGCGACGGGCCCGCCCAGGGCGCCGAAGAAGCGGGCGACCCACAGCGCGAACATCGCCACGGCGAGGATCACCATCGTGGGCTTCACGGCGCGCACCTTGGCGCTCGCGCCGAACGCGCCAGTCCGGACGTAGCCCGCGAGCTCGACGACGACCACGAGCACGACGAACGGGACGACGAGCCAGACGAGCGGATGCATGCGTGTTGCATCCAGAAAGAGCCCTTTAGACGCTAACCGGGTCGCGCGCGTGAGGCCGCACGCCGGGCACGGGTGCCCGGTGACGGCCGCGATCGGGCACGACCAGCGAAACGCGGAGAACGTGAGGCCCGCCGCGAAACAAGCGGCGACGGCGGGCACCCACCAGCGGCGCGTCACGCGCCCCTCGCCGCAGGCGGCGACGGGCGACGCGGCGTCACTTGGCGAGCGGGCGACCCTGAGCGTCGGTGTACTTGCCGGTGAGGATCATGATGAGGTCGATCATCCACCAGATGCCGCACCCGCCGCCCGTGAGCAGCTGGATCACGCCGAAGAGCGTGTGGCCCGTGTAGAAGCGGTGGATGCCGAGACCCCCCGCGAACGCGCAGAGCAGGAGCGTCATCATCCACTGCTTCTGCTCGCCCTGCGGCTGCATCATCCCACCCGGCTGCGGCTGCCCCATCATCGGCGGACCTCCCTGATACGGTTGCATGGCTTGGTTCATTCCACCCGGGTCTGGACCCATCGGGTTGAAGCCTGGCGCGCCACCCGGAGGAGGCCCACCCATGTCGGGGCCCGGAGGCGCGCCGTACGCGCCGCCGCCGGGAGGAGCACCGAAGGCGCCCGGAGCGCCCATGCCGCCCGCGTCGGCGGGAGGTGCGCCGAAACCGCCCGGCG
>JAGQJA010000085.1:30749-41349 GCA_020430845.1 Myxococcales bacterium
CGTCCGGCGGAGGTGCGCCGAAACCACCCGGAGCGCCCATGCCGCCCGCGTCGGCGGGAGGTGCACCGAAGCCGCCCGGAGCGCCCATGCCGCCCGCGTCCGGCGGAGGTGCGCCGAAACCGCCCGGAGCGCCGCCCGGCGGAGCACCACCCGGAGGCGGCGCGTCCATCGGAGGCATCTGGAAGCCACCGTCGGCGGCCATCGTCCCGCCGAGCGGGTTCACCGGCTCGGGGCTCGGCGCGGCGACCGGGGGCATCGCGCCGGGAGGGGGCGTGGGGACGGGCGCGCCTGGCGCACCGGCCGCGGCGAAGCTCGGCGGCGCCACACCGACGATCGTGCCCTTCAGCTTGCTCGGGACGGGGCGAGCGCCTGCGCCGACGCCGCCCGAGGTGGGGCCTGCGTCTGGCGCGGGCGGCGGAGGCGTCGCGCCCGCCGGAGCGGCGGGAGCCGCCGGCGCGGCAGGAGCGGCCGGCGCGTTGACGCCAGGGATCTGCGGCGCCTGGTTCATCATGAGCATCGTGCCCTTGAACTTCGGCGCGGCCGCGGCCTTCAGCGCAAAGTTGCACTTGGAGCAGGTCTGGGCCGTCTCAGCGTTTTGAGTCCCACAATTCGGGCAGAACACTCGTACCTCCGACGGCCGTAGCGACCGCGATCGCGTTGTGCTCCGGCGCTCGGACCCATCGGCCGACCACACCACCGGGAGCGCGCGCGAGCATAGAGGAACGCACGCACGTTGCTCAAGCCTGTTGTCTCCCTGCGCGCGGTCGACCGTGCTTGACACTAGGAGCGCACGGAGACTAGCGTGCGCCCGCGTTTTGCCTTGCTTTTTCGGTGTCGCGCCTCCGCCGAGGCACCCACTGGAAAGGCGCCGCCCGCGCCCCCAAGACCAGCCCATGCCCTTCGCCCTGAGCCCCGACCGCGAGCGCACCCTCGAGGACATCCTCAAGCGGTACCCGACGAAGATGGCGGCCTGCATCCCGCTCCTCCACCTGTGCCAAGAGCAGGAGGGCTGGATCTCCGAGGACGTCATCCAATTCGTCGCCCACAGGATCGACCTGCCGCCGGCGCACGTGCAGGGCGTCGTGACGTTCTACACGCTGTTCAACCAGAAGCCGGTCGGCAAGCACCAGGTGTGGGTCTGCCGCACGCTGCCCTGCGCGCTGCGAGGCGCCGGCAGCTTGCTCGCCCACTGCGAGAAGAAGCTCGGCATCCACGCCGGTGAGACCACGGCCGACGGCAAGATCACGCTGCGCACCGCCGAGTGCCTCGCGAGCTGCGGCACGGCGCCCATGATGCAGGTCGACAAGGACTACCACGAGAACCTGACCGTGGAGCGCGTCGACGCGCTCCTCGAGAAGCTCCGGAGCTGACCCGATGCTCAAGCAGACGAGCTACCTCAGCAAGACCTACGGCATGCCGGAGGGCTGGACGCTGCCGGTCTACGAGAAGGAGTGCGACGGCTACGCCACGGCCAAGCGCGTGCTCACGACGATGACCCCCGAGCAGGTCGTCACCGAGGCCAAGAAGGCGAACATCCGCGGCCGCGGCGGCGCGGGCTTCCCCATGGGGGTCAAGTGGAGCTTCATGAAGCCCCACCCCACCAAGCCTGCGTACCTCGTCATCAACGCCGACGAGGGCGAGCCCGGCACCCACAAGGATCGCACCTTGATGGAGCTCAACCCCCACGCGGTGGTCGAGGGCTGCATCATCGGCTGCTACGGCATCGGCGCCCACGCCGCGTACATCTACGTGCGCGACGAGCTGCACCTCTCGAAGGAGCGCCTCTGGGCCGCCATCGAGGAGGCCAAGAAGAAGGGCTACCTCGGCGCCCGTCCGTTCGGCAAAGACTACGCCGTCGAGGTGTATGTACATACAGGGGCCGGCGCGTACATCTGCGGCGAAGAGACCTCTTTGCTCAACTCGCTCGAGGGCCGCCGCGGCGAGCCCCGCCTCAAGCCGCCCTTCCCTGCCCAGGCGGGCGCGTTCGGTTGCCCCACGACGGTCAACAACCTCGAGACCATCGCCGCGGTTCCCAGCGCCTTCAAGATCGGCTGCGAGGAGTTCAGCAAGCTCTCCGACATCCACCACCTCAACGACGGCGGCGTGCGCCTCTTCGGCGTCAACGGTCACGTCAAGAAGCCCGGCGTCTGGGAGTGCGCGGTCGGGCTCACGCTGCGCGAGCTCATCTACGATCTCGGCGGCGGCATCCACGGCGACAAGGAGCTCTTCGCCATCATCCCGGGCGGCTCGTCGACGCCGGTGCTCCGCGCGACCGACGTGGTCGACGCGCCCGACGAGAAGAGCCCGCTCCACAAGTGGCACGGCATGTCGGTCCTCGACGTCCCGCTCGGCGTCGACACGTTCCGCGGCCTCGGCACCATGCTCGGCACCTGCTGCGCCACGGTGATGGCCGAGGGCACGTGCCCCGTCGCGGCGATGCACAACCTGATGCAGTTCTACCGCCACGAGTCGTGCGGCCAGTGCACCCCGTGCCGCGAGGGCTCGGGCTGGCTGCTGCGCATCTGCGAGAAGCTCATGGCGGGCACGGCCACGATGGACGAGCTCGATCAGATGCACGACATCGCCAACAACATCATGGGCAACACGATCTGCGCCTTCGGCGAGGGCACCGCGATGCCCGCGCTGGGCTTCTTGAAGAAGTTCCGTAAGGAGTTCGAGGCGTACGTCCGCGGCGAGCGCAAGGGCAGCGACGCGAAGCTGGCTCTCGAGGGGATGTTCTCATGAGCCCGACGGAGATGGCCCTCGGCCAGGCGTACTTCTGGATCTGCGCGACGCTCGCGCTGACGGGCGCGATCATCACGGTGAGCGCCAAGAACCCCATCCGCGGCGCGATGGGTCTGCTCCTGATGATCCTCACGATCGCGGGGCTCTTCCTCGCGCTGCACGCGCAGTTCCTCGCGGCGATCCAGCTCATCGTCTACGCGGGCGCCATCGTCGTCCTCTTCCTGTTCGTCATCATGCTCCTCGGGCCGAGCTCGACGTCGCCGCACGACGGCAGGGGCCGGCTCCCACGCTACGTGGGCGCCGGGCTGTTTGCGGGGGCCGGCGTGGCCGCGATGTCGCTCATCGTCCGCAACGCGCCGCAGGCGCCCAAGCTCGTCGCCGGCGTCGGCAACGACTTCGGCAGCGTCGACGCCTTCGGCCGGATCCTCTTCTCGCACGGGCTCGTCCCGTTCGAGCTCTCGAGCGCGCTGCTCATGGTCGCCATCATCGGCGCCGTCGCCGTGGCGCGCGGCCGCCACAAAGACGACCCCAAGACCCCCGCGTCCCCCACGTCCGAGGGCCACGAATGATCCCCGTCGAGTACTACGTCGCGCTGAGCGCGATCCTCTTCACGGTCGGCGGCGTGGGCTTCCTCGTCCGCCGCAACGTGCTGGTCGCCCTCATGAGCATCGAGGTGATGCTCAACGCGGTCAACCTGGCGCTCGTCGCGTTCAACCGCTCCCACACCGACGCCCACACGGGTCAGGTGTTCGCGTTCTTCCTCATCGCAGCGGAGGCCGCCGAGGTCGCCGTCGGCCTGGCCATCGTCCTGTCTCTGTTCCGCGTCCGCCGCACCGTGCGCTCGGACGAGGCGGACCTCCTCAAGAACTGAGCCATGAAAGATCTGCTCGCGCTCTTCCCGCCGGCCGACTTCTCCCTCATCGGCTTCATCCTCGCGATGCCGCTGATCGGGGCGTTCGTCAACGGCGTCTTCGGCAAGCGCCTCGGCAAGGACGCCGTGCGCCTGATGGCGCTCACGGCGATCGGCCTCAGCTTCGTCGCCGCGGTCGTCACCTTCATCGTCCTCGACCACCAGGTCGATCTCTCGCGCAGCGAGGTCACCGAGGCCGGCGTCACGCACGTCAAGTACGGCCACGTCCGGCTGTCGTGGCTGGCGTGGGAGTGGATGCGCATCAGCGGCCCGCGCGACGCGTCGGTGCCCATCGAGCTCAAGTTCAGCGTCGACGCCCTCAACGGCGTCATGATGCTCATCGTCACGGGCGTCGGCTTCCTCATCCACGTGTACGCGAGCTCGTACATGGACAAGGACAAGGCCTACTGGCGGTTCTTCGCCTACCTGAACCTGTTCATCTTCTCGATGTTGCTCCTCATCCTCGGGGACAACCTGCCGGTGCTCTTCGTCGGCTGGGAGGGCGTCGGGCTCTGCTCCTACCTGCTCATCGGGTTCTGGTACACCAAGCTCCCCAACGCGGCGGCGGGCAAGAAGGCCTTCATCGCGAACCGCGTCGGCGACTTCGGTCTGCTCGTCGGGATGTTCCTGCTCGTCTACTACACGGGCGCGCTCGACTGGCAGGGGCTCGAGGCCGCCGCGGGTAGCCTCGTCAACACGTCCGACGCGCATCAGGTGCACCTCTGGCCGCTCGGCGGCGGACAGTTCCAGGGCCCGCTCGCCATCCTCCAGCCCAAGACGCCGTGGACGATCACCGCGGCCACCGCGGTCGGCCTCGCGCTCTTCTTGGGCTGCACCGGCAAGAGCGCGCAGATCCCCCTCTACGTGTGGCTGCCCGACGCCATGGCGGGCCCCACCCCCGTCAGCGCGCTCATCCACGCGGCGACGATGGTCACGGCGGGCATCTACCTCATCTGCCGCCTGTCGTTCATCTTCGTCCTGTCGCCCGCGACGATGATGGTGATCGCGTTCACCGGCGCGCTCACGGCGCTGCTCGCGGCGACCATCGCGCTCGTCCAGAACGACATCAAGAAGGTGCTCGCCTACAGCACGGTGAGCCAGCTCGGCTTCATGTTCCTGGGCGTCGGCTCGGGCGCCTTCGTCGCCGGCTTCTTCCACGTCTTCACGCACGCGTTCTTCAAGGCGTGCCTGTTCCTCGGCGCCGGCAGCGTCATCCACGCGATGCACGCGCGGGTGCACGACGACGAGCGGTCCCAGGACATGCGCAACATGGGCGGCCTGCGCAAGTACATGCCGCTCACGTACGCCACGTTCGCCGCCGCCACGCTCGCCATCATCGGCTTCCCGCTGACGGCCGGGTTCTTCTCCAAGGACGAGATCCTGTTCAAGGCGCTCGTGGGCCACCCGGTCCACCCGCAGGCGGCCAAGCTCGCGGCGCGCAACTTCCCCGTCTTCGCCATCCCCTCGTGGGTCGGCCCGACGGTGTACGCGATCGGCGTCGCGGCGGCGATCCTCACCGCGTTCTACATGGTGCGTTGCCTGATCCTCACGTTCTTCGGCGACTTCAAGGGCTGGACCGTGGGGCGCCCGTCGATGCTCGCCAAGCACGAGCACGCGCACCACGACGACGAGCACGGCGACGACGACGACGATCACCACCACGAGGAAGATCTGTCGCAGCCGGGCTACCCGCCGCACGAGTCGCCTCGCCTGATGACGATCCCGCTGATCATCCTGGGCACGGCCTCGCTCTTCGCGGGCTTCCTCAACCCGGGCTTCCTCAAGGGCCTGCTGCACTGGCACGACATCCCGCTCGACCACTGGCTCGAGCCGGTGTTCGAGACGGCCACGGCGGCGATCGAGCTCCCCAAGGAAGAGGCGCTCCACTCCAAGGAGATGATGTCGACCGTCGGCGCCTTCATGGCGTTCGCGATCGGCGCCGGCGCGGCGTACTGGGTCTACATCAAGGAGAAGGGCAAGCCCGCGCGCGAGCTCATCCAGAAGGTGCCGGGCCTCTACCAGCTCGTGCTCGACAAGTGGCGCGTCGACGAGCTCTACGACCGCACGGTCATCAACGGCGCCGACGCGCTGTCGGAGACGGCCGCCAGCGTCGATCAGGGCATCATCGACCTCGTCCTCGCGCGCCTCAGCGCGCTCCTCGTCGCCGCGCTCGGCACGCTGCTGCGCGTGTTCCAGAACGGCGTCGTGCACGTCTACGCGGCCATCATGGTCGTCGGCATGGCCGGGCTCGGGTGGTTCTTCGTCGCGCCGCACGCACAGGCCGAGGTCAAGGCCGAGCGCGCCGGTGACTACGTGATCGAGGCAGCTCCGGGCCTCGGCTACACGTACCGCTGGTACCCCGACGCCGCGGGTAAGCCGCAGACCGAGACCTTCGGCGCGGCGACGCAGATCAAGGTCAACGTCGAGGAGGGCAAGACCAAGGTCGTGCGCCTCGAGATCAAGAACGCCTTCGGCCTGACGGGCTCGAAGGACTTCACCCTCACCCGCCCGAAGGCGCCGCCGAAGCCGACCCAGCTCCAGCTCGGTCAGAACGCCGTGCCGTCGGGCGAGAGGACCAACTGACATGGCCGCCAAGACGTCCACTCCGGCCCCCACGCCGTCGCCGCTCCGCCCCGCCTGGGTCGGCCCCGCGTTCACGGCGCTCGTGGCCCTCATCGCCCTCGTCGCCTTCTCGCAGCTCGGCGGCCGCCCCGCGGGCTCGAGCCCCACGGGCTACAGCGCGGCCACCGCGCTCGTCGGATCCATGCTCCCCGCGCTCGCCGCGGCCGTCGTGGCGGGCCTCATCCCCGCGAGCCACGGCTGGCGCGTGCGCGTGCCCATCGGCCTCATGGCCGGCCTCTTCGCGCTCTTCATCTCGCGCATGTGGCCCGGCGCCGACGCCGTCATCCCCGAGGGCGAGCCGCCGCCCGAGTCGACGACGCTGCTCTCGTGGCTCGTCGGCCTGCCCCTCGCGGGCGCCATCGCGATCCTCTTCATGCCGCGCCAGGCCCCGCGCCTGCTCAAGGCGACGACGCTCATCGTCATGCTGGGCACGCTCGCCGCCGCGCTGCCGCTGCTCAGCGTCGACATGGGCCGCGGGTACCACTTCAACCAAGACGTCGTGTGGATCGAGCGCTTCGGCATCCACTACCACGTCGCGATCGACGGCATCTCGCTCTGGCTCGTGCTGCTCACGACCGTGTCGACGCCGATCGCTGCATATGCATCTTTTGGCTCGATCAAGACGCGCATCAAGGACTGGTGCTTCGCCCTCTTGATGCTCCAGGCGGGGATGATCGGCGCGTTCATCGCGCTCGACCTCTTCCTCTTCTACGTCTTCTGGGAGCTGATGCTCATCCCGATGTACCTGATGATCGGGGTGTGGGGCGGCGCCAACCGCATCAAGAGCGCCATCAAGTTCTTCCTCTACACGATGGCCGGCTCCGTGATGATGCTCGTGGCCATCCTGTACATCGCCTACACGTACGGCAAGCTCACGGGCAGCCCGTCGTTCGACTACTTCGAGCTGCAGCGCGTGCTCCACACGCGCGACGTGCAGGTCTGGCTCTGGGCGGGCTTCGCCATCTCGTTCTTCATCAAGGTGCCGATGTTCCCGGTCCACACGTGGCTACCGGACGCGCACACCGAGGCCCCCACGGGCGGCAGCATGATCCTGGCCGCCGTCATGCTCAAGATGGGCACCTACGGGTACCTACGCTTCTGCATGGGCCTGTTCCCCGAGGCGTCGGCCGAGTTCGCCGCGACGCTCGCCGGCGTCGCCGTCCTCGGCGGCATCATCTACGGCGCGCTCTGCGCATGGCGCCAAGACGACGTGAAGCGCCTCGTGGCCTACTCGTCGGTCGCGCACCTCGGCTACGTCATGCTCGGGCTCTTCGCCCAGACGCAGGCGTCGACCGAGGGCGCGGTGCTGCAGATGATCAACCACGGCATCTCGACCGGCGCGCTCTTCCTCCTCGTGGGCGTCATCTACGACCGCCGCCACACGCGCCAGCTCGACGACTTCGGCGGCCTCGCCAAGCCGATGCCCGTCTTCGCGACGATGTTCATCATCGCGACGCTCGCGAGCGTGGGCTTGCCGGGCACGAACGGGTTCGTGGGCGAGTTCATGATCATCATGGGCACGTTCGTCAGCAACCGGCTCGGGCACGTCAACGGCGTCCAGGCCGTCGGCGCGGCGATCGGCGTCATCCTCGGCGCGCTCTACATGCTCACCGCCGTGCAGAAGATGTTCTTCGGGCCGATCACCCGCGAG
This sequence comes from Myxococcales bacterium, assembly GCA_020430845.1. Taxonomy (GTDB): domain Bacteria; phylum Myxococcota_A; class Polyangia; order Polyangiales; family Polyangiaceae; genus Labilithrix. Next base: position 38,678 of record JAGQJA010000085.1, read on the forward strand.
GAGAACAAGCGCGTCCCCGACATCAACGCGCGTGAGCTCGTGGCCGTGGCGCCGCTCATCATCGCCATCTTCGTCATCGGGCTCTTCCCCAACCTCCTCTTGTCGCAGATGCGAGACGCCGTCAGCCGCACCCTCGGCGACGTCTCGGCGCGCGTCGAGTCGAGCCCGGGGCCGCGCTACTACCAAGGGCCCACCAAGCTGCTCAAGCGCAGCGCGTCGGCGCCTCCGCAGCTGGCCGCCCCGGCCCCGGCCCCCGCGGCCGAGGAGAACTGAGGACCAACATGGCTCTCGCTTTCGCACTCTCTCCCCTCGCGGTCATCGCCTTCGGCGCGATGCTCCTCATGCTCGCCGAGGCGTTCTCGCGCAAGCGGGCGGGGCTCGCGCTCGGCGCGACGATGATCTTCGCCGCGGGCTGCGCGTTCTCGGCCGGCGTGTGGATGAACGGGCTCGACGACGTCGACGGCAGCGTCGTGGCGCCGTGGCTCGTGATCGACCGCTTCACCATCTTCTTCCAGGGCCTGCTCTGCCTCGGCGGCGCGTTGGCCTCGCTCCTGGCGGGCGGGTACCTGCGCGAGCACGGCATCGACCGCGGCGAGTTCTACTCTCTCCTGCTCTTCGCGACGTTCGGCGCGATGATGGTCGCGGCCTCGGGCGACGCGCTCGTGCTCTTCCTGGGGCTCGAGACGATGTCGATCGGCGCGTACGCGATGACGGCGTTCCGGCGCACGTCGCCGCGCGCGACCGAAGGGGCGCTCAAGTACTTCTTGCTCGGCTCGTTCGCCGCAGCGCTGATGCTCTACGGCTTCGCGCTGCTGTACGGCGCGACGTCCCACACCGACCTCGCCGGGATCGGCGCCGCTGTGGCCAAGGGCGGACCGCGCACGCCGATGGTCGTCATCGCCCTCGTGCTCATCCTGTGCGGACTCGCGTTCAAGGTGAGCGCCGTGCCGTTCCACATGTGGACGCCCGACGCCTACGAGGGTGCGCCCACCCCCGCGACGACCTACATGGCCGTCGTCGTCAAGACCGGCGCCTTCGCCATGCTGCTGAGGGTCCTGCTCACCTGCTTCGCCGACAAGGCGTCGATGTCGTGGTCGTCCGGCTGGCCGCCTGCCATCGCGTGGCTCGCCGTCATCACGATGACCGTCGCCAACCTCATCGCGGGCCAGCAAGAGTCGGTCAAGCGCATGCTCGCCTACTCGAGCATCGCTCACGCCGGTTACCTGCTCGTCGGCGTCGTGGCCACGATGCGGTCGGGCCCGCAGGCGAGCGCGTCGGTGCTCTTCTACCTGCTCACGTACGGCGTCTCGACGGCCGGCGTCTTCGGATCGCTCATCCTCTGCGGCCGTCGCGGCGCCGAGGCGGTGAGCTACGAGGACCTCGCGGGCCTCGGGCGCCGTCACCCTGCCGCGGCCCTTCCCTTCGCGCTCTTCCTCGTGTCGCTCGCGGGCATCCCGCCGACCGCGGGGTTCTTCGGCAAGTGGTTCATCTTCCGCGCGGCGGTCGACGGGGGCTTCTATGCGCTCACCGTCATCGCCTTCGTGAACAGCGTGATCGCCGCGTACTACTACCTGCGCGTGCTGGTCTACATGTACATGCGTGAGCCCGCCGCCGGCGCGCCCTTCGCCACACCCATGCGCTCCGGCTACGTGACGGCCGCGCTCATCGTCTCGGCCGTGCTCGTGCTCGTGCTCGGGATCACGCCGGGCACGTCGCTCGACGTCGCGGTCCAGGCCGCGTCGATCTTCGGCGGTGGCTGAGCACGCTCGCTCGGTCGTGCGCGCCGCCGCAGGTTGCGCGCTCGCAGCCGCCGCGCTCGCGGGCGCGGCGGTCGGGTGCGACGACTGCAACAAGAAGCCCGAGGGCGAGCCCACGCCCGACGCCGCGCCCTCGGCCTCGGCCTCGGCGCCTGCCCCGACGATGCCCATGAACGCGCTGCCGATCCCGGCGGCGAGCGTCGCGGCGGCGGTCAACCCAGACAAGCTCCCGCCCTACCAGGGCCCCACGGGGAGCGTCGAGGGGACCATCTCGGTCACGGGCGACGAGCCGCCGCGCGTCGAAGCGTCGTTCACCAAGTGCCCCGACGGCGAGCGCACCTACGGCCGCGCCTTTCGTACGGGCCCGCCGGTCGGCGGCGGGCGCGCGCTCGGCGACGCCGTGGTCGGTGTCACCGGCTACTCGGGGTTCTACATCCCCGAGAAGAACGAGGTGCGCACGCTCACCGCGCGCGAGTGTGCCTTCGAGACGCGCACCGTGACGATGACGTTCGGACAACGCCTCGAGGTCCTCAACCGCACCCCCGAGGTCCTGAGCCCCGTGCTCGAGCCGAGCCCGAGGCCCGTGGTCATGATCGCGATCCCCGGCGGAGATCCGGTCAAGCTCTACCTCCCCAAGCCCGGTCGCTACCAGGTGACGTCGCGGGAGCGTCCGTGGATGAAGGCCGACGTGTACGCCTTCCTCCAGCCGCTCTACACGGCCTCGCGCGCCGACGGTACGTACCGCATCGACGGCGTGCCCGTGGGCAAGCTGCGCGTGAGCACGACGCACCCCTCGTTCGGCGGAGAGGACTCCAAAGAGGTCGAGATCCAGGCAGGCGTCGTGGCCAAGGTCGATCTCGTGCTCAAGTACGTCACGCCGCCTCCCGCGGCGCCCGTCGACGCCGGCACCGACGC
>JAGQJA010000752.1 GCA_020430845.1 Myxococcales bacterium
AGGCGCACGCTCTGCGGGCGGATGGACGACGAGGGAGCCGCTCACACGTCGCAGCGTACTTGGCCCCCTGGCGCACCTCTACTGTGGTGATGCCCGCGCAAGATCGGCCGGGTCGCCAGCTAGGTCTCGGCGCAAGCCGAGCGCCGGGCGGCGGACCACGCACAGGCGCGAAGACGCGAGAGCGCAAGCCACGCTACGCTGCCGTCGTGGGCTCTGGGACTTCCTCCGCAAGGATCAATCCGCGGCGGAGTGCACCTTGGTTCAGAACACATACCGGAGAGCTACAGCCACGCGGCTCTTTCAAGCAGCGTCACTCTTCGCCGCCATCCTGCCGCCCGCGTGCAGCTCGAATCGGCGAACGGAAGGCCCCAATCGCGTCACCTGCGAGCTCGGGGCAATGCCGACGAATCCCCCTAAATTGTGCGACGCGACAGTCGAAACTCCTTGTCCCCGTGTGGTGGTCTGCGAATCAGGGTATGGGGAAGGTTCGTCCCTGAGACGGGGTCCGACGCGACGGGCGTACTACCGCCAGCGATTGACGCGACCGCGGTTCGCGTACTCGATTCGCGTACTCGAGTAGAAGACTGCTGTCGGCCCGCTGAAGGATTCACGAGCGACGCCACGAGTCCGCCATGGCGATAGTGCTGTCTGCGGGCCCCGTCGCTCTGCGTATGCAGAGGGTGCTCGTATTCCAGGACGCGGACGGACAGCATCGATACCAGTTCTGTCTAGAGGATCGCGTCCTCGCCGCTTGGCTCGAGACGCTCGAGCACGAGGTGAACAAGAAGACCGCGTGAGTCGTGAAGGCCACTGGGAGAAGACACGGCGCAACCGCGATGGCCCCTTGGGGCACGGGTGGCTACGAATTCCACCTCTCGGATCGCGATATCGAAGTCCCAATTGCAGCGCGCCGACTTCGCGGCTAGACGCGGGCACATGGCGACGGGGGCTCGGCACACGCGGTCGGCATCGGCGGCGACGGCGCGCGGCGCTCATGCGTGGGCGATCGCCCTCGCGCTCTCTCTGCCGGTAGCGGCGCGCGCCCAAGGCGCTGATCCCGCAGAGGTCGCGCCGGCCGTCGCTCCGCCGGCGGATCCCGCGCCGTCCGAGGTACCCCAGCCCGGCGCGGAGCCGCCGCCCAGCGCGGAGCCGCCGCGCGACACAGAGGCGCCGCCTCCACCCGATCCATCACCGCCGCCCGCCCCGGAGCCGCCGCCGCCCATCGTCATCGCGCTCCCACCTGTCGACGTCGAGCGCGCGCGCTCGCCCATCGAAGACCTGTCGCGGCGTGGGTCGGTGCTCGTCTCCGTCGAGAGCGCGCTCCCGCTCTATGCCGTTGGCGGCGTGGCCCCGCTCTTCCCGCTGAACGCGCTCCAGATCGGTGAGACGGGCAGCGTACGGCCCTGGTCGCTCGATCTCGCGCTCCTCGATCGCTTCACGGTCGGCGGGTCGGTGTCGCTCGCGCACACGTTGACCCGGGACGAGACGCGTACCGGCGCGTTCCAGCAGGAGCTCGCCTCGCCGCCCATCGGCAAGCTCCACTACAACGTGCTCGGCGTGCGCGCCGGGTACGTCGTCCCGCTCTCGTCGAGCGTCGGCCTGTGGCCGCGCGTCGGCGTCTCTCACGCGATCTCGCCGCAGACGCAGGAGACCGCGGCCACCGTCGACGTGCCCGTCCTCTGGGCGGTCACGCCGGGCTGGGGGCTCACCGTGGGCGCGTCCGCGCGCGTCCCGTTCGCGCAGAGCGAAGCCGCCGGTTCTGATCCGGGGAAAAGGATTGCCCTCTCCGTCAGCGCCGGCCTCGTGGCGCAGCTCGACCCCACCGCGAGGGTCGACACGACGCAGG
>JAGQJA010000086.1 GCA_020430845.1 Myxococcales bacterium
AGGAGCGTGCTTTTTGCCCTGCTCGAAGAGATCACGCACGCGGCTCGCGCCAGCGCCGACTAACATCTCGACGAAGTCCGAGCCCGCGATGCTGAAGAAGGGCACGCCGGCCTCACCGGCGACGGCGCGCGCCAGGAGCGTCTTGCCGGTGCCCGGCGGCCCGATCATGAGCACGCCCTTGGGGATGCGGCCGCCGAGGCGCTGGAACTTCTTGGGGTCTTTGAGGAAGGCGATGATCTCCTCGACCTCGTCCTTGGCCTCCTCGACGCCGGCGACGTCGGCGAACGTGACCTTGTTCTGCGAGTCGGAGAGCATGCGCGCCTTGCTCTTGCCGAAGCTCATGGCCTTGCCGCCGCCGGCCTGGAGCTGGCGCATCAGCAAGAAGAACATGATGAAGACGAACGCGAGCGGGATGAGCAGCGTGAAGACCGCGCTCGACCAGAACGGCGTCTGGTCGTCCTTCTCGAAGAAGATCTTGGGCGCGCCGACCTCTTTGCTGTCGGGCTTGAGCGTCGCCAGGAGCGCCTCGGTGGGGACGGGGCCGATGGCCTGCCGCTGTCCGCCCTTCTGCGGGTCGGTGCCCCGGAGCCGGTAGGTGTACTCACGATCCTTGATCGTGATCTCGTCGACCCGACCGGAGTGCACCTCGTTCACGAAGTCGCTGAAGGCCGAATACTTTCGATCGGGCGGGCTGAGAAACTGCCAGATCGTCAGAAACATCACGATGAGGACGACCCACAGGAGGAGCGTCTTGTGCGATTGCTTCACTTAAGGACTCCAGACGGCATCGGGGGCCGAGGCAGCCCCAGGTCGTTTAACCCTACTACGTCCGATGCTTGCCATCGAGCGAAGGGTTCGGCCCGCGCCTCTTTGACCGAACGATGGGGCCTTCGTACGAGACGACCAGCCCCTTTGGCAAGCGCACGGTCGCGCTCTCGGACCGCGCGCGCGCGAGCTCGGCGATCGCCACGAGCGCGCGTCGCGGCAGACGGATCGGGGCGTTTTCGGCGCCGAGCAGGTCGTCGGCGAGCGCGTTGAGGTGGTCGACGATGCCGGGCGACAGCTCGGCCATGAGCGGCAGCAGCTCGTGGCGCACGCGAGCGCGGAGGTAACGCGCGTCGGCGTTGCTCGGATCCTCCGCGGTGGGGATCCGATGTCGTGAAATGTGCGCAAGTACGTCCTCGCGTCGCGCGGCGAGGAGCGGTCGCACGAGGCGCGTCGCCCCGCTCGGGGTCGCGCCGTCGGCGCGGAGCACGCCGAGGCCCGCCGCGCCCGCGCCGCGGAGCAGGCGGATGAGCACGGTCTCGGCGCGATCGTCGGCGTGGTGGGCGGTGGCGATCGCGCTCGCGCCGTGCTCTCGCGCCGCCCGCTCGAGGGCCTCGTAGCGGGCGAGGCGCGCGCGCTCTTGGACGTTGCCGCCGCGCGCGAGCGACACGCGCGACCGGGTCGTGGGGACGTCGAGCGACCGCGCGAACGCCTCGGCCGCGTCGAGCTCGGCGCCGGCGCCCGCGCGCAGCCCGTGGTCGACGCCGTGGGCCGCCACGCGCACGCCGAGCTGCGACGAGAGCTTCGCGGCGGCATGCAGGAGCGCCATCGAGTCCGGGCCGCCGCTCACGGCGACGAGCAGCGTCTCTCCGCGCGCCAGCGCGCACGGCCCCTCGAGCGCGCGTCGCGCGATCGTGAGGAGCGTCGGTCTCACACGCGCCGCTCGCGGAGGGCCACGACCGTCTCGACGTGGCTCGTCTGCGGGAACATGTCGAACGTCTCGACGGCCACGGGCGCGTAGCGATCGACGAGCGGGCCGAGATCGCGTCCGAGGGTCGCGGGATCGCACGAGACGATGAGGATCGCGCGGGGCCGGAGGTCGGGCAGGCGCTCGGCGACGGCCTTCGCTCCCGTACGCGGCGGGTCGAGGACCACGAGGTCGAGCCGCTTGGCGAGCGCGTATTCGTCGGCGTCGGCGTGCACGACCTTGGCGTCGAGCTGCCGCGCGGCCAGGTTGCGCCGGGCGGCGTCACAGGCCTCGCGATCGCCTTCGACGACGGTGAGCTTGTCGAGATCGCGCGCGAGCAGGACCGAGAGGTTGCCTGCGCCGCCGAAGAGCTCGGTCACCCGCGGCGAAGCTCGGCCCGCGGTGAGCTCCCTCGCAAGCTCCGCGACGCGGCGCGCGAGCACGCGGTTGCCCTCCTCGCTCGCCTGAGAGAAGCCGCCCGGGCCGAGCTCGAGGGGCGCGTCGTCGGCCCCGACGACCCAGGGCGTCGGATCGCCGATCTTCACCGGCAGCCGCGCCGCGCGCTCGAGCACCCGCGCGCCGGCCACACCGCGCTCGGTGCGCCACGCGTCGAGCCGAGCGAACGTGGCGGCGGGGAGCTCCCCGCTGAAGTGCAGGTCGAGCACGACGGGCCTGGGCGCGACGCGCGGATCGCCGAGCGCGAGCGACAGCTCTCCTTTGCCGCGGGCCCCTTCGAAGAGCGCCGGCAGCTCCGGCAAGAGCCGGTCGAGCTCGGGCCGCAGCGCGCCGCACGTCTCGACGGTCACCGGATCGTTGGTGCCGGCGGCGAACATGCCCACGAGCACGCGGCGCCCCGTGGTCTCGACGTGGAGCCGCGCCCGCACTCGGTACGCGAGCGGAGAGGACGCGGCGTGGTGCACGGGCGAAGGGGCGCCGTCGCGCCACGGCGCGGGGATGGCTTGCGCGGCGAGCGACGCGTAGAGCTCGGCCCGCGCCTCGGCCGAGACGTGCATCAGGTCGCAGCCTCCGCAGGTCGAGGCGACGGGGCAAGGCGCCGTCACGCGCGACGGGCCCGGCTCGAGCAGCTCGAGCACGCGTCCACGCGCGGGTCGCTTGGCGAGGTCGAACGCCGCGCGCACCCGATCTCCCGGCGCGGCGCCGCGGAGCAGCACCGCGCGGCGCTCGCCGTCGACCTCCACGGTCGCGATCCCGTCTCCGCCCGCGACGAGCTCGCGGACGACGAGCTCTGCTTGGTTCTCGCTCACGTCGCGGCGACGCTAGCACTCATCGAGCAGCGCCGCGATGCGACGCGCGACGACGTCGTTGCGGATCTGGGCCAGCTCGGCCGGGCGGACGTCGAGCCCGTAGGCGCAGCGGCGGCGCATCAGCTCTCGCTCGAGCGCCGGTAGACCGCGCTCGACCTCGACCATGACCTCGTCGGTCGCCGTCTCTTCGCGCGCACGCAGGCCCGAGATCCCGAAGCCGGTCGCGCCGACGAGATCTGTGATGTATGCACGCATCGAGGCGACGGTGGGGCCCTTGGGGAGGCTCACCCACTCGAACCCCGTGGGCGCGAGCACCGAGATGTTCCTGCGCGACGAGCCCCGCGCGTTCATGGGCCGACGGAGCGCGAAGTCGAGCACGGTGACGGCGCCGTCGACCTTGCGCCGCGCGGGCGCCCCCATGGCGATGCCGAGCGCGTGGACGAAGTCGGCCACCGAGAGCGGGCTGAGCCACTTGCCGCCGCGCGCGCCCCGTCCGAAGCGGTCGTTGCGTTCGAGCACGTCGACCCTCGCGCACAGCTCTCGCGCGTGGGCGTCGGGTAGCTCACCGCGCGCCGACAGCGCCGCCGCGAGCGCCGCCTCCTCGGTCGAGGGCCAGCTGCGCGTCGACGCTTCCATGCGCGTCTCGGGCGCGAGGCGCGTGACCTCGTCGAGCCATCGCGCGAGATCCGGCGCGGCCTCGCGCGAGCTCTGCATGACGATCGTGAACGAGTGTTTGCCCGCGAGCACCGTGAGCGAGCTCTTGTCGGTCTCGTGGCGCAGCTCGACGCCCGTGACGAGCGACAGACGCACGGATCTCGTCTCCCCGGCCGCGCGGGTCGCGATGCGGCGGTCGGTGATGGCCACGCCCTCGTCGCCGCGCCCGCCCTCGAGCTCCTCGATGACCGCGAGCAGGCGCTCCCCGTCGAGGTGGTCCATGCCGCGCGTCAGCGGCCTCAAGGCGGCGCGCCGCTCGTCGGCCAGGGCCCACTCCGCGACGACGCCGCGTCGATGGAGCAGGTGCGCGCCGACCGCCGCGCTCACGGGCCCGCGCCCCACGAGCTCGTCCACGCGCGTCGA
>JAGQJA010000753.1:0-677 GCA_020430845.1 Myxococcales bacterium
GCCATCAGGAGCGCGGTCATCTGGTAGTCGGCGAGCGAGCCGTCGCCGAGTCCCGCGATCAAGCGCTTGATGTCGTCGGCAGCGAGGGTCTTTCCGTCGCGCTTCTGCGCGATGAGCTCCACGAAGGTCGCCTTCATGTGCCGATTGTTATCCCGTTCTCGGGCGACGTCGCGTGAGAATCGCGGGGGCGCCGCGCGCGGGGGCGAATCGCCTGCCTACAGCGTCGGAGCCGCCGTTTCGGCCGCGCGGGCGGGGCGAGATTCGGGGTATGCTGCGCCCATGCTCTCCCGCGTGGCGCCCCTCGTGCTCTCCATCGCCCTGCTCGCGTGCACCAAGAACGATCCGCCGACGTCGACCGTGCCCTCGGCCGCTCCCGACCCGACCCCGTCCGCGTCCGCGGCCACGCCCGCGTCTGCGTCGGCGGCCGTCGCCGAGCCCACGCCGAGCGCGACCACGAGCGCCAGCGCCGAGCCCGCGACGAGCGCGGTGGCGTCGGCCAGCGCAGCCCCCACCCACGCCGCGTCGGGAACCGCGGCGCCCGCTGCGGCGTCCGGCTCCGCGGCGGCGGCGGCGCCCGAGTGTGGAAAGAAGCCCCTGCCCGACTGTCCGCTCCAGGGCTGGATGAAGAAGAACATGAACCCGCCGATGGCCGCGCAAGACCTGCCCGCGCTCGCCGC
>JAGQJA010000753.1:853-1719 GCA_020430845.1 Myxococcales bacterium
GTGCGCGCGCACCCGTCGCGGCGCCCGGCGCCGATGCCCCACGCCGGGAGGCCCGCGGGTCGGTTCACGCAGCACAAGCGCATCGACCGCCTGCGCGAGGTGCTCGAGAGCGAGCCCAAGGGGCTGACGCTCGAAGAGATCTCGACGTTCTTGCGCATCCACCCGCGCTCGGCGCGCCGCTACCTGCGAGAGCTCGAGACGACGACGGAGCTCGAGTCGGTGGCGACCGAGCCCGGCGCCGCGCACCTCTGGCGCATCAAGCCGAGCGAGCGAGGACGCGCCGTGTCGCTCCGACGCGCGCAGGCGTACTCGATCCTCGCCGCGCGCCGCGCGCTCGACGTGCTCAAGGGCTCGGCGCTCTGGGAGGAGGTCGACCTCGCGTTCTCGCAGGTCGAGCGTGTGGCCGAGACGCCCTTCCGCGCGTCGGGGCGCGCCGAGATCTCGTCGGGCAACGGCCTGGGCGAGCGGTTCTTCTTCGCGCCGCCCTTCCCGCGCAACTACGGCGCGCGCGGCGAGGATCTCGACGAGCTGTTCCGCGCGGCCGCCGACCTGCGCGTGGTGACGTATCGGCCCAAGGCGTCGACTTCGCAGCCGCGCCCCGAGCGCGTCGCCCTGCATCCGTACGCGATCGTGATCCACCACGGCGCCGTGCACGTCATCGGCGCGCACCCGCACCAGACGACCGGCCCCGAGGCGCTCCGGCTCGAAGCGCTCACCGAGGTCGACGCGAGCGAGAACGCGCACTTCGAGCTGCCCGCCGGCTTCGACGCGGGCCGCTGGGTCCACGGCGAGCTCGGCATCGCACCTCCCACCAAGGCGCGATGCGTCGTCGAGTTCACGGCCCGCGCGGCCGACGAGATCCGCGC
>JAGQJA010000087.1:0-4279 GCA_020430845.1 Myxococcales bacterium
CCGAGTCGGGCATCCCCGACTACCGGAGCCCCGAGGCGGCCGCGCGCCCACGAAAGCCGCTGCAGGGCCCCGACTTCGTCAAGGACCCCGCGCTCCGCCGGCGCTATTGGGCGCGCGCGATGGTCGGCTGGGAGCGCTTCAAGCGCGCCGAGCCGGGTCCGTCGCACGCGGCGCTCGCCGCGATGGAGCGCGCGGGCGCGGTGCGCGGCCTCATCACGCAGAACGTCGACCGCCTGCACACGCGCGCGGGCAGCCGCGAGATCGTCGAGCTACACGGCGCGCTCGCCGAGAGCGTGTGCCTCGCGTGCGGCGCCCTCGAGGACCGCGACGCGGTGCAGGCGAGGATGCGGGCCGACAACCCGTCGTGGATCGACGGGCCGAGCCCGATGGCGCCCGACGGCGACGCGGACCTGCCCGACGAGCTCGTCCGCGCGTTCACGGCGCCCACATGCGCGCTCTGCGCGGGGCCGCTCAAGCCCAACGTCGTGCTCTTCGGCCACAACGTGCCGCGTCCGACGGTCGACCGCGCGTTCGCGATGGTCGACGACGCCGACGCGCTGCTCGTGGCGGGCACCTCGCTCGCCGTGTTCTCGGGCTACCGGTTCTTGCGTCGCGCCGTCGAGCGCCGCGCGACCGTCGTGATCGTCAACCGCGGGCCCGTGCGAGGCGAGGAGCACGCGACCGTCAAGCTCGAGGGGGCGACGGGCGAGCTCTTGTCGGCGCTCGCGCGCGCGCTCACCTGACCCGGGCGCGCCGCGACCTCTTCGACCTCTCGACGAACGCGCGGCCTCGTGGCGAGAGGTCGTAGCCCACCTCGAAGCTCTGCGTGAGACCGAGCTTCTTGAGCTTGCGCACATCGACCTTGAACGGCAGCGTCTCACGCCCGAGCTCTGCGGCGAGCTTGGACGCTGCGACGCGCGGCTTCGCGGCGATGAGCGCGAGCGTACGCTCGGTCCACGGCGCCTTCGCGTCCATCTTGGCGAGCTTCTGCTCGATGGCGCGCACGTCGTCGGGCCCGAGGTCGTCGTCGAGCGCGATCTCCACGCGGTCGCCGTCGCCGCCGTGGTGCAGCTCCACGCGGAAGACCTCGGTCGCCGCCGTGACGGGCGTCTCGCGCGCCGACGAGAGGTAGCGGAGCAGCTCGGCGCGGCTCGCGAAGCCGCTGCGCGTGGCGTCCGCGGCCGAGATGCTCGAGACGCGCACGCGCTCGACGCGGTCGACCTCGAGCACGCCGATGGGGTGGCAGCGGTAACGCCCGCCGACCTTCACGTGGGGCTTTTCCCAGCGACGGAAGGTGAGCGTGACCGCCCCCGAGACGAGCCCCTCGTGAAAACGTTTCTGGAAGAGGAGCATGTATCTACATGAAACGCCGGCGTGGCCGGCTCACGGCTTGACGAGATCGCCGTACGCGTCCGGGCGTCGGTCGCGGTAGAACTGCCACGTCTTGCGCACCTCCTCGATGAGGTCGAGGTCGCACGTCGCGACGACCAGCTCGTCCTTGTCCTCGGAGCCCGTGGCCAAGAAGCTCCCGCGCGGGTCGACGATGTAGCTCGTACCGTAGAACTTGCCGATGTTCCACGGCGCCTCGGTGCCGACGCGGTTGGACGCCGCGACGAAGTACCCGTTGGCGACGGCGTGCGCCGGCTGCTCGAGCTTCCACAGGTACTGCGAGAGACCGGCGACGGTGGCCGACGGGTTGAAGACGATCTCGGCGCCGTTGAGGCCGAGCGCGCGCGCGCCCTCGGGGAAGTGCCGGTCGTAGCAGATGTAGACGCCGACCTTGCCGTACCGCGTCTCGAACACCGGAAAGCCCAGGTTGCCGGGGCGGAAGAAGAACTTCTCCCAGAACTGGTTGGTGTGGGGGATGTGGTGCTTGCGGTACTTGCCGAGGTAGCTGCCGTCGGCGTCGAGCACCGCGGCGCTGTTGTAGTAGACGCCCGCCTGATCGCGCTCGTAGATGGGCACGACCATCGCCATCTGGTGCTTCTTGGCGATGGGCGCGAGCAGCTCGGTGGTCGGGCCGGGCAGCGCCTCGGTCGAGTCGTACCAGAACGGATCCTGGCTCGGGCAGAAGTAGGGGCCGTTGAAGATCTCCTGCAGGCCGAGGATCTGCACGCCCTTCTTGCCCGCCTCTTCGATGAGCGGCATGTGCACGTCGAGCGCCGCCTTCTTGGTCTTCTCGATGCTCCAGCCCGCCTCGTACGGCGTCGCCGCCTGGATGAGGCCCACGGTCACGTTTCGCGGCATGTCGACCCTCCTCGCGACCTCCGCGCGCGCGCGGAGATCAGAAACGAACGGCGCCGAGGGTCCCACCCGACCGAGGGTCGGTCAAGCGCGTTGCCTCAGGGGACGACGCGCGAGAAGAGGCCGCCGCCCTGGGCCTTGAGCGTGACGTAGACGAGCTTGTTGCCGCTCGTGCGAAAGCCCTGCGCGTCGACGTCCGTGGCGACCAACGTGGGCCCCCCGAGGCCGGCCGCGTCGAACGCCTTGATGTCGACCGTGGCCTCCCCCTGCTGGCCGAAGGGCTTGGGGTTGTCGACGAAGATGACCTTGGTGCCGCTGTCGAGCGCGATCGGGGCGGTGGCCTTGGTCGCGATCTGTCGCTCGGCGCCGCCGGCCGTGGGCTTGGTCTTGATCGTCCCGAGCGCCTCGTTGGCGGCGAGCTCGGTCACGTAGAGCGCGTGGCTGCCGTTCGCGGTGAAGCCGGTCGTGGTGCCGGTCTGCGTCGCGACGAGATCGATCACCGGCGCGTTGGCCACGGTCGAATCGATCATGCGCACGTCGCTGCGCCGCGGGGACTGCAGCGCGTCTTGCTGGCGAAAGAGGATGAATTTGCGCGTCGTGTCGAAGCCGAGCAGACCGAGCGCGCCGGTCGCGACGGCCGTGGTCTTGACCGGGTTGGCGACGGTGGTGGACCTGCGGATCGAGCCCGCGCCGGTGCGATAGACCGCGGCGGCGCCGTCGGACGTGAGGAGCGCCGTCGTGACGTCGGTGTCGAGCTCGAGCGGCGCGGCGGCCGGCGTGGCCACCACGTGCACGCGCAGGGCGTTGGGGCTACCGCCGCCGGGCAGGCCGAGGGTCACGATCTTGGTCCCGGTCGCGTCGGAGCTCCAGAACGGGCGGACGCCGCCCGCGCCTTGGTTGTCGACGAGCGTGGAGACCGCGCCCGCCGCGTTGACGGCCGAGACCTTGGCGTCGGCGGCGTTCTGCGCGTTGCCCGTGCAGTACGCGGCGAGCAGCGTGTTGCCCTTCTCGGGGAACCCGATGTCGGGCGGGCAGCTCTGCGACCGGAGGTTGATGCCGGTGAGGACCGGCGTGGCGCTCGGCGCAGAGGCGTTGGTCACCGCGAGGTCGGTCGCGCCGGCGGCGTCGCCGGTGACGCCGAAGCCGATGCGCGCCCCGTCGGCCGTGGCCGTGAAGAGACCCGCGAACGAGCCCGTGGCCACGTTCGTCTTCGCGCCGGCGGCCTTGGTCCACACGTTGAACGTGCCCAGGCCCGTCGCCGCGGTGTTGGTCCAGTATCCGATCGCCCCGCCCGACACGACGACGTCGTCGTCCTGACCGAGCGAGGGCACCAGCACCGTGGGCGCGCCGCCGTTGACACTGACCACCTCGAGGCTCACGTCCTGCGCGCCGAAGGCGGCGTACGCCACGTACCCGTCGTTGGTCACGCCGAGGAGCGCGAGCTCGCCGAGCTTGAGCGTCACCGGCCCGCCCGACGAGCTGCCGCCGCCGTCGGTGCCGGCGTCCGATCCGCTCGACCCGCTCGACCCGCTCGACCCGCTCGATCCACTCGACCCGCTCGATCCGCTCGACCCGCTCGACCCGCTCGACCCACTCGAGCTCTTGCCCGCGTCCTCGGCGGGCGCGTCGATCTGGGTGGTGCTCCCGCTGCAAGCGCCCGCGGCGAGCGCGAGCGCGAAGGACGGAACGAGCAACAAAGCCAAAGAATTCGAGCGCATGGGCCTCTCCTCTGTCGGTACAAGTGTACAAAGGTGTGACACTTGCCGCGCCGCTTCATAGCCCGAAACGACGAAACCGCAAGGGGCGGCCGACACGTCTCGCGTCAGAGAGCGCGCGCGTAGAACGCGTTGCAGCCGAAGTGTCCCGTCGCCCCGAGCGGCTCGCGGAGGGCGACGAAGCCGTGGGCCTCGTAGAGGGCGCGCGCGGCCGTCATGTGGCCGAGCGTCTCGAGGTACATGCGCGAGAAGCCCTGGGCGCGCGCGCCTTCGAGCGCCAAGCCGAGCAGCTCCTTGCCGAAGCCCAATCCTCGCGCCTC
>JAGQJA010000087.1:4391-5008 GCA_020430845.1 Myxococcales bacterium
CCCAGTACGCGCTCCGCGGCGCCGCGTACGCACGCGGCATGTCGCTCACCTCGGGGTCGAGGATGGCGAACCCCGGGCCGCTCGCCCCGAACTCCGGCATCACGTCGCGGATGAGCGAGGCGATCTGCGCGCGATCGCGGCGCGCGGCCCGGCGGACGGAGAGGCGCGCGCGGCGGCGGGCCAGCTCGAGCCCGCGCGCGTACGCCGCGAGCCCGCGAACCACGACGTCGCGCTCCTCAGGGGGCAACTGCTCGAGCGCCGCAGCGACCCGCGCGTTCGCGTCGCGGTGCACGTCCTCGAGCTTGCGCGCGCCCAGGCGCGTCAACGAGAGGCGGCGGGAGCGACGGTCGGCCCCCGCGGCAGCGCGCACCAGACGCTTGCGGCCCAGCTCGGCGGTGATCCGGCTCGTCGTCGACTTGTCGAGGCGCAAGAGCTCTGGCAGGTCGGCCTGCGGCAGCTCGCCGGCGCGCTCGATCTCGAGCAACGCGTGGCAGTAGGAGTGGGGCAACCCGAGCACGTCGAGGCGCCCTTGCAGGAACCCGAGCTCGCGCACGAGCGCGCGTGAGCTCTGCCGGACGGCCGCGACGGCGGCGGACGTGGCGCGGGGCGCGGGCGGG
>JAGQJA010000088.1 GCA_020430845.1 Myxococcales bacterium
GAGCACGGTGGCCTTGGCGCCGTCACGGCGGACGCAGAGCTCTTCGTAGTCCGCCGTACCGAGGGTGGTCTCGACGTGGCGCGATTTGTCGGTGTGGACGAACACCTCGATCTTGCCGTCGGGGGACTTGGCGACGCGCTCGCCGTCCGCGGACGCGCAGGCACCGGTCGCGGCGATCGGCGCCGGAGCGACCGACGCCGCGGTGACCGGCGTGATCGGCGCGTCGGCTGGCGGTGGCGCAGGGGCAGGGTCAGGCGCGCGTGAGCGCGCGGCCTCCGCGGGCGGGGAGCTGGGGGTCGGCGGCGGCGTCTTTGCGCAGCCGCTCTGGGCGAGGACGAGGGCGAGGGCGAGGGGCACGACGCGGGTCATCGGAGTGCATCCGAGTGTACGCCCTTCGCGCCGCGTCGATTCCCACGATCGGGTCGCCGTCGCGCGGGAGCGCCGCGCCCGCCGTCACGCGCGGATCAGCGCGCGGTGCACGAGCCGTTGTCGCACTTGGGCTTGTTCGGATCGGTGCAGTCCGGGTCTCGGAGGCACTCGGCGCACCGCCCGCGCTCGCTGCAGAACGGCGCGCCGCCGTCGGCCTTGCAGTCCGCGCTCGTCACGCACGCGACGCAGCGTCCGCGTTTGGAGCAGAGCGGCGTGGTCGGGGTGGCGGCGCAGTCGGCGGGGGCCAGACACTGCACGCAGCTCATCGAGGCGGTGTCGCACTTGGGGCTCGGGGCCGAGCACTGCGCGTCGCTCGTGCACCCCGCGACGCACTCGAAGTCGGCGCCGCTGCTGCAGACGGGCCGCGCGGCCGGGCAGTCGACGTTGCCCAGGCACGCCACGCACTCCAACTTGGTGGGGTGGCAGCGCGGCTTGGACGCCGGGCACTGGCTGTCGACCGCGCACTCGACGCACTGCTTGGTGGTGGTGTCGCACACCTTGTTGCCGCCGGTGCAGTCGGCGCTCGTGTTGCACTCGATGCACTGACCGGTGGGCGCGTCGCAGATCTGCGCGTTGCCGGGGCACTGCCCGCCGACGCAGCTCGGGTGGCACTTGTGGTCTCCGGGCCAGCACGCAGGCGCCGACGCGCCGCAGTCGGCGTTGGTGCGGCAAGCCTCGCAGCGGCCCACGATGCAGAACTTGTCGCTCCCCGTGCAGTCGGCGTCGCCGAGGCAGCTCACGCAGCCGAGCTTGGGATCGCACTTCTGGTTGGGGCTGCACTGGTCGGTGCCGTTCTGGCCGCAGAGCGCGCTGCCCTGGCCGGTGGCGCCGTCGCTCGTCGCGTCCGCCGCGGCGCCGTCTGTCGTCTGGATCGCGTCCGCGCCCGCGTCGTCGGGCGTCGAGAGCAGATCGTTGGCGCCCGAGCTCGAGCCGCACGCCACCACGCACGTGCCCGCGAGACAGAGCGCAAACGAGCCAAGCAGAAGAAAGCGAACGTGAGCCATGGACCCTCCTCGACGACGGCGCGACCTCGCCGTCGACAGTGAAGTACCGGCCCGTTGCGCTGCGCAGGCGGCGTCGGACAAAACGAGTCGTACCGTGTGTGCTGCGCACATTCATCGGCGCTCCCGCATCCATCGACCTCGTGCGAGCATCCGAGCGGCCATGCCGCCTCTCCCCGCCCAGCTGCGCGCGGACTTCGACGTGCGCGCCGTGGTGAGCCCTCCGTCCGGCGAAGGGTGGACGCCGTCGCCGTCGCCGGGGGTCGATCGCCACGCGCTCGATCGCGTCGGTGGTGAGATCGCGCGCGCCACCAGTGTCGTCCGATACGCGGCTGGCTCTCGCTTCGACAGCCACACGCACGGGGGCGGCGAAGAGATCCTCGTGCTCGACGGCGTCTTCTCCGACGAGCACGGCGACTACCCGGCGGGCACCTACCTGCGCAACCCGCCGGGGACCTCGCACGCGCCGTTCTCTCGCGACGGCTGCACGCTCTTCGTGAAGCTCTGGCAGTTCGCTCCCGGGGACGACCGCACGGTGCGCGTCGACACGCGCGCGGCGTCGTTTCGCCCAGGCGTGGTCGAGGGGCTCTCCGTGCTGCCGCTCCACGACTTCGACGGGATCCAGACCGCGCTCGTGCGCTGGGCGCCGGGGACGAAGTTCCATCGTCACACGCACCCGGGCGGAGAAGAGGTGTACGTCCTCGAGGGCGTGTTCAGCGACGAGCTGGGGGCGTACCCCGCGGGCACCTGGGTGCGGAGCCCGCGCCACAGCCGGCACACGCCGTTCGTCGAGGACGAGGGGGCCCTCATCTACGTCAAGGTGGGGCACCTGGGCGCCGAGCTGCTCACCATCCCGACGCGGTGAGCTGGGGACCGCGGCGCGTCGAGCGCACCTACGTGGACAGGGTTTCCGCGCTCACGTAGCGTCGCGGCATGTCCACTTTCAGCCCGGCGATCCGTGATTTTCTGGCCGCCCCCGAGAGCGCGCGACGGCTCGGACCGTACCTCTGCAAAGAGCCGCTCGACAAGGCGGGCTCGGCGCCCGTCTTCCGGGCCGTCGAAGAGCACGCGGGACACGCGATCCGCGAGGTCGCGGTCAAGGTGTTCGACATCGGGCGATCGACGAGCAAGAGCCCTCAGCCTCGCGTCGTCGAGGAGGCGCGCGCGCTCTGCCGCGTGCAGCACCCGAACGTCATTCGTTTTCACACGCTGACGACCGACACCAAGCGCGGACTGATGGGCCTCGTCATGGAGCTCGCCGACGGCATCAGCGTCGGCAAGCAGCTCGCCGACCTGCCGCCCGGCGACCCGTCGCGTGTCGCGCTCGCCGTCGACATCGGCATCCACATCGCCTCGGCGCTCGACGCGGCGCACGAGGCGGGCGTGGTGCACTGCAACGTCAAGCCGTCGAACATCATGTTCACGCAGGGCACGCACAAGCTCATCAACTTCGGCATCGCGGCGGCGCTCGCCTCCGAAGACGAGGACGAGCCGGCGCCGGGATCGCGTCGCTCGAGGATCTCGCTCGACGGCATCACCCCGGACGACATCGGCAACCGCGCGTCGGTCCTCGACAAGGCCACGGAGAAGGGCGCCACGGCGCTCGTGGGCAGCATCGGCTACGTCGACCCCGAGTGCCTGCGCACCGTCACGGCGCCCGTGGCGTCGAGCGATCTCTACTCGCTCGGCGCGACGCTCTACCAGTGCGTCGCGGGAGACGTGCCCGCCGTCGCGGCGCCCAAGCACCGTGGCGAGACGGGCGTCGACGCCAAGGTGCTCACCGGCGACGCGCCGGCCGTGTCGCTCTCCGAGATCGCGCCAGACGCTCCGCCCGAGCTCACCAAGCTCGTCGACGCCCTGGTCGCGCCTGCGCGCGAGGCGCGCCCCAAGTCGGCGGCCGCCGTGGTGCGCTCCTTCGAGCGCATCCGCAGCCTGCTCGCGGGTCACGAGCGACAGCTCCCGCCCATCGAGCGCGGTCCGTTCCCGGGCCTCGACCGCTACGAGGCCGGCGATCGCGACGTCTTCTTCGGCCGCTCCGCCGAGATCGCCGGCGTGCTCGAGCTGGCGCGCACACGCGGCCTCGTGGGCATCGTCGGCCTCTCGGGCACGGGCAAGAGCAGCATCACGCGCGCGGGCATCGTCCCCGCGATCGAGGAGGGCGCCCTCGGCGGCTGGCCGGCGAAGTACCGGAGCGTGCTCGTCACGCCCGGCAAAGACCTCATGGCCGCCCTCGACGCGGCGCTCACCAAGGTCATCGGCGTGCCCTTGTCACGTCACCCCGACGCGATCGTGCAGCAGCTCGTCGCCGACGTCGACGCCAAGGGCGAGGGCCTCGTCATCCTGATCGACCAGCTCGAAGAGCTCGTGATGAAGTACGACCGCTCCAAGGAGAAGGAGCGGGCTCAGGCGCTCGACCTGCTCACCGCGCTCGCCGAGGCGCCGGCGGGGCTGCGCTGCATCGTCGCCGTCCGTCGCGATCTGCTCGACGAGGTCTTCGCGATCGACGCGCAGTTCGCGCGGGCGCTCGCCCGGGGCGTGCAGCTCATCAGCCCGCTCACGAGCGCGGGCTGGGAGGAGGTCATCGACCAGGGGCTCGACGCGTACGATCACACGTTCGAGGACGACAAGCTGCGCGACGAGGTCCTCGCCGACATCCGAACGCGCGAGTCGGCGATGTCGCTCATCCAGTTCGGCCTCTCGCGGCTCTGGGCGGCGCGCGACACCAAGAAGAAGAAGATCCCGCGCGAGGCCTTCGGCGCAAAGGGCGGCATGCGCGGCGCGCTCGAGCAGCACGCCGACGCCGCCGTGGCCGCGCTCGACATCCCCACGTCGACGGTGCGCGACGTGATGCTCGCGCTGACCACGCCCGAGGGCGCGCGCACGCACGTCGAGCTCGACGAGCTGGTCGAGCGCTTCGGCGCAGACGCCAAGAAGGCCATCTTCGCGATGACCAAGGCGCGCCTCGTCGTCTCCGAGAAGGAGGGCTTCACCTTCCTCCACGACACGATCCTGCGCGAGTGGACCGTGCTCCGCGGATGGATCGAGGCCGCGCGCGACGACCGGCAGCTCAAGGCGCAGATCGAGCGCGACGCGGCGCGCTGGAGCGCGTCGAAGGACGCGGCGCTGCACTGGCGAAAGGGGCGGCTCGCCGCGGCGCTCGAGCTCTGGAAGCAAGACGTCGTGCCGCTCAGCGACGACGCGCGCTCGTTCTTGGCCGCGAGCGCCAAAGAGATGCACCGCGCCCAGCTCGTGCGGTGGAGCGTCGCGCTGCTCATCGTGGGCATCGTCATGGCCAGCTCGCTCGTGTACGCGCGGCTCGCGAAGAACAGCGCCGACCAGGCCCGGCGTGACGCCGACGCGCTCGCGGCCGCGCTCGCCGACGTCAAGACGCTCAAGCGACAAGCCGAAGAGAACGCGCTCGAGGCCGAGGCGAGCGGCAAGCTCCTGCAAGAGCTGCAGAAGCAGATGGCCGAGGAGCGATCGAAGTACGGCAAGGCCGTGCAAGCGACGCTCAACAAGGTCGCCAACGCGACGAGCCTGGCCGGCGCGCAGAAGGCCTCCGAGGACCTCAAGGCCACGCCCGTGCCCTCTTCGAATCAGGTGGTCGCGCTGCCGTCGGAGCTCCTGGGCGCCAAGGGACCCTCGGCTCCCAAGATCGACACGTCGGGGCCGTCGCCGTCGGGCGGCGGAGGCACGTTCGACCAGGCGGCGATCGAGCGCGTCGTCAACTCGCGCAAGGCGGGCGTCAAGCGCACGTGCCTCGAGCGCAGCACGAGCACCGCGTCGAGCACGCGCGTCACCGCGGCGATCACGATCGCGCCCAACGGCACCGTGCAGAACGTGTCGACGTCGGGCAACGATCCCGCCGTCGGCAAGTGCATCGAGAACCAGCTCCGCACGTGGACGTTCCCGGCTCCGGGCGAGACGCGTCAGGTGCAGATCCCGTTCGTGTTCGTGCGCCAGTAAGGCGCGCGACGTTCGACGTCAGTAGTGCACGCGCGGCGGCGGCGCCTTGGGGAAGTCGTCGTCGGGTGGGTCGAAGCGATAGCCCGCCACGAACCCCAGGCCGAATCCCAAGAACACCAGGCCGAGCAACGGCGCGGGCGCGGCCACGGCGCCCACGGCCAAGAGCACCGCGGCCAGTAAGGCGCCCATCGTCGCGCCGAGGCCGGCGTGCGACGTGGCCCGCATCGCGTTGCGGCGACGGATGACCTTTCGCGTCGCGAACAGCTCGCGCTCGATGTCGAGCACGCGCGCCTTGGCGCGGGCGAGGTCTTGCTCGAGCTCGATCGAGCGCACGTGCAGATCCCCCGACACGCGGTAGCCGGGGCTCCCGGCCGCCCGGGTCGCCTCTTCGCGCGCGGCCTCGTCGAGCGCCTCGTCGTCGAGGTCGTCGTCGTCGAGGTCGTCGTCTCGCTGCGCCTTGGGGCCCACGCCCTCAGCGTATCGCCAAGCGCGCGCGCATCGAGCCCCGGGCACGTGGCCCGGCCACCCCCTGGGCCGGCCCGGCCACCTGAGCACACCCGTAACAATCGGTAACCATTGGCGTTCGTGCCGGCACGCCCGTCGCAACGGAGTCGCGCATGCTCGCCATCGCAGAGAGCTCGGTGCTCTTCGGTCTCGCCGCGTTCGGGGTTCGTGTCGAGGTCCAGATCGCGCGGGGCATCCCCTCGTTCGACGTGGTGGGCCTCGCCGAGGCGGCCGTGCGCGAGAGCCGCGTGCGGGTCAAGAGCGCGCTGGCGCAGGTGGGGGTCGACCTCTCCGAGTACCGCGTCGTGGTCAACCTCGCCCCGGCCGACGTCAAGAAGCGGGGCGCCTCGTTCGACCTCGCCATCGCCGGCGCCACGCTCGCGGCGCTCGGCCTCGTGCCGCAAGAGGCGCTCTCGGGCGTGCTCCTTCTCGGCGAGCTGTCGCTCAACGGCGCCGTGCACCGCACGCGCGGCGCGCTCTCTCACCTACGCGGCGCGCACGAGCGCAAGGTGCCGCGCGCGATCGTGCCCGCGGGCAACGCAGAAGAGGCGGCGCTCGTGGCCGGTATGGACGCGCGGTGCGTGTCGAGCCTGGCCGAGCTGCTCGAGGTGCTCTCGGGCCGCGCCGACGCGTCGCTGCCCGCGTCGCGCGCGCGCGAGCCGGCCGCGCTCCTGCGCGAGGATCTCTCCGACGTGCGCGGTCAGCCCGCGGCCCGCCGCGCCCTCGAGATCGCCGCCGCGGGCGGGCACAACCTCTTGATGGTGGGGCCGCCCGGCGCCGGCAAGACGATGCTCGCGCGGCGCGTGGCGGGCGTGCTCCCGGCGCTCACGGCCGAAGAGTCGCTCGACGTCATCGCGATCCACAGCGTGGCGGGCCTGCTCGCGAGCGGCGGGGCGCCGGCGTACGGTGAGCGCCCGTTCCGTGCGCCGCATCACACGGCGAGCGACGTCGCGCTCGTGGGCGGCGGCGATCAGGCGCGGCCGGGCGAGGTGAGCTTGGCGCACCACGGCGTGCTCTTCCTCGACGAGCTCGCCGAGTTCCGTCGATCGGCGGTCGAGGCGCTGCGCCAGCCCATCGAGGACGGCCACGTGATCGTCGCGCGCGCGCAGGTCACGGCGCGCTTTCCGGCGCGGCCCATGGTGGTCGCCGCCACCAACCCGTGCCCGTGCGGATACCAGGGAGACGCGTCGGGACGGTGCGGGTGCAGCGCGGAGCGCGTGCGGGCCTATCGCGCGCGGCTCAGCGGGCCTCTGCTCGATCGGCTCGACGTGCACGTCGTGCTGCCGCCCGTCGAGGTGAGCCACCTGCAGTCGACGGCGCGCGGCGAGCCCAGCGCCGCCGTGCGCGCGCGCGTCGAGAAGGCGCGGGACGCCCAGCGCGCGAGGTACCTGGCCGGCGAGACGACGGCGCCCACCAACGTGGCGCTCGGCACGCGCGATCTCGGGCGCGTGTGCGCCGTCGACGAGGCGGGCAATCGCCTGCTCGCCGCCGCCGTCGATCGCCTGGGCCTTTCGGCGCGGGCGTACGGCAAGGTGCTCCGCCTCGCGCGCACCATCGCCGACCTCGAGGGTTCCACCGCGCTCTCTGCGCCGCATCTCGCCGAGGCGATCGGGCTGCGCGTGCTCGACCGCGGCGCGCCCTCGGCGTCGCGCGCGGCTTGACGGCCGACCCGCGCGCGTCGCGCCTGGGCGCGGGCCACCACGACTCTCTCTCCGTGCGCGAGCTCCGCCCGCGAGCGCGCGTCACGTCGTCAATCGCGGGCAACAAGAAGGAACGGGCCACAATGATGGAATCACTCGCAGACAAGATGAAGGCGCTCAAGTCGATCGTGTCGAGCGTCGAGAAGCAGTTCGGGCGCGGCGCGATCATGGCGCTCGGGGACGAGGACAGCCTCGAGCCCGTCGCCACGATCCCCACCGGGTCGCTCGCGCTCGACCTCGCGACGGGCGTGGGCGGCTACCCGCGCGGCCGCGTGGTCGAGGTGTACGGCCCCGAGTCGAGCGGCAAGACCACGCTCGCCCTCCACGCCATCGCCGAGGCGCAGCGCGCGGGCGGCGTGTGCGCGTTCATCGACGCCGAGCACGCGCTCGACGTGGCGTACGCCAAGGGCATCGGCGTCGAGGTCGACAAGCTCCTCGTGTCCCAGCCCGACACGGGCGAGCAGGCGCTCGACATCGCCGAGACGCTCGTGAAGAGCGGCGCCATCGACCTCGTGGTCATCGACTCGGTGGCGGCGCTCACGCCCAAGGCCGAGCTCGAGGGCGACATGGGCGACAGCCACATGGGCCTGCAGGCGCGCCTCATGAGCCAGGCCCTGCGCAAGCTCACGAGCGTGGCGTACCGATCGGGCACCACGCTCATGTTCATCAACCAGCTCCGCCAGAAGATCGGCGTCGTCTTCGGCAACCCCGAGACGACCACGGGCGGCAACGCGCTCAAGTTCTACGCGTCGATGCGCATGGACGTGCGGCGCATCGGTCAGGTCAAGGTCGGTGACGAGCTCGTCGGCGGTCGCACGCGCGTCAAGATCGCCAAGAACAAGTGCGCGCCGCCGTTCACCGAGGCCGAGTTCGAGATCCGCTGGGGGCAGGGGGTCGACACCACGAGCGAGCTGCTCGACCTCGGACAGGCGCGCGGCCTCATCGACAAGAGCGGCAACCACCTGAGCTTCGGAGGCACGGCGCTCGGCAACGGGCGCGAGCGCTCGCGCGAGACGCTCAAGCAGGCGCCCGAGCTCGCCGCGGCGCTCCGTCAGGCGATCGAGGCCGCGGGGCCGGTCAAGCCCGGGCGCCGGGGCGAAGCGGCCGCCGCGTAGCCGCGGGCTCGCGCGGGAGGTCCGGGCCGGTCTCGGGCCTCCCGCGCCCGCTTCGCCGCGTCGAGCTCAGCCCGACTTTCGGAGTCGGACGAGCCTCTTCGTCCCGTCGGCGGCTCCTCGGAGCAGGATCAGGAGCTCGTCCTTCTGCGGAACCTGCATGATCCTGCGCGGGACCATGGCCTCGTGCTCGGGTGTGCCCGGGGCCGCCAAGGTGAGCTTGAGCGTTCGCTTCTGGCCGTCACGGTCCACGATGGTCACCTCGGGTCTCGAGGTGTTCACGACGTAGAGCGTGCTGCTGTCGTCGAACGCCATCGAGCTCGCCGCTGCCGAGAGCGTCACCTTCGTCCTCCGTCCGGCGGGGTCGGCGGTCGCGAACAGGACCTCCTTCGTCGCCGAGCTTGCGGGGCTGGCGAGCGCGTAGTGGGGCACCTGGAAGGGGGTGAAGAGCTGCGTCGCCGTCACGCCGATCTCGGGGATGACGCGGTCGCCCTCCGAGATCAGCGCCTTGCTCTCGTCGCCGCGTCCCTCCTTGCTGGGGTCGCACGTGGACGCGTCGCTGCCGTCGTCGCGCAGGATGTAGTTGCCCAGGCACAACCCCCGCCGCGTCGTCGCGAAGAAGAGCGCGGCGCCCGTCCTGGAGTTGTTGTCGTACTGGAGGTGTCGCAACCGCAGGTGCGCGTCCAGCGAGTCGGCGCCGGGCCCCGTGAAGATCGCCCTCCGGGGCCGGTCGTTCGTGCGAAGAAAGAAGCTCCGCAGGCTCACGCCGACCAGCGGCAGCGGGAACGACGAGAAGCGCATCACCGACTCTTCCCCGAACGGAACCCGCGGATGAACGATCAGCGCCTCGGGCTCGAGATTGGTGTCGAACGCCTTGCTCGATCCCAGCCGCGGGAACTTCACGAATCCGTAGCCACCGATCATCGCCCATATGCTGTCGTCCTCCGAAGGCTGCGCGCGGCCGTACCGGATCAGCCCGGAGACCGCCGGCCTGTGGGGGACGAAGCGGGTCGCGACGTGCGACTCGAGATCGTAGCGGATGGCCGTGACGAGCCCGGACTTGAGCTCGAGGTAGTACAGGTTGGTCGCGGCGCCGTAGCGCGCGACGTGCAGGGAGCTCGTCGCGAGCGACTGGATCGGGTCCGGGGGATCGGGCACCGACGTCAGGCAGTATCCGAGCGGGCTCGTGCAGGGCCCCGCGTCGACCCGCGGGATCGAGCACGTGGCGTCGGCGCAGGCGACCGGCGTCCGAATGAGGAACCGCACGCCTGCCGCCGCCGTCGTGAAGGACGTCGTCTCGACGGTCACGCTGTCCGCGGTCGTCGCCACGGGCTCGAGTCGCGTCCATCCGGCGCCGTCGCGCGCCCACACCTTGCAGTCCTCGGGCGGATCCTCGAACGCGTCACGCAGCTCGCGATCCATCGGGAGCGTCAAGCGTGCGGGGACCGCGAGGGTGAGGCCTTCGGGGAGCACCCGCACCTGAGGACCGACGCGCTCCGCGCCGGGGGGGAGCTCCGTTTCGTCGATCGCGCCCTCGAAGGAGATGGTCTCCGTCTTCGCCAGCGCCCCCGGAGGAATCACGAGCTTGACGCCGGGGAACCGGTTCTCGGCCGTCCCCACGAGCTCCCCTCCTTCGGGGCCGATCAACTTGGTCGCCGCAGCGAACTCCATCGGCGGTTCGGACGGCTCGGCGTCGCCCCCGCAGGCCATCGCCGGCGCCAGGAACGCAAGCACCAGAAGCACGCTGTCGCATCGTCGCATCCAAAAGACCCAGTCTCCCCCGCGAGCATGTACGTCCAACGAGAATCTATACGCTGCAGTCGCCCTCGCAACTTCGTGTCGTCCTATGGCTGCCATAGGCGCCGCGAGCGACCATGGCGCGCACGGTCCACCGACCTCCGGCCCCGCCGCTTCCCGTCCTCCAGCTCTCGGGCGCCGTCGTCGTGCAGCGGGCCGCGTCGCGACGACGACGACGTGCGACGAGGCCGAGGCGCAGGGCACGCGTGGTGGCTCAGGGGCCCACCACGTCGTAGAGTGAGCAAGTGCGTTCTCTTCCGAAGCTCGTCGCCGCGGGCGCCACGCTCGCCCTGGCGCTCGCTTGCTCCTCGAGCGATCCCTCTCCGCCCGCTCCGGCGCTCCCCGTGGACTCAGACGGAGGCGGAGGCGGAGGCGTAGACGCGAGCTCCGGCGGGAGCTCGAGCGGGTCGAGCGGCACCACCGACCCCAAGCAGTGGGTCGCGACCACCACCGAGCAGCTCGTGCATCAGGGGGCGACGCGCCGATACGTCCTCTCGGTCCCGCTCGACTACGACGCGGGCAAGAAATACCCGCTCTATCTCTTCTTGCACGGCAACCCCGGCAACGCCGAGAGCGCCGCCACGTTCGCGATCCCGCGGGTGACCACCAACGAAGCCATCGTGGCCTATCCCGGCTCGCTCGTTCTCGACGGGTGGGACCACGGGGCCTCGACGCAAGACAACGTCGACAGCTCGTTCATCCTCGCGGTGCTCGACGCGCTCGCGGCAAGGTACTCGATCGACACGCAGCGCGTGTTGCTCAGCGGGTGGAGCGGCGGCGGCTTCATGGCGAGCGCGATGGCGTGCCGCTTCTACGCGCGGTTCCGGGCGATCGGTGTCCACGCCGGCGGCGCGCCCTACGACACGAACGATCCCAACGGCACGCCCGCGTGCGCGGGCGCATCGATCGCAACGCTCGTGACCCACGGACAGTCCGACGACAACGTGCCCTTCGACGGGGGAAAGTACGCGGCGCAGTACTGGTCCGAGCACAACGGCTGCTCCGGGAGCGCGAGCGCGTCGGCCCCCGCGCCGTGCGAGACCTACGACGGGTGCCCCGCGGGCAAGCCGGTCAAGCGGTGCTTCGTCGCGGGCCTCGCGCACCCGCTGTGGGACCAGGCCCTCGCCGTCGAGTGGGCTTGGTTCAAGGCGCTGCCCTGAGCGAACGACTCGGTGAGGTCGCGAGGCTCGGCACGCGGCCGGCAGCGTCGACGTCACGACGTCGCGTTCGCTCAGGTGCGGCGCAGGCGGCGCATGATGGGCGCGGCGAGATCGTCGAGCTCGCGGCTCTTGAGCAGTCGCGCCGCGACGATGTACGCCACACCGAAGACGACGCCGCCCGCGAGGCCGGGCACCGCGCGGCCGATCGCCGAGGCCGAGAGCCCCGTGAGCGCGTTGGCGGTGCCGCGGCCCACGAGCGCGGCGACCGCAGAGGCCGCGAGCATGATCGCGGTGGCCTTGCCGATCTCGGCGCCGCGGATCGTGCCGAGCTTGCGTCGGAGCGCCACGCTGAGCAGCACCATCTGCACGACGGTCGAGCCGCCGATGGCCATGCTCACGCCCACGTGACCGAACGGGCCGCTCAGGCCGATGGCCATGCCGAGGAAGGCCACGCTGTCGACGAGGCTGACGATGACGGGCGTGCGCGTGTCGCCCAGGGCGTAGAACGTGGGCACGAGCTGGCGCACCGCGGCGATGGTGAAGAGCGCGCCGCCTTGCCACGCCACGGCCTTGGCCGTCTCGTGGGCGGCGAGCGCGTCGAACTCTCCGCGCTGGAAGAGGAGCACCACGAGCGGCTCGCCCAGCGCCACGAGCGCCACGCTGGCCGGGATCGACACGAACATCGACAGGCGCATGCCCTGCGAGAACGTCTTGGTGAGCTCCTCGGTGTCGCCCTTGGCGGCGAGCGTCGAGAGTGAGGGCAGGGCGGCCGTCGAGATGGCCATGACGAACACGCCCTGCGGGAAGTCGCAGACGCGCATGGCCCAGGCAAAGTAGCTCTGCGCGCCCTCGCCGAGGCCCGAGAGGAAGCGGCGCGAGACGACGAGATCGATGTAGTAGATCCCTATCCCGAACATCATCGGGACGATGCGCTTGAGCATGTCGCGCACGCCCTTGTCCTTGAGATCGAGGATCGGTCGCGACAAGAAGCCCAGGCGCCGCAGCGACGGGAGCTGGACGGCGACCTGCAGCGCGCCGCCGATGAGCACGCCAGCGCCGAGCGCCATGGCCGTGTCGATGCCTCGCACGCGGAGCGGCTCGCGCAGCACGATCGCGCACACGATGATGCCGATGTTGAGCAGGCCCGGCGCGAACGCGGCGACGGCGAAGCGGCGCTTGGCGTTGAGCGCGGCCATGCCCATCGCGCCCGTCCCCATGAAGAACACGTAGGGGAAGACGACGCGCGTGAGCTCGCGCGTGCGCTCGAACTTGCCCGGGGTCTCGTGGAAGCCCGACGCGAACGCCTCTGTGAGCGGTCCGGCGAAGGCCACGCCTGCGATGGTCACGAGACCGAGCGCCAGGAGCGACACGGCGCGGGCCCGCGCGAAGAACGCGCGCCCCGCCTCTTCTCCGTCGGTCTCGAGCTTGCCCGAGAGGATGGGGACGACCGCGCTCGTGACCGCGCCCTCGGCGAGCAGCTGCCGCAGCGCCGTCGGGATCGTGAACGCGATCCAGAACGCGTCGGTCTGCGCGCGGTCGAAGAACGCCGCGATCGACATGTCGCGCCCGAGGCCGAGGAGTCGCGACGCGAGCGTGGCGCCTCCCACGACCCCTGCCCGCGAAACCAGGAGCTCGCGCTCGTTCTTACCTTCTTCGGACATGGAACGGTGATGTGACCGTATCCTCCGGCGCGGCCCAAGCACAGGGCCGATCGACGGGCCACCGTACGTCTGCGTCCCGGAGCGGACGCCGGTTGACGCCGCGCCCCGACCCCGGCTCAACTCGGGGCGCGATGCACCGGCCGTCGCTCGTCGCGCTCGCGCGCTGTCTG
>JAGQJA010000754.1 GCA_020430845.1 Myxococcales bacterium
ATGCGCGTGGCGCCGTCCTCTCCGTCGCTCAAGTCGACCGCTTCGACGCTGGATGCGATGGAGCGCGAGCACATTCGCCGGGCGCTGGCGGAGGAGAACGGGCGCGTCAAGGACGCCGCGCTCCGCCTCGGGATCCCGCGCAGCACGCTGTACCAGAAGATCAAGAACCACGGCATCACGCTGCCGTTTCGAGACCTCGACTCCAGTCCTCCGAGCTCGGAGGGGCGCGGCTGACGCCGTTCAGCGCTCCGTGACGGGAATCACGACGGCGAACGTCGTCGAGCCTCGCTGAGACGCGACCTCGAGGCGGCCGCCGTTCTCGCTGACGATCTGCTGCGCGATCGACAGCCCCAGGCCCGTGCCTGACGCCTTGGTCGTGAAGAACGGGTCGAAGATGTGTCCGCGGTTCTCGGGCGCGATGCCGGGCCCGTCGTCGTGGACCTCGAGTCGCACGGCGCGTCCGCTCGCCGGCGGCTGGCTGTCCCTGGCGCGCTCCCGTGGGGCGAGCGGCACGCCCTGGTCGTTCCTCGCGCGCACAGTCACGCGGCTGGGGGCGATGACCGAGTCGAGCGCGTTGTTGAGCAGGATGATGAGCACCTGGACGAGCTGGGCGTGATCCACGAAGACGTCCGGGAGATCTGGCTCGACCTCCACGCGGAGCTTCTCGTCGTAGCCCGCCGTGCGGGGGCCCAGCTCCGTGAACGCAGCGTTGATGATCGACACCGTGCGGTTGCTCTCGCGCCGCGGCGCCGCGGGACGACCGAACTGGAGTGACGTGCGTACGAGCCTCTCGAGCCTCTCGAGGACCTGCAGCATGCGACTCACGTGAGGGACCGTGATCTTGGCGTCGGAGAGCTCCTCGGTGAGCGACTCGGCCAACGACCTCAGCGCGGCGACGGGGTTGCGTACCTCGTGCGCGAACCCGGCCACCATCGTCCCGATCGCGGCGAGCCTCTCGAGGCGCTCGCGCTCGAGCGAGCGGGCCTTCTCTTCGCGCGTGTCGCGGAAGATGAAGAAGAAGCCCAACGACGGGTGTGACGCGCTCGACGGCCGACTGACGGACATCTCGAGCTCGATCGTCTCCCCCGCCGCGTTCGAGATGCGGTGGGGCATCACGACGTTGGACCGATCGCCGAGCAGCGCGTCGGGGCTGCTCTCGAGCTGCAACCAATGAATGGCGAGCCCCCCGCCCGTCGCGGGCAGCTCCAGCAGCTGGCGGGCCGCGCGGTTGGCGAAGCGGAGCGCTCCGAGGGAGTCGGCCCCGACGATCCCGAGGTCGAGATCGTCGAGGATGGCCTCGCGGAGCGCCTCTCCCTGGCTCAGGCGTTGACTCAACGCGAGGCTCTCGGCACGAGCCGCGGCCGTGGCTTCTCGCGCGGCGTCTCGCGCCGCCCGCGTACCCTCGAGCCTCACACGGAGCCTCGTGTGATGGGCGGTTCGCGTCCGCGCGGAGAGGCTCCTCGAACGAGCCCCCATCACGCCGCTTCGGGTCCCGTCCTGCCTTCGTCGGGCTGGGGCGCGCGAGGCGCGCGAGCGCGCGCGTCGGACGGCGGCGTACACGCGACGATGGCCCGTTCGACCGCGCGCACGACGACGGCGTCGGACTGGGACTCGGCGGCCGGCCGATATCGCGCGAGCGCAGCGAGCTGCTGCATCTCGACCTGTCGCGCGAGCTCCATCTCGAGCGTCGCTGCGAACGCGTCGACGTCCTCCTCCAGCTCTGCCAGCTCGCGGGTGACGCCGTAGAGCAGGCGAGCCCCGGCGTGCTCGCGGTCGGACGACGGCGCGATCGTTCCACGGTAACGAACGTGGTTGTTCTGGGCGCCGAACGCGGCGAGGCTCGGTGCGAGGTCGACCCCGAGTCTCGCCGAGACGCCGACGGCTCGCG
>JAGQJA010000755.1 GCA_020430845.1 Myxococcales bacterium
GCGGTCACTCGCGCTGGCGATGGTCCGGCGGCAATCGCACGCTCAACGAGCCGATGGAGCTGTTCGTGCGCTGAGAGTCGCGAGGCTCTCGCGAAACCGCGCGTCGCGCATCGCGTACAGACGGAATGCCTCGCCCCCTGACCCGCCTCGTCGCCGCGGCGACGACGGCCGCGCTCTCGCTCGTCCCTTGCGTCGCGCACGCGCTCATCCCCATCCCGGTCGGTGGACATCCCAAGGAGCTCGACGTCTTCGCGCGGGTCACCCTCGAGCGCGGGCTCGTCGAGCCCAACGAGAACACCGCCTCGTACCAGAAGGCGCGCTGGGAGATGTACACCGTCGGTGGCGGCTACGGGCTGGGCCACTTCGGCGTCTTCCAGGATCTCTCCGTGCGCGCCGAGCTCACGGGCTACAGCTCCCCGGCCGAGGTCAACGATCTCGAGCGAGGGGCCGTGAGCGCCGCTCAGTGCGCCGGCGTCGTGGCGGGGCCGGGCCTGTGCGAGCTCCACCCCGCCGACAGGGGCGCGTTCTTCACGCCCAGCATCTCGACGAGCCTCGTGCACACGGCCAAGCTCTCGTTCGGCGTCTTCGTCGTCGGCAACATCCCCATCGGTGTGCGCTACGAGAAGTTCGTCCTGCCGCGCATCGACTACGTGGGGGGCGGGTTCCGCGCGGGCATGGAGTTCGAGCCGTGGTTCGCCCTCGAGACGAGCTTCTACGTCGGCTCGGGCTCTCCGCGCCCCGGCTCCTCTCGGCAGAACGGCACGTTCGCGGCCACGCAGCTCCTGCACTTTCGCACGGGGCGCATCGGCGGCGCGACGTTCTTCAAGCTCGGCGTCAAGGTCGGTCCGTACGTCGACGGCGACCTCATCGGCGAGCGAACGGACGCGCGCTACGATCAAGCGTACACAGCGGGCTTTCCGGATCGGACCGACCGCATCCGCATGTTCCGCTTCGCGGCCACCGTGCTGCCCTACGTCCAGGTGTCCGACACCGTCTCGGTCGAGCTCGGCTACCTGCAGAAGCTCTTCGGCTACGACACGCCCGCGACGCAGCTCTACACGGCGACGCTCCGCTACGTGTTCTGACGACGGGCGCACGCGCGCCGGTGCCTCGCGCGAGCGTGACGCGAGCAGGTAGCGCGAGAGCATCGGTGCGAGCGCTACGCGAGCAGGTATCGCGACAACATCAGCGCGAGCTCGTCGGCGAGCTTGCCGCTCTCGAGCTCGGCCGGGTAGTCGCGCGCTCCGGTGCGTGCGAGCGCCAGCGCCGTCTTCACCACGAAGTCCGCGGCGAACGTCACGTCGAGGCCCGGCCGAAGGCGCGCGGCGTGGTGCTCGAGCGCGCCCGCGACCATCGACGCGGCGTGCCCGCTCATGTCGAGGCCCTTGCCGAGCTCGCCCAGGTGCGACGCCTCCGAGTACCACGTGCGGTAGAGGTCGACGCGAGACCACACGTACGCGCAGAGCGCGCGGCACGCTTCGCGGATCGCGTCCTCGAGCGGCAGCTCGGCGAACAGGTGCGCGCGCGTGGCCAGCGTCTCGAGCTCGGCGGCCCACAGGCGGTGCACGACGCCCGCGACGAGCGCCTCCTTGGTGGGAAAGTAGTGGTAGAGCGTGCCGATGCTCACGCCCGCGGTGCGCGCGATGTGGTTCGTCGTGGCGCCGTGGAAGCCCTGCGCCTCGAGCACGCGCTCGGTCGCGTCGAGCAGGACGGCGACCGTGTCCTCGGCGCGGCGCTGCACCGGCTGTCGGCGCTGGTGCGTGCGCGCGCGTCGGGGCATGCGGCGAGGGTAGGCGCCCCAGCAGGCGTCCGGTCGAAAATCCCCGAGGACCCGAAGTCGAGCACGCCCTCGAGCGATGGGTGCGTCGCGGCCCCCTCAGTCGACACAAGTCTATGATCTTGCTCACGCATTCTGAGGGGCACCGCCATCAAAACAATTGAGTACCAATCCGAGTAACACATCACCCCACATCGTGCTTGAACTGTCCGATGAAGCGAGGGTGGTCACTGGGGTTCGTGTCGCTGCTGATGTTGGGCGCGCACGCGGGTTGTTCATCGACGACGGAAGAGGCCACCGAGCCGTCCGTCGGCCTCTCGCCCACGAGCCCGTGGCCCAAGTTCCGCGGTGACGCCGCGCAGACAGGGCGCGCGCACGTGCCGGCCAAGCTGGGCGTGGGGACGCCCTGGGAAGTCAAGACAGGCAAGGGCATCTTCAGCTCGGCGGTCATCGGCGGCGACGGCACGATCTACATCGGCTCGGCCGACCGCACGTTCTACGCGCTGAACAAGGACGGGACGATCAAGTGGAAGGTCGCCACCGGCGAGGTCGTCGACTCCGCCGCCTTGCTCGACGACAAGGGCCGCGTCTACTTCGGCTCGGGCGACGGCAAGCTCCGCGCGCTCGACGCGCAGACGGGCAAAGAGGTGTGGACGATGGAGGCCGACGATCCGTCGGTCAACAAGGCGTTCATCCGCTGGTTCGAGGGCAACGTCGCCATCGGTCCGGGCGGCACGCTCTACGTGCCCAACGACAACTTCTTCCTCTACGCCGTCAACCGCGACGACGGCTCGGTCAAGTGGCGCTACCGCATGCCCGATCAGACGTGGTCGTTGCCCGCGGTCGACGCCAAGAGCGGCAACCTCTACGTCGGCAACAACAACCTCTTGCCCATCCTCGGCAAGAACACGTTCGCGCTCTCGTCGGGCGGCGACACGCTGTGGAACGCGTCCACGCTCGGCACCGTGGCCGCGAGCCCGATGATCTCGAACGGCCGCGTGTTCATGGGCTCGTTCGACGGCTACGTGCGCGCCTACCGGCAAGACGACGGCGAGCTGCTCTGGGAGACGCCGACGCGCGACCACGTCTACGCGAGCGTCTCACTCTTGCCCGACGGGACGGTCGTGCAGCCCGGCAACGACGGCACGGTGTACGGCCTCGACCCGGCGACGGGGGCCACGCGCTGGACGTTCGACGCCGGCGAGCCCATTCGTTCGTCGATCTCGGTCGACACCGAGGGGCGCATGTACTTCGGCGGCGGCGACGGGCGGCTCTACGTGCTCGACCCCGACGGC
>JAGQJA010000006.1:0-17883 GCA_020430845.1 Myxococcales bacterium
CGCGCAGCTCGACGCGAGCGATCGTGAGCGCCGCGGCCTTCTCGGCGATGAACGCGATCGAGCTCCGCGACTCCGCGCTGCCGTCGGGCGCGACGATCTCGAAGCCGTCGAGCCGCGTCGGCCGGTCGATGTCACGCGCTTGCACGGCCGGGCTCGTCGGCGCCATGACCCGCGCGCGCTTGTTACCGGGCATCCACTTGGAGGCGCACTCGTAGCCGCCGATGACGCTGACGCCGCTCTCGATCGTCAGCGCCTCGCTGTAGTTGCCGCTGCACACGTACACGCGTCGCTTGTTGGCCTTGGCCTTGTCGATGGCCGCCTGGATCGAGCCCATCGGCTCGGCGCGCGTGCCCGCGGCGCCCTCGGCCCCGCCCTCGACGACGAACACGCCGTAGCGCTCCGTCAGCTCGTCCTCGCCGGGCACGCCCGTCACCGGCTCGGGCGGGGGCGCTGCCTTACCGGGATCCGCGCCGGGCGGCAGATCGGTCACGCCGGGCACACCGGCCGCCGGAGCGGGCCCCTCGTCCGCGGCGGTGCACGCCACCGCGCCCAGCACCACCATCGCCACCAGCCCACTCGTGCACGTCTTCATGTCCCGTCGGTTCTCCGCGAGCCGGGCGCTCCGTGCGCTGGCTCGTGGGGCCTGTCGGGCGTCGTTGTCGCTCGGTTGCGCCCTTTGTCGATTTCCCTCTCCGACCGGCACCAAAAAGCGGCACGCCTACCCCGACTTACGCTAACTTACCTCCGGCATTGGTCCGGAAGACGCCCACCAAGAAGCGTGCTTCGCGCGGCCTCAAGCCACGCAGCAACGTCGACCCTTCCCGCGTCGCGCTCGCCGCGCTGGAGAGGATCCGCACCGTGCTGGTGAGCTCGGGCCACGAGTCGCGCATCGGCGCCGCGCTCTCGATGAAGGAGCTGGCGACGCAAGCCGCGTTCTTGGGCCTCGAGCTGCCCCCCAGCTACGTCGCGGCCATGCGCGCCGCCAGCCGCATCGGTGATCCCGAGCTGTTCTTGACCGCCGAAGAGATGGCCACCGAGGCCTACAAGCTCGTCGAAGAGACGGGCGAAGAGGCGACGCGCTACGTGCCCTTCTGCCGCGTGGGCGACAAGCTCGTCTGCTTCGACAAGAGCGGCGCGCGCCGCACCATCACGCAGGCGCGCCACCACTCGGAGCTGCCCATCGTCGAGTGGCACAACGGCCACGCGACGCCCGTCGCGGCGCACTTCGGCGAGTGGCTCGACTCCGTCGCCGACGCCCGCGAAGAGAAGGTCGAGAGCGCCGCCAAGATGCCCCAGCGGCTCAAGCGCCTGCTCTACGAGCTCGGCTTCCGCTTCGAGTACCCCGTCGTGGGGCGGCTCGAGACGGGAGACGTCGAGGCGATCGAGGTCCTCATCGGCCGCGAGCTCGTGCGCCAGGTCCGCGGCGAGGTCGATCGCCTCTTCGACTCGAGCGGCAAGGCGTCGCTCACGCTCAACGTCGACGAGTTCACGCTCGCCGCGTCGCTGCGCACGGGCATCTACGTCTTCGAGGCGCAGGACGTCTTCCGGTGGCTGCGCTTCTTCCGCGACGAGAACTTCTTCAACGACACCGCGGTGCACCAGCCCTCGCACCCCGACGCCGTGCGCGATCTGCGCCGCGCCCCGCGCGAGCCCCCGCTCGTGCTCCGCGGCGTGATGGAGCTCGTGACGCTGCCGTCGACGCAGTACGTCTTCCGCGCGGCCAGCGGCGCGAGCGCGTCGGACTTCTACCTGCTCGGCCGCACCAGCTCCACGAGCGACCGGGCCAAGAGCGTCATCATCCACGTGGTCGACGGCGGCGTCGCCACGAGCCACGAGATCGAGGAGCCGCTGCACGACCTGCACGTCGCGCGCGACGGCTCGCTCTGGGGGCTCACGACGTCCCACGCGGTGCGCATCTCGGGCGCAAAGGTGCGCAACTTTGCGCTGCAGCGCCCCACGCCGGGCCGCGCCTGGTGGTACGGCATCGGCTCCGCCGGCTCGAGCGTCGTGACGTGGGGCGCGGGCGGGCTGCTCAAGCTCGAAGGCGAGGCGTTCGTCCCCTTCCGACCCGACGCCCAGCTCGACGAGAGCGAGAGCGTGATCGCGCTCTGCGCGTCGGGCCCCAAGATCCAGATGCTCGTCTGCGGAGACCGCATGGGCGCGGTGGCGCGCTTCGACGGCAAGCACTGGGGCACGATCACCGAGGACCACGTCATCGACGGGCAGCTCGCCGACCTCGACGTGTGGCGGGGCACGTCGCTCGTGCTCGATCGCGACGGCACGCTCTGGCGCGCCGAGAAGGGCCCGGCGCGGCCCCAGGCGTTGCCCGCGCGCCACCAGGCCTTCCTCACCGAGGCCGGCACGCCGCGCCCGCTGCTCGGCGTGCGCGCGTTCGACGGAGGCTTCGCGCTCGCGAGCAACGGCGGCGTGCTCGTCGTCGGCGGAGACGATCCGCTCTTCTACGCCGCGCCCGGGTCGCGCGAGCCCATGCGCCTCACGCGCGTCGGCTCGGCCCCGCAGGGGGGGTCGGACCCGACCGACGACGCGGGCATCGTCGCGACCGGCGGCGGCCACGCGTGGATCATCCGAGACGGTGACGTCCAGGTGATCGACCTGCGAGACACCTGAAGCATGCCGAAAGACATCTCTGCCGTCGTCGAGAAGATCAACGTGTCCGCGCCGTCGAGCGACGCGCGGTGGGCCTTCGAGGGAGACGTGCCGTTCGGCGACCTCGAGGCGGGCGTCCCGCTCTCGGCGATGCCCGTCGTCCACCGCCTGCGCCTCGGCAACGGCCTCCGCCTGTTGCTGCTCGTCGACCGCGCGGCGCCGGTCGTTGCATACTACACGTGGTTCCGGGTGGGCTCGCGCCACGAGAAGCCCGGCAAGACGGGGCTCGCGCACCTCTTCGAGCACCTCATGTTCAACGAGACCGAGGGCCTCAAGGCGGGCGACTTCGACCACAAGCTCGAGGCTCACGGCGCCGAGTCGAACGCGGCCACCTGGGTCGACTGGACCTACTACCACGAGTCGTTGCCCAAGGACGGGCTCGGCCTCGCCGTCAAGCTCGAGAGCGAGCGGATGGCGCGCCTGGTGCTCCGCGAGCCGCAGGTCACGAGCGAGAAGGAGGTCGTGGCCAACGAGCGGCGCATGCGCGTCGAGGACGACATCGAGGGCGCGGCCAACGAGGCGCTCTACGCGACCGCCTTCACCGAGCACCCCCACCACTGGCCCACGATCGGCTGGATGAAGGACATCGAGGGGTTCACGCCCGAGGACTGCGAGGCCTTCTACCGCACCTATTACGCGCCGAACAACGCGACCCTCATCGTCGTCGGTGACGTGCGCGAGGCGCAGGTGCTGCAGAAGATCCGCGACGCGTACGGCGCGATGCCGGCCGCGCGCATCCCCGAAGAGGACACCCGGCCCGAGCCGGTACAGCGCGCGCCGCGCGAGGTCGAGCTCGCCCGCCCCACAGCCACCACGAAGCTCCTCATGGGCTACCACGGCCCCGCGCTCGGCGACGCCGATCACGCCGCGGCCACGGTGCTGAGCGAGATCCTGCTCGGCGGCCGCGCCTCCCGCCTCTACGAGGAGCTCATCACGCAGAAGGAGCTGTGCACCGAGGTGCGCGGGTGGGTCTCGACCTTCCGAGATCCCGGGCTCTGGGAGATGTACGCGACCGTGCGCGAGGGCCGGAGCGCCGCCGAGGTGCTCGACGTCTTCGAGGCCGCCACCGCGAGGGTCCGAGACGGGCTCGTGAGCGACGACGAGCTCGCGCGCGCGAAGGCGCGGCTCGAGCTCGGCGCGCTCCAGGGCATGGACACGGCGAGCGGCATGGCCGAGCAGATCGGCTTCTACGACTCGCTCCTGGGGGATCCGGCCGGCGCGTTCCGCAAGCT
The DNA here is from genome assembly GCA_020430845.1 of Myxococcales bacterium. GTDB lineage: Bacteria > Myxococcota_A > Polyangia > Polyangiales > Polyangiaceae > Labilithrix. Next base: position 3,900 of record JAGQJA010000006.1, read on the forward strand.
CGAAGCGATGCGACGCGTGACGGCGGGAGAGCTGCGCACCGTCGCGCGACGCTACCTGCGACCCGAGGCGCGCACGCTCGTCCGCGTGGTCCCCGAGGAGCGGCCCCACGGCGCGACGACGACCGAGGGCGCGGCGGAGGCCTCGGCATGAGCGCCGCACGCGCCGCCGTGCACGTGCGCCCCGCGGAGACCGACCTGGGCGGTGGCGCGACGCTCGTGGTCGAGTCGTCGCACGCGCTGCCGCTCGTGTGGCTCACCGTGTCGCTCAAGAGCGGCACGACGCTCGGGTCGGACGACGACGAAGGACTCTTGCGCCTGACCTCGCGCCTGATGCGACGCGCCTGCGAGGGCATGACGACGCAGGAGATCGACGCGACGATCGACCGGCTCGGCGCCGAGCTCGTCATCGAGGTCGGGCCCAGCGCGGTGACGTGGCACGGGCAGGTCCTCAAGAAGAACGTGGCCGCCTTCTGCGCGCTGATCGCCAAGCTGTTCGGCGCCCCCACGTTCCCCGAGGACGAGCTCGCGCGCCTCAAGCGCGAGACGTGCGCCGAGATCGTCGAGAGCCGCGACAGCGACCGGTCGCTCGCGGCCGTCGCGTTCCGGCGCGCCGTCTTCCGAGACCACCCGTACGCGCGCCGCGCCACGGGGCGCATCGCGACCATCGAGCGCTTCGGCCGCGACGACGTCCTCGCGTGTCGGGCGCGCCACTACGTGCGCGGCAGCCTCGTCATCGGCTTCGCCGGCGCGGTGAGCCCAGACGAGGCGGCGCGTCACGCCGAGGCCATCGCCGCGAGCCTGCCCGCCTCCCCCGCCCCGCCCCGCGATCTGGCGGAGCCCACGATCGCGCCGGGGCGTCGCCTCGTCTTCGTCGACAAGCCCGAGCGCACGCAGACCCAGCTGATCATCGGCGGGCTGGGCAGCTCCACGCGCGATCCCGATCACTTCGCCCTCTCGGCGGCCATGGCCATCTTCGGCGGGACGTTCACGTCGCGACTGATGAAGGAGGTGCGCTCGAAGCGCGGCTGGTCGTACGGCGCGAGCGCGCGGCTGAGCCTCGAGCGCCGACGGCACGCGTTCTCGATGGGCACGGCCCCCGGCGCCGCCGACGCCGCCAAGTGCATCGCGCTCGAGCTCGAGCTGCTCCAGACGCTGGTCGATGGCGGCGTCACCGCGCGCGAGCTGTCGTTCATCCAGCGTTACCTGTCGCGCTCGCACGCGTTCGAGGTCGACACGGCGCAGAAGCGCCTCGAGCAGGTGACCGACGAGATCTTGCTCGAGCTGACGCCCGGCTACCACGCCGACTACGTGCGGCGCGTCGAGGAGGTCACGGTGGAGGCAGCGGCCGCGGCGCTCGCGGCACGCATCTCGACGCGCGATCTGGTGATCACCGTCGTGGGCACGGCGAGCGAGCTGCTCGACGAGGTCAAGGCGGCCGTCCCCGACCTCGCGAGCGTCGCCGTGATCCCGTACGACGCGGACTGACGCGTGGGGACGGTGTTCGTCAGCGGCGCGCTCCCCGGAGGCGTGACGGCGTGGCTCGCGGGGCGGCACGATGTCGTGCAGCACGACGGCGGCGTCGCCACAGAGGCCTTCTCGGAGGTCGCCCCGCGCCTCGAGGGGCTCGTGTCCCTCCTCACCGATCGCGTCGATGCCGCGCTCCTCGCGCGCGCGCCGCGCCTGCGCGTGGTCGGCAATGTGGCCGTGGGCGTCGACAACATCGACCTCGACGCGTGCCGGGCGCGCGGTGTCGTCGTCACGAACACGCCCGACGTGCTCACCGAGGTCACGGCCGACCTCGCGTTCGCGCTCCTGCTCGGCGCGGCGCGGCGCGTCGGAGAGGGCGACCGCACGGTGCGCGCCGGCGCGTTCGGAGGCTGGACCCCCTCGTACATGCTGGGCGCGCGCGTGCACGGCGCGACGCTCGGGGTGCTGGGCCTCGGCCGCATCGGCCGCGCGGTCGCGCGTCGGGCGCGCGGCTTCTCGATGAATGTACTCTACACACAGAAGCGGCGCGCGCCTGAAACGGTGGAGCAAGAGCTCTCGGCGCGCTTCGTCGACCTCGCCGAGCTGCTGGGGCAGAGCGACTTCGTGAGCGTGCACTGCCCGCTCTCTCCCGAGACGCGCCACCTCCTCGACCGCGAGCGCATCGCTTCGATGCGGCGCGGCGCGGTGCTCGTCAACACGGCGCGCGGGCGCATCGTCGACGAAGCCGCGCTCGCCGACGCCCTCGCCACCGGCCACCTCGCCGCGGCCGGGCTCGACGTGTTCGAGGACGAGCCGCGCGTGCACCCCGCGCTGCTGTCGTCCCCCGGCGCGCTGATGACGCCGCACATCGGCAGCGCCGACAGGCACACGCGCGAGGCGATGGCGCGCCTCGCGGCCGAGAACGTGGACCTCGTGCTCTCGGGCAACCCGCCGAAGACGCCTGTCTGAGGGCGCCGCCCGGCCTCGCGCTACTTCTTGGCGCCGACCTCGACGCTCGAAGGCACGCCGTCGGGGAAGAAGCACGTGTCGTGCATGTCGATGCGGCGCTTTGGGCGCGGCGCACCGGCGCTCAGGGCCGTCGCACCGAGCTCGCCGGCCTCGTGCTCGAAGAGCGCGGGCGACGTGTCGGGGGCCTCGGGCACCGTGTCGACCTCGGGCGTGGGCGTCAGCGCGGCGGGCTCGGTGGGCGCGGCGGCGAGCACGGCGCTCGGGAGCGGGATGCCGAACGCGGCGCGATCGATGCGCACGGTCCTCGAGTTGCGCGGCGGCGGCATGCTCGCGGCGCCGGGGGTCGCCGGGACCACCGTGGGCACGAGCTCCATCTCGTGATCCTGCACCATCATCACGGTCGACATGTAGTCGACGTCGCCCTCGGGCGTGTTCGGCGTCCAGACGCGCATGCCCCCCGCCGCCATCGGCTCGGCGACGACCGTGCTCGCCATCTCCGCCGCCTGCTCCGGCGTCGCGACCTGGCGCGGCGTCGGCGCGCCGCTCACCGCGCGCGCGATCACGGGCACGTCCATCGCCGCGACCCACCGCGCTCCGCCAGGCGCGCCCACGTGCACGCCCTCGGGCAGGCGGCCCGCGAGGATGGCGTGCGCGACCGTCTCGGTCGAGAAGGGCCCGAGGTGCGCGCCGCCAGGTTGATAAACGTACCAGTCCGCCATGTGGTCTAAGGTGCGACAGTTCTACCGCGCGCCCTCGACCCGCGCAACGTCAGGCGCGCTTCGCCAGCAGTTCCGCGAACTTGGTGTCGTACTGACCCGACCGGAACTCGTCGCTGGCGAGGAGCTTTCGCACGAAGGCGATGTTGGTCACGCACGGGGCGACGGTGGTGCCGGCGAGCGCGCGATCGAGCTCGGCGATCGCGAGATCGCGCGTGTCGCCCCACGCGACGACCTTGGCGATCATCGGATCGTAGAACGGCGTCACCTTGTTGCCCGCGCGCACGCCCGACTCGACGCGGAGGGTCGTCGTCTGCGCCTCGCCGGCGCCGCCCGCCCACGTGAGCTCGTCGATGGGCCCGGGCTTGGGGATGAAGCCCTTGGCCGGATCCTCGGCGTAGATGCGCGCCTCGATCGCGTGACCCTTGCGCGTCACCGCCGCGAGGTCGGGGAGCCGCTCGCCCGCCGCGACCCGGAGCTGCAGCTCGACGAGGTCGAGCCCGGTCACCATCTCGGTCACGGGGTGCTCGACCTGCAGCCGCGCGTTGACCTCGAGGAAGTAGAGCTCGCCGCGCTCGTCGGCGATGAACTCGCACGTGCCGGCGCCCACGTACCCGACCTTCTTCGCGATGCGGATCGCGCTGGCGTAGAGGCGCTCGCGCCGCGCCGCGCCCTCGTCGCCGGCGAAGAACGCGGCCGGAGACGGCGACTCCTCGACGATCTTCTGGTGTCGTCGCTGCGCGCTGCACTCGCGCTCGCCGAGGGCGAACGCCTGGCCGTGTGTGTCGCAGAAGATCTGCACCTCGATGTGACGCGGGCCGGAGACGTAGCGCTCGAGGTACACGCGGTCGTCGGCGAAGCTCGCCCGCCCGCGGTCGGAGCACGACTTGAGCGCGCGCTCGATGCCGGCCTCGTCCTGCACGATCTGCATCCCGATGCCGCCGCCGCCGCCGACGGCCTTGACGATGATCGGGTAGCCGATCCGGGCCGCGGCCTCACGTGCCGCCGCGAGGCCCTCGGGCGTGCCGACCGGGACGGGCTCGTCGGTGCCGGGCACGGGGCTCGTCTCGGCGCTCCGGGCGACGCCGCGGGCCTTCATCTTGTCGCCGAACGCGTCGAGCACCGAAGGGGGCGGGCCGATGAACGTGGCGCCCGCCTCGGCGACGGCCCGTGCGAAGCCGGAGTTCTCGCTCAAGAACCCGTAGCCCGGGTGCACGGCGTCGGCGCCCGTCTTCGCGAGGGCGTCGAGCACGCGCGCCGTGTCGAGGTACGACTCCTTGGCCATCGCCGGTCCGAGGAGCACCGCCTCGTCGGCGTCGGACACGTGCGGGCACTCGGCGTCGGCCTCGGAGTAGACGGCCACGGTGGCGATCCCGAGGCGCTTGCAGGTGCGCGTGACGCGGCGGCTGATCTCGCCGCGGTTGGCGATGAGGACCTTCTTGAACATGCGCCGGTTCTAGATCATCGCGGCGCCGCTTGCGATCAGAAGCGACCGGTGACCCCCCAGCCCAGCGCGCCCGGGCCGAGGATCGGCGCGGTGGCGATGTCGAGCGTGTCGGGCTTCTTGGGCTGCGGCCCCGGCTCGACCGAGCGAGGCGGCACGACCGCGACCGTCGGCCGGTCGAAGAGGTAGAGCGCGACGCCCCCGGCGAGGAGCGCGCCGCCGAGCGAGGCGCCGACGATCGAGGCGGTGCGCCAGCCGTCGCGGCGCGTGATCGCGTCGTTGTGGGCCTCGAGCGACGCCGCGTCGATGTTGCCCGCCTGGCGCTGGGAGTCGATGTCCTGGGCCTTGTTCTCCTGGCGCACCGCGACGAGCGCGCCCAGGCCGCCGACGAGCAGGCCCGCGCCGCCGCCGACGATCATCGTCCACGCGAGCGTGCGCTGACCGCTCACCTCGAGGTGCGGCTTGACGACGAACGGCTTGCCTCGCTGCAGCGTGACCTCTTGCGAGAACGCCTTTCGGCCGTTGACCGCGACCGACACGATGTGCGGACCGGGGGGCACCTCGACCGGCTCGCGCAGCGGCGTCGTGGCGACGACGCGACCGTCGACGAACAGCTCACCGGACTTGTCGAGCTCGACCGTGACGAGCGCCGGGCGATCGCGCAGCGGCACGTCGAGCGGGATGTCGACCGGCTTGTCGCCACTCACCTCGCGCGTCTCGTCGAAGTAGCCCTCTGCGAAGACGCGCACGGTGTGACGCCCGGGCTCGACGTCGCCGAAGTACGGCACCTCGCCGGGAGCGCCGTTGTCGACGGTGACCTGCGCGCCGGGCGTGCCCGACACCACGGTGAGGCGCGCCTTCTTCTTCTCGGCCGGCGCCGCGGGCGCGGCGGGCTCCCCTTGAGGGTCGAGGCGAGACGCGCGCGCCTCGAGGTCGGCCTTGGCCTCGGTGGCCTCGCTGCGCCGTCCGCCGCTCGGTACCTCTTGGAGGTACTGCTTGTAGTGGGCGAGCGCGCGGCGGAGCATCGCCACGTCGTTGGTCGCGTAGAACTCCTTGCGCTCGGACTGCGCGAGCGAGAAGAGCACGTTGGGACGCGGCGCGAGCGCGTACGCCTGCTCGAACGAGTTGACGGCGTCGCGGTAACGCGCGGCGCTGTAGGCCTGCGCGCCGGCGTTGAAGAACGTGCGCGCGCGCTCGACCTCGGCGGGGCCCGCGCTCGCGAGCGACGACAGCGTGACGGCGGTGAGGGCCGCCCCGATCCAGACTCGCGCTCTCATCGCAACCTCGGGATTTGCCTCAGGATTCGGACGGAGCCCCCCTCGGCGATCGCGACGTCCTCGACGCCGTCCCCGTCGAAGTCGCCGACGGCGAGGCCCGTCGCCTCGGCCATGCCCGCGAGGCCGGAGGCGGCCGTGATGTCACGCGTCTCGAAGGTGCGACCCGGCAGCGGACGCATCAAGAGCAGTCGTGAGCCCGTCAGGACCGCGAGCTCCCTCCGCTTCGCGCCTTGGCCCGTCGCCGTCGCGGCGCCCACGGTCACGAGCGCGACGCTGCGCGCTTGCTCGCCGGGGTGCGCGGGATCGTCGGGCACGGCGAGCGGCGTGAGCGGCAGTGAGAAGGCCCCTGCCCCGTCGTTGTACCCGATGAAGGTCTGCCGCGCGGCCTCGCTGCCCGTGTACACGACGAGGTCGAGCAGCCCGTCGCCGTCGACGTCGACGAGGTCGAGCGCGGTGCTCACGTTGATGTCCACGCCGGAGAGCGGGTACGGCTTGGGCAGCCCTTCGCCGCGGTAGATGAACAGCGTGGCCTGCCCCGTGCGGCTCCGTCGGATGAGGACGATCTCGTGCTTGGGGCTCGTGCCGGCCTTGTCGAGATCTCCCGCGACGGCGCGCGTCGCCAAGACGTCCTCGGCCGACGCGTCCTCGATGGGCTGCTGCTCTGTCGGCGGGTCGAACGAGAGCGGCCCCGTCGACGGTGCGGCCCAGAGCCCGACGGGGTGCGCGGGCAGCGGGTTGCCCGAGCGCCGACCGTACGTGTAGCCCAGACAGAACGACACGATGTCGGGGCGGCTCGCGTCGACGATGGGCGCGAGCACGCTCGTGATCGGCAGCCACTGGCGCAGGAGCGGCTCGCGGTTCATGGGCGGCTGCTGCAGCGGACGCTTGGACGCCGGGTCGGTGAAGAGCAGCGGCGCCTGCGGCTCGCGCGCCCCGGAGCCGAGGAGCAGCGCGATGCTCGTGCTCAGCGCGCTCCCGTCGCCGGTGCGGAGCCAGATGCTCAGCGTGTTCTGGCCCGCGCCGCCGTTCTCGCGCAGCGCCTCGAGCGCGAAGACGCCCTCGAGCTCGCCCGCGATGACCGGAGCCGACGGGGGGCCCGCCGTGTTGCCGTAGGCGATGCCGAGCTCGGATCGCCCGCCGCGCACCTGCATCACCGCGACGTCGTTCAGCTTGTCACCGTCGAAGTCGTCGATCTCGAGGTCGGTGACGTAGCCCGTGGTCGGCACGGTGAACGGCGTGAGCACACCGTTCTGGCTCCCGAGGAACACCTCGAGGTCGGGGGAGTCGGCCGAGGCGAGCACCAGGTCTGTCCTGTCGTCGCCGTTGAGGCGTCCTGCCTTGGCGACGGTCCACCGACGCGCGCTGATGGCGACCGGCTCGTAGTTGCGTTTGAGCGGGCCCGCACCCGCTCCCGCGTCGACGTCCGCCCCGTTGAAGCGACCACCGACCGTGACCAGGATCGCCTCGGGCAGCACGAAGTCGGCGAGACCGTCGCCGTTGAGATCGAGGACGGCGAGCGGCGGCTCGTCGATGATGTCCCCGCCGTCGTCGTCCTTGAGCGGGGCCATCTGCCCGAACGCCCCGGTCACCATCGCCTGCTTCGACCAGTACGCGCCGTTCTCCGCGCCCACGACGACGTCCGGGCTCCCGTCGCCGTCGACGTCTGCAACATGCACCTTTCCGACGAGCTTGGCGGGTACGTCGATGTACGTCGGCGGTTTGAGCGCCCAGCGGGTCTGGCCCTGGGCCGCGCCCGCCGCGCACACCTCGGCGACGAGGACGCGCGAGCCGCCCGCGCCGTTGAGCGGGACGTAGATCTCGCCACACGCCGAGCCGAGGGCCGCGCGCTTCACGCCCGTCGCCCACACGGGGGGCCCACCGAGCGCAGTGAACGGCTCGGGGATGTCGAGGACGTAGGCGTTGTTGCCCGAGTCCGTCGACGCCAGGCGCATGCTCCCGCCCAGATCTTGGAGGATGAAGATCGAGTACGTGCTGCCGTTCGGCAAGAACGCGTCCGTGGCGTGCACGATGACGGGCTGCCCGACCCCCTGCCCCTTGAGCGTGGGGAAGAGCACCGGCAAGAACGTGCGATCGGCGCGGCCCCGCAAGATGTCCGCGCCGGCACGGACCGCGAAGAGATCGTCGCGCCCGTCGCCGTCGACGTCGCGCACGGAGATTGACGAGACAGGGCTCGCGAGCGGGAGCACCTTCTCGAGCGTCGCGTCGACGCCGTAGTAGGCCACGCGGAGCTTGGCCGTACCGCCTGCGCCGCGCGTCGAGACGCCGACGATGTCCTTGCGCCCGTCGCCGTCGAAATCACCGACGAGCATCGTCGCCGTGCCCGTGCTCCCCGGCGTACCCGGCGGTCCGAAGGCTCCGCTCGGCTGACGACAGAAGCCCTCGACGGAGCAGCCCCAGCCGTCGGGACAGGGCGGCTGGCTGCCGCCACAGGCGATGCGGCACGCGCCGGCGCCGCTGCCCGGCTTTCCGCACGCCGCGGGGAACGAGTCGCAGTCCTCGTTCGCGTCGACGACGCCGTTGCCGCACGTGTCGGCCGCGAGCGGCGAGAGCGTGGCGCAGTCGAGCAGCGGGACCGCGAGCACGGCGAGCGCCGGCGCGGCGAGTCGAACGAAGCGAAGAGAGGTCATTTGTCGTCGAATCCGGGTATGTCGCTGTGGACGGGCTTCTTGCCGCCCGTGGGCTTGCCGCCGGCCGCGGGCGCGATCTTGTCGAGCGAGACCGGCACGGTGAGATCGGCGGTCGCGTGCACCGGGACCTCGACCGGCTTGAAGCCCTTCGCGCGGACCGAGAGCTTGCCCTGCGCGCCGGCGTCGAGCGAGAACGGCCCGGGAGCGGCCCCGAGGGCCGTGTCGTCGAGGAAGACTTGGGCCCCGGGCGGAGCCCCCTCGACGCGCAGCACGAAAGACGTGGCCGCGGGCGGCGGCGCCACGGTAGACGCCGGAGGCGGAGGCTCGGGCGCCGTGACGGCCAGAGACGCGACGCCCGTCGTCGCGGCGGGAGGCGTGGCGCCGGCCGTGTCGGCCCCGCGGCGGAGGAACGTCACGCCGACCCCCACCGCGCCGAGGAGCAGCGCGACGGCCGCGACACCGACGACGAGGCCCGTCTTGCGACCGGATGTCGGGACGACGTCCGACTCGGCGCCGAGGAAGGTCTGGCTGGGCGCCGTGACCGCGGCACCGATGCCGCTCGTCGGGTCGACCATCGTCTTGCCGACCGCGTCGACCGGCGCCGACTGCGGGAGAACGGGGCCCGAGGCGGCGCCCGAACGTGACGCGTCGGGCGCGATGCCGGCCGCGGACGCGATCTCGTCGAGCGCCGCGCCCACCGTGCCCGGACGCTCCGCCGGATCCTTCGACATCATGCGCAGGATCGGCCCGTCGATGGCGGGCGGGAGCTCCGGGACGATGCTCGACGGCGCGGGCGCGGTCGCGGTCATGTGCTGGAGGATGACGTCCATCGGCGACTCGCCCGAGAACGGCAGCCTGCCGACGAGCACCTCGAAGACCATGACGCCGAACGAGTACACGTCCGTGCGCGCGTCGACGTTCACGCCGCGGCACTGCTCGGGCGACATGTAGTAGGGCGTCCCCATCGGCGCGCCCGTCTTGGTCTTGTGACCGGAGCTCGACTCGCCCATCTGCTTGACGAGGCCGAAATCGAGCAGCTTGGGGAGCGGACGGCCGTCCTCGTCGAACGCGAGGAACACGTTCTCGGGCTTGAGATCGCGGTGGAGGATGCCCCGGCCGTGCGCCGCGTCGAGCGCGCGCGCCACGCCCCGCAGGATCGAGATCGCCTCCGCGGGCGGGAGCCTGCCGCGGGACGACAAGAACTTGTCGAACGGCTGACCGTCGAGCCGCTCCATGACGTAGTACTGCCGCCCGTCGGGGAGCGCGCCGAACGAGAAGATGTCGACGATGTTGCGGTGGCGGATCTGGTTGACGGCCCTCGCCTCGGCGACGAAGCGCGAGACCATCTGCGGGTTCGCGCTGAACTCGCGCGACAGCACCTTGATCGCGGCGTTCTTGCCGATGAGCGGGTGCACGGCCGAGTAGACCGACCCGAAGCCGCCTTCGCCGAGCTTGCCCTCGATCTGGTACTCGCCCACCGTGTCGCCCGGGCCGAGCTCGCGGTCCACGTGCGCGAGCGTCTCGTCGGGCAGCAGCTGCTGGCCGTGCTCGGGGCAGTGCGTGACCTCGGAGGCGAACGCGACGAGGCAGGTCGGGCAGGTCGGCATGAAGCGAGTCCCTCGGGCGACTCCCGGCCCGATAGAGCAAGCTTCGCACCGCCGGAGCGGCCGAGGCAACCGATCGTGACCGCGCGGCGCGCTGCGGGCGGCGGCCGCGCATTATGCGGCTCGTCTCGCTCGGCGCGCTTCCGGTGCGGACGACCGTTCACACCGCGCAGAGTGACGGTGACTGCACGCCTCGCCGTCCGCGGACGTGGGCGAGTCCGGGGAGTTCGCCCCACACACGCGCACATGCACAGACCCGCGGCAGGCTCACCCGCGCAGGCGCCCGAGCAGCTCCACCGATGGCGCGAAGACGATCGTCGCGTCCGCGTCGAGCTCGTCGAGGCCGTCGGGCTCCCCCCACGCGCCCTCGACAGGGTCGCGGTCGACGTACGTGATGATCGAGATCGTCACCTCGTCGCCCTCGACGTGCACGAACGCGGGCCCGACGCGCCCCGGCTCCCACTCGATGAGCGACCGGACGTCGGCGGGGTCGAGCCGCGGGAACGCGATCCAGAACAGCTCCTGGTAGCGCCACCCCACGTCGCCGAGCAGGTGCATCGTCGTGCCGGCCATCAGGCCCGGGCGCAGCACGATCGCGAGTCGCCCGGGGAGCCACGACGAGAACGCCTCGGGCCGCGTCACCGCGTGGCTCATCATGAGCTCGACGAAGCCGAGGACCGCGCCGACGTCGTGGCCCCGCTCGCCGCGCGCGAGCGTCTCGAGCGCCGCTTGGAGGCGCGCCGGGTCGATCTCCACCTCGCGCACCGGAGCCCGCCCCGCGCCCCCGCGTCGCGCCAACCGAACCGTCGTGGCCTGCTGCATGAGGCGAGCTGAACCATGATCCGTGCCGGCGCGGAGCGCCCTCTTTTGCGGGAGACACGTGGTGGAAGAACGTCCCGTGCATGGACAAAGAACCGTGATCGGCGAGATCCCTGCGCGACGACGGATCCACGCGGCGCAGCGACGCGACCGATCAGCCGCGATCGCGGCGCGGGGTCGCGACGACCACGCGGTTACGGCCGAGGCGCTTGGCCTCGTACATCGCCTCGTCGGCCCGCCGCTCGAGCGCGTCCGGCTTCTCGTGGCCGTCCCACGTGGCCACGCCGATCGAGACGGTCTGCGGGATGGTCTGCGCGGCGCCCTCGACCTCGAAGTGCTCGTCGTGCAGCGCTTGTTGGATGCGGTTGCCGGTGGCGTGCGCCTGCGGGGCGCTCGTCGACGGCATGATGAGCACGAACTCTTCGCCACCTCGGCGCACGAGCACGTCGAGGCGACGCACCGCGCGTCGGACGCGATCGGCGAACGTGCGCAGGACCGCGTCGCCGACGGCGTGACCGTGGCGGTCGTTGACCTGCTTGAAGTGGTCGAGGTCCATCAAGAGCACGCTGAGGTCCGAGCCCGAGCGGCTCGCGCGCTCCATCTCCTCGGTGAGGCGCGGCACCAGGTAGCGGTGGTTGAACGCCAGGGTGATGTCGTCGAACATCGCGAGCCGCTTGAGGCGCGCGCGGTCGATGGGCGGCGCCGAGCAGTTGGCGAGCAGGCGCAGGAGCAGCTGCGCGTTGTCGCCGAACGCGCCGAGCGTGGGCGACGTGACGCTGAGCACGCCGATCACCTCGCCGTTGGACCACAGCGGCTCGGCGAGGAACGACGTGACCTGGAACGTCTGGCTCTTGGACTGCACCCACCGCGGGTGGCTCTTGACCTCGTCGACGCGCGTGGGCTCGCCCGCGTCGACGACCCACCCGATCAGCCCCTCGCCGCGCCGGAAGCTCATCGGTCGGTCCTCGGAGCCGGTGCCGGAGCGCGCGCCGCAGAGCAACGCCGTGCGCGACGCGTCGAGCAAGCGGATCGACGCGTGGTCGGCGCCGAGCAGGTCGAGCGACGTGTCGGTGACGAGCTTGAGGAACTCCTCGAGCGGTCGATCGCTCGTGAGCTGCGCGGTCAGCTCGAGAAGCGCCTCGAGGGCGCGCTTGGGTTCGGCGGTCGGCAGGGTCTTGGGATCCTACCACGCACGCCCACGGGCGCGCCGGACCCTCACGGCGCGGGCCAGCCGAAGCGAGCTCGCACGGCGCGCATCTCTGCAGTGTGGACGCCCGACGCGTCGCGCACCACGAACGGCGGCCCCTCGGCCTCGGACGACGCGTACGGGACGCACGCGAAGAGCGAGAAGAGCGGCGAGAGCCCCTCGCGTGGCACGACGTCGCGGCTCTCGGCCACCGAGAGGCCCTCGGCCCGCGCCGCGGCGAGCGCGCGCGCCTTCTGCGCGAACGGAAAGCAGAAGACGAAGAGCCCGTCGGGCTCGAGGTGACGGCGTGCGGCGCGTGCGTAGTCGCCCACGTCGCCGCGAAGCTCGAAGCGGGCGTGCGCCTTCTGTGGATCGGCCGGCACGACGCCGGCCTTCACGTCGAAGTACGGAGGGCTGCCGGTCACCAGCGGAAAGCGCGCGTCGAAACACAGGTCCCGCAGATCGCCGTGCAGCGCGTCGACGCGATCTCGGATCTCGTTCGCGCGGAGGTTCTCGCCCAAGAAACGAAAGCTCACGTCCTGCGCCTCGATGCACGTGAGGCGCGCCTCGGGGCCGAGTCCGCTCAGGACCAACATGCCCACGGTCCCGATGCCGGTGCCGAGGTCGAGCGCGCTGCGCGGCGGCGGACGTGGCGCGCCGTCGCGACTCGGGAGACGGCCGTGCGCCTCGAGCGCGTACCACCCGGTGAGCAGATCGTCGGTGGAGTGACGGTGTCCGCGCTTGCGTTGGAAGATGCTCCACGCGGCCGTGAGCCCGTCGACGGTGAGCGGCTCGCCGAGCTCCGCCTCGAGCGCGGCGCGGCGCGCCTCCCACGCTTCGGTCGTCCACGGCATCGCCGGCCTCTCTACCATCGCCGGCGCGGGCGACGCGGGGCTCTTCTGAGGCGCGCGGCACGTCACCTGAAATCACGACTGAATCCGCGCAGATACGGCGCGCCGGCCTGAACCTCGTCGCGCGGATGGCGGCCGCGCGGAGTGCGCTCGACGCTCGCGGGGTCGAGCCGCTCGAGCGTGTCGACGACCACGTGCACGACCGCGCCCGAGCGATCGAGCTTGCCCTTGACCAAGAGCAGGCTCGCGGTCGTGGCGACGTGACGGTGCTGCTCGAACACGCGCGCCCAGAGCACCAGGTTGATGAAGCCGTGCTCGTCCTCGAGCGTGGCGAACACGACGCCGCTCGCCGTCATCGGACGCTGACGGCAGATGACCAGCCCCGCGACCGTGACGCGCGCGCCGCTCTTCATGCGGAGCACGTCGCGCGAGCCCTTGACCGACGCGGGCAGCCTCGGGCGCAGCAGGAGCATCGGGTGATCGGCCACCGACACGCCTGTGCGCTCGTAGTCGAGCACGAGCTGCTCGGAGCGCGAGAGCGGTGCGAGCGCGGGTCTCACCTCGTCGGGCGCGTGCCCCTCGAAGAGCCCCTCTCCGCGCGGCGCGGCCACGTCCCAGATGGCCTGCCGCCTGCCGCCCGTGAGATCGTCGAGCGCGCCCGACTCGGCGAGCACCCCGAGCTCCTTCTTGCCCACGTCGGCGCGACGGGCGAGGTCTTCGACGCTCTCGAACGCGCGCGCGCGACGCGCCGCCTCGATGCGACGCCCCACGTCTTCGCCGAGCCCCGACACGAGCCGGAGCCCGAGGCGGATACGCGCGCCGGTGACCTCGCAGTCCCACGCGCTGTGCTCGACGCGGATCGGGTCGAGCTCGACGCCGTGGCGCTGCGCGTCTTGGAGGAGCGTCGACGGTGAGTAGAAGCCCATGGGCTGGCTGTTGACGAGCGCGGCGGCGAACTCGGCCGGGTGGTGCACCTTGAGCCACGAGCTGGCGTACACGAGCA
>JAGQJA010000006.1:17893-18990 GCA_020430845.1 Myxococcales bacterium
TGGCTCTCGGGGAAGCCGTACTCACCAAAGCCTTGGATCTGTTGGTAGAGGCGCGCGGCGAAGGCGCCGTCGATGCCGCGCTCGGCGAAGCCGTCGGCGAGGCGCTTCTCGTGTCGCGCGAGGTTGCCGTTCTTGCGCCACGCCGCCATGTCGCGCCGGAGCTGATCGGCCTCGCCCCCCGTATAGCCCGCGCCCTTGATCGCGATCTCCATGACCTGCTCCTGGAAGAGCGGGACGCCGAGCGTGCGCTCGAGGATGGGCGAGAGGATCTCGTGCGGGGGATCGCACGGCTCCTCGCCGTTGCGCCGACGCAGGTACGGGTGGACCATGCCGCCCTGGATGGGCCCCGGCCGCACGATCGCGACCTCGATCACCAGATCGTAGAAGCTCCTCGGTCGGAGGCGCGGCAACATCGCCATCTGCGCGCGGCTCTCGATCTGGAAGACGCCCACGGTGTCGGCGCGGCAGAGCGCGTCGTAGACCTCCGGGTCCTCGGCGGGCACGGCGGCGAGCAGGTCGATCGCGCTCGGTGCGTCGGGCACCTTTCGCAGGCGCGTCGGGTCGCCCTCACGCGCGGGCGCAGCCCTCTGCCTGTCGTGCACCATGACGAGGGCCTTGCGGATCGCCGTGAGCATCCCGAGCCCGAGCACGTCGACCTTGAAGAAGCCGAGCGTGTCGAGGTCGTCCTTGTCCCACGGCACCACCGTGCGGCCCGGCATGGTGGCCGGTTCGACGGGCGCGACCTCGGACAGCGGCGTCGCCGAGAGCACGAAGCCACCGACGTGCGTCGAGATGTGGCGCGGAAAGCCCTGGATGGCGCGAGACATCGCGAGCACCTGGCGCATGCGCACGTCGTCGGCCGAGAAGCCCGCGGCGCGCAGCTGCGCGTCCTTGACCGCGCCGACACCGTCCCACCACGACACCACGCCGCTCAGGCGATCGACCTGCTCGAGCGACAGGCCGAACACCTTGCCCACCTCGCGCAGCGCAGACTTTCCGCGGTAGCAGTTGACCTCGCTCACCATCGCCGCGCGCTCGCGCCCGTACGTCTCGTAGATCTCCTGGATGACCTCCTCGCGGCGCTCGTGCTCGAAGTC
>JAGQJA010000006.1:19023-24580 GCA_020430845.1 Myxococcales bacterium
GCTCGAAGAGGAGGTTCGAGCGCGCAGGGTCGACCGCGGTGATGCCGAGACAGAAGCAGACGGCGCTGTTGGCCGCGCTGCCGCGACCCTGGCAGAGGATCTTGCGGCGCCGCGCCATGTCGACGATGGCCCTCACGCTGAGGAAGTACGGCGCGACCTCGAGCTCGGCGATGAGCGCGAGCTCCTTGTCGATCTGCGCGCGGACCTTGGCGGGGACGGCGCCGCCGTCGTATCGCTCACGCGCGCCCTCCTCGACCAGGCGCCGGAGCGTCTCGTCGGGCGTCTCTCGCGACGCAGCCCCGCCGCCCGTGCCGTGCGCGTCGCTCGGGAAGCGGTAGCGCAGCTCCTTGATCGAGAAGGTGCACGCGTCGGCGATCCGCCGTGTGCGCGCGATCGCCTCGGGCTGTGGACCGAACGCGCGCACCATCACCTCCGCGCTCTTGAGGTGCGCCTCGGCGTTGGGGAGCAGCTCGCGCCCGGCCTCGTCGAGGGTCTTGCACTCGCGGACGCACGTGAGCACGTCGAAGAGCGGCTTGTCGTCGGGGCGAGCGAAGAGCACGCGGTTGGTCGCCACGAGCGGGACGGCGTGCGTGCGCGAGGCGTCGAGCGCCCGGGTCAGTCGTGCGCGGTCTTCGCCGTCGCGGTGCAGGTGTACGCCCACCGACAGGCGCGGACCGAAGGCGCTCGCGAGGGCGCCGAGGGGGTGTCGGGCGTCGGCGATGGCCCAGAGCCCCGCGCTGTGTGCACATACATACGACAAGGGGATCCCCGCGAACGTGTTGCGCGGCAGCTCGACGTCCCCCTCGGGACCCACGCGGCCACGACCGCCCTTGCCGCCCTTGGGGTGGCGCGCGTGGCTCTCTGTGAGGATGCGGCACAGGTGGGTGTAGCCCTCGTGGCTCTCGACGAGCACGACGAGCGGAGGCGGAGGTGGCCCCACGCCCAGCGTGCCGGGGGGGCCCTCGGGGTCGATCGTCAGCTCGCAGCCGACGATCACGCGCACGCCGCGACGTGCGCCCTCCTCGTGCGCGCGGACGATGCCGTAGAGGCCGTCGCGATCGGTGATGGCGATCGCGTCGTAGCCGAGCTCGGCGGCGCGAGCGACGAGCGCTTCGGGCGAGGACGCGCCCGAGAGGAAGCTGAAGTGGGTGCGCGCGCAGAGCTCGACGAACGGGCTCTCGCGACGGGCGAGCGTGTCGCGCAGGGCGATGAGCTCGAACGCCGGATCGCCCCCCCCGCGCGCGCTCGTGGCCGCCTCGGGATCGAGGGGGAGACGCGAGCAGGGATCGAGACGGACGCGGCCCATCTCCAAACCGTGTACCTGTTCAGGTGTTCAGTCAACGGTCGGCGGGGTGCTCTTGCAACGCGTTGATTTCGCTTGGGTACTGCGGCGGCGTTTGCGTCGGCGGCTGTGACTGCGATTGCGTCTGCGATTGCGTTCGCGACTGCGTCTGCGTCTGCGTTCGCGACTGCGTCTGCGTTCGCGACTGCGTTTGCGTCTGCGTTTGCGACGGCGTCTAGCGGCTCACTTCACGAGGGCGGCGAACCAGGGCGCCGTGCGCACGCCGTCGAAGTCGGCGTCTTTCTTGGCGCGGTCTCGTACCGCCCCGCCGCCGCGCGAGATGGCCACCTCGAGGGCCGCGGCCGCGCGCGCGTCGCCTTGCCGCGCGAGGGCGCACGCCAGGTTGTACGGCGGGAGCTTGGCCTGCGGATCGGCGAAGGCGGCCTTGGCGAAGAGCTCGGCCGCGCGCGCCCACTCCTTCTTCTTGTGACGCGCGAAGCCGGCGTCGTTGTAGACGCGCGCCGCGAGCGCGCCGAGAGGCATGCGCTTGACGCTGAACGAGTCGCAGTACTCGCACGCGAAGAAGTGACCGACCATGCCGATCTCCGCGCCGTCGGGAGAGATCGCCATGCCGTTCATCACCGCGAAGTGCGGCACGGCCACCGTCGCGAGCTTGCCCTCGCTCGCGAGGGTGATGGGATAGACGGCGGGCTCACCCGAGACGACGCCGCCGACGCGCACGACGGCGGGCGCCGAGAACCCGCTCGGATCGCTCTTCGACTCCGTCGCCGCCACGCGCATCACCGACAGCTCGATGTCGGTGAACGCCCACGCGCCCGCGAGCGCGGGCGGGACCACCTTCTGCGGTTCGCGATCGAGCTTGATGTCGGCGAAGCGCTCTTCGCGAACGAACCGCTCGATCTCGGCCTTCTTCGCCGCGACGTGAAAGCCCGCCGCGTCGTACGACGAGCGCGCGTCGACCGAGCCGTCGCGCCGGGTGAGATCGCACTGCACGCGCGGGACGTCGGCGCCTCCGCCCTCGGCGCAGTACCCGAAGAGCGCGCCGTCGCGGCTCCACCCGAACCACTGCGCGGGATCGTTCATCCCGTTGCGGATCGGGTGCGGGTAGCCCTTCACGACGATGGGCCCCGCCGCGAGCGCGGGCGGAGCGAGCGGGGTGAGCGCGGCCTCGACGGCGGGGGCGGGCGCGGCAGGGGGCGGCGTGGTGGCCGCAGCCGAGGTCGGGGACGGAGGCGACGTGCTCGCAGCCGGCGCGCTCTGCGGCGAGGCCACCGGTCCGTCGGGCGTCGACGCGCTCGGGGGGCCGCTCGGGCGGCACGCAGCGGCAGTGAGGGCAACGAGACAAACGAAGAAGCGGCGCATGCGCTTGAAACGCTATCGCAGCCGCGCCGCTTCCCCGCCGCGAATCGCTCGCGGACGTCACGCGCCCGCGCGCGTCACTCCTGGCAAGACTCGCTGCACGCGTTGCGCACGCAGCTCGAGAGCTGCTCGTACTTGGTCTGGCCGTTCGGGTTCTGGTTGAAGCAGTCGTTCTGGCACGTCTGGTTCGTGCACCGGCCGAGGCAGCTGAGCAGGGCCGAGCACGCCGAGTCATTGGCGCACGCGGTCGACTGCGCCGCGCACGTCTTGCCGGGCTGCTGCACGGCAGAGATGCACGCCTCGCAGGCCTGCGCGGCCGACATGCACTTGCCGCCACCGCAGAGCTGGCTGCCCGCGCACGTGTTGCCGCAGGCGCCGCAGTGGTCTCGGCTCGACGACAGGTCGACGCACTCGCTCTCGCCGCACGGCGTGAGCTTCTGCGAGCAGCCGCGGTACGACGTCGTCTCCATCGACGTGGTGACGAGCTCGACCCACCCCTCGGGGATCGCCTTGACGCCGGCGAGCTCGCCCGAGGCGCGTTTGTCCTTCTTGACGTCCTTGCGTACGCGCTGGAGCGAGAGCGACAGCGAGCCGCCCTCCTCGCCGAGCGCGGCGTTGATGGCCTCACGCGGCACGTCGAACCGACCGTCGGCGTCCTTGGCCTTGCACGTGACCGCGCCGCCGGAGCCCGAGACCGTCACGACGATGGCGTCCTCGCCGGCCTGCCACTCGAGGGGCAGCGGCCCGGTGCCGAAGACCTTCTCGCGCGGGATCTTGGAGAGCGCCTGCTTGGTCTGGAGGAAGGTGGTGGCCTTGAACGACTCCTCGAACTTCTCGAAGCCCGCCCCCGTCGCGCCCTGCGCCTGGACCTTGAGGTCGGCGCCGGCCAGGAACGGGGCGCCCGTCCCCTGCCCTTCGAACTTGTACGGCGGATAGAGCGTGATCGACGTCGTCGTCCCGCTGAAGGCGACGGGCCCGGCGTCGAACGACTCGATCTTCACGCACGACGACGCGCCGGCGCCGTCGACCTTGCAGACCTCGTCCTCGTCGCACGACTTCTCGCAGCGCGCGACCTTCTTGCACACCGACCCGCAGTTGTCGTCGTACGTGCAGTACTCGTTCGAGTCGCAGCCCGTCGACGTGTCACGCAGCGTGCATTTGGGCGCCTTGAGCATCTCGCACGTGCCGATCTTGGTCACGCAGCGCTTGGCCGCGCGCGCGTCGGGCACGAACGACACGCTCACGATCGGCGAGGATTTGCCGCCGTTGGTCGCGTGGCTCTCGCCGAGGGTGATCGTGCCGAGGGAGTGGGGCGGCTGGTTGGCCGGATCGTCGGGGTCGAGCGCCGGCTTGCCGTCGGGGTTGGCCGGATCGTCGGTCCCGGGCGGCGGCGCGCCGGGCACGACGGTCGTGGAGCTGGAGCAAGCGAAGACGACCGCGCTCGCCGAGACGAACGCCGCAAGAGTGCCAAGCTTCATAAGAATTCCTCCTAAGGCGGCGGGCCGGGCGATCGCCCCTACCCTCCGTTCGGGCGCACTTACGTCGGCCGCGCGGGGAATCTTCCCCGCGCCGTGGTACTGAGGGCGCGTGAAGCAGCACCAAGTGACGCTGACCGTCCCCGGCCGGGGGCGCGGACTGCACGACGTCACGCGCGACGTCGCGGCCATCGTGGGCGCCTCGGGCGTGGTGACAGGGCTCTGTACGGTCTTCGTGCAGCACACGAGCGCCTCGCTCGTCGTCCAGGAGAACGCCGACCCCGCGGTGCTCCGAGACCTCGAGGCGTGGATGTCGCGCCTCGCTCCCGAGGGCGCCGACTACGAGCACGACGACGAGGGGCCCGACGACATGCCCGCCCATCTCCGGGCGAGCGTCACGCGCACGAGCGAGAACATCCCGGTGATGGGCGGCCAGCTCGCGCTCGGCACGTGGCAGGCGCTCTACCTCTTCGAGCACCGGGCCGCGCCGCACGCGAGGCGACTCGTCGTCCACGTGATCGGGCTATGATCGCCCCATGAGCGACCCGCGCATCCTCGCGTTGATCGACCGGCTGGCGGTCCAAGACGCAGTCAACGAGCTCTTCATCGCGACCGACCTCAAGGCCTGGGATCGTGTGCGCGCCGCCTTTGCCGACGAGGTCCACTTCGACATGACATCGCTCGCCGGCACGGCGCCCGCGACGATGGCGCCCGCCGACATCGCGGCAGCCTGGGAGGAGGGCCTCGCGTCGGTCGACGCGGTGCACCACCAGACGGGTAACTACGTGATCCACGTCGAGGGCGACGAGGCGACGGCGTCCTGCTACGGCACCGCGACGCACTACCGCGCGAAGCACGACAAGAAGCTCGTCACCTTCGTGGGGAGCTACGACTTCCACCTCACGCGTGAAGGCGGACGTTGGCGGATCGACACCTTCCGCTTCCACAAGAAGTACGTCGAGTGAGCCGACACGGGGCGGGCGGCGCTCAAGCCCCGAGATACATCGCGAGCACGTCGTCGCGGACGTGATCTCGCGTCTCGTCGTCGAGGGCCGTGCCCCACGCCTTCTCGAGCTTGCGCACGACCGCGCGCACGCGGCCCTCGACGTCGACGCGCGCCATCGCCTCCCTGAAGGCGGCGAGGTCACGTTTGGGCACGCGGTCGCTCGTGCGCTCGGCCGCCTCGCGGACGAACCGCTCGCCGAGGGCCGGATGCGTCGCGGCGATCGACAGCACGTGCGCCTCCTCCTCGGCGTAGACACGCAGCGTCGGGCCGAAGGCTTCGATGACCCAATCGGGCACGGAGCCGGGCTGCAAGGCCGACGCGCGCGTCGCTCGAGACGAGGACGCGAGGCCGGGTCGGTCGGCGGCGGGCGCCTTCTTCTTCGGCGCGGGCGCCTTCTTCTTCGGCGCGGCGGCC
>JAGQJA010000089.1:0-14132 GCA_020430845.1 Myxococcales bacterium
AACGCGCCGCGCTCGTGCCCGAACATCTCGCTCTCGACGAGCTCCCGAGGCAACGCGGCCACGTTGACGGCCACGAACCGACCGCGCCGAGGCGCCTCGCGGTGCAGCGCGTGGGCGATGAGCTCCTTGCCCACGCCCGTCTCGCCCGACACGAGCACCGGCGCGCTCATCTTGGCGAGCCTGCGCACGCGA
Source organism: Myxococcales bacterium (assembly GCA_020430845.1). Classification (GTDB taxonomy): domain Bacteria; phylum Myxococcota_A; class Polyangia; order Polyangiales; family Polyangiaceae; genus Labilithrix. Next base: position 193 of record JAGQJA010000089.1, read on the forward strand.
CTCGCCACGCGACGCATCGCGAGCGACTGCCCGGCCACGCCGTCGAGCGGCGCGGCGTCGTCATCCCCATCGCACGCGGCGCGCGCGCGAAAGATCGCGGTCGTTCGGCCGATGGTCACGACCGTGCCCTCGGTGGCCCACGCCTCGTTGACCCGCGCGCCGGCGACGTACGTGCCGTTGCGCGAGCCCAGATCGCGCACGACGACCCCCGAGCCCATGATGCCCACCTCGCAGTGTCGCGCGCTCGCCGTCGGATCGTGCAACGCGACGTCGGCCGAGCGAGACGCGCCGATCACGATCGGCCCCACGTCGAGGGGCACGCTCCGCGCGCACACGTCGTCTTGGATTTCGAGCGTCCACCGGTACGCGTGCGCCTCGCGCACGATCTCCACGGTGGACTGTGAGCCACGCCCCTCGTCGCCGTCGTCGAACATCGGACCTCCTCGCCCGCGCTCGAGACGCGCAGACGACCACCTCTCGTCGCGTCCGCCGCGCCGGTTGCGCGGGGACGTCGACGAAAAGAGAGGGTCTGCTCGGGTGATCAGCGGATCGCGACGTGCTCGGCGCGAGAGCCCCGATCAGCTGATCGCGATGCCGAGCGCCTTGCGCAGCGAGAGGTACTGCTCGCTGACGCTGAACGTGATGAGCTCCTTGAGCTTCTCGGGCGGCGCGAGATCGCCGGGGAGCTGCGGCTCGGCCGCGATGATCTTCTTGGCGATCTCGAGGTCTGCGCAGAGCAAGAGGCCCGCGCGCGCCGCCGTGATCTCCACCGCCTGCATCCAGCGCTTCAGGTCGCCCTTGGCGCCGTCCTCGACGAACTTGTTGACGACGAGGCGGAGGCTGTCGCGCTCCACCGGCTGCATGTACTTCACCAGCTCCGCGGCCGTGGTGTTCACCGCCTGCGCCATCTCGGGCGGGACGTTGAACTCGGGCATGATGATCTTCACGGCGGCAAACAGCACCACCTTGAGCTCACCGAGCGTGGGGAAGAGGTTCTTGATGTAGTGCTCGCCGCGGTAATACGACAGGTGCTTGCCCACGATGAACGTGAGCTCCTGCGGCGTGTAGCCCGTGAGCACGCTCTGACCGGCGACGCTCGCCGGCGGGCGAGACGCGACGGCGAGCAGGGCGCCCGGGACGTCGTTGCGGATGTAGAGCTCCGGCAGCTGGATGCCGAGCACCTGCGCCGCCCACCCGAAGGTCTTGGCGAACGTGACGGTGCTCGTGGCCGGGTCCTGCTTGAAGCGCTTGTCGAGCGCGGGCAGCTGCTTCGCGCGGGCGAGCGCCTGCGTCTTGGCGACGATCGCGGCGGGCGTGACCATCTCGAAGATCTTGCCGATGAAGATGTTCTCGTCCTTGTGGAAGAGGTTCTTCACCCACTGCTCGTTGTCGAGCCGGCTCTTGACCTGGATCATCCCGCGCGGGCGGTAGTCCTCGAAGAAGCGCTTCTCTTCTTCGTCGGCCTTCTGCAAGAACGTGAGCGCGGCGCACATGCTCCAGGCGCGGTCGTAGTCGTGCATCTTCAAGGCGAGCTTGTAGAGGCTGCGGTACGGGTCGACGCGGAGCGGGTCCTTCTGGAGCACGATGGAGTGCTCGCCGATCGCCGCCTCGAGCTGCTCGGTCACCTCGTAGAGCTCGGCGAGGATCTGGCGCTCGACCGGCTCGTCGGGCTTGTACCGCGTCGCCATCTTGAACGCCTCGATCGCGCTCGTCGTGTCGGCGAGGCGGTCGCGGTAGATGAGGCCGAGGTTGTGCCAGAGGTTGAACTCGAGGTCGGGGTTGTTCGCGTTGGCCGTCGAGAGGCGGCGGAGCATCTTGCGGAACGCGCGCTCGAGCGCCTTCCAGTCCTTCTGGCCCGTGAGGATCTTGTTGATGCGCTCGAAGGCCTCGAGGTAGGTCGGGTTGAGATCGAGCGCTTCGTTGAAGAGCTCGACCGCGCGCTCCATGTCGTTTTCCTTGTCGCGGTAGAGCTGCGCCATCGTGAAGACGAACTTGCTCTTGCGGACCGGATCCTTCTCCATGTCGCTGATCGCGCCGATCGTGTCGATCATGCGCGCCCAGCTCTCGGTCTGCTCGTAGAGGGCGAGCAGCTTGTGGAGCAGCGAGCGGTTGTCGGGCTGGAGATCCTTGGCCTCTTCGAGGGCCTCGATCGCGCGACCGGGGTTCTTGTCCTGGTCGTTCCAGATGTCGCCGATGTCGAGGAGGATCTTGAAGCGCTCCTCCCCGTCCATGACGCTGTCGAGGATCTGGCGCTTGTAGGCGACGACCTGCTTCCAGTCCTTGAGGTCGCTGTAGACGGCGACCATCGCCTCGAGCGTGTCGCGGTGGGTCGCGTCGACCCCTAGCGCCTTCTCGAAGTTGTTGATCGCCTGCTTGGCCTGCCCCTGCTCGCGCTTGATGCAGCCGAGCTTGTAGTAGACGTCGGCGCGCGCCTCGGTCTCCTCCTCGCCGAGCGAGGTGAGGACCTTCTGGAAGTTGGTGAGCGCCCCGCCCCAGTCCTGCAGGCGGAAGCACACCTCGGCGAGCCCGCGGATCGTCGTCTGATCCGTGAGGTCGAGCTGGTGCGCCGCGCTGTAGGCCTTGAACGCCTTGTCGTCGCGGTGGAGCGCGGCGGTGACGAGGCCCAGCTTGTTGTAGAGGTCGTGCTGCTCCGCGCGCTCTCGCTTGCCGGCCTTGCGGGTCAGCATCTCGAGCAGCGGCTCTGCGCGCTCCCAGTCCTCGCGGATCACGTACTCGTTGGCGAGCGGGAGGGCTGCCTCCTCGTTCTCGGGATCGGCCTCGTAGCCGGCCTCGAACGCGAGGATCGCGCTCTCGTGGTCGCCGAGCAGGTCCTCGCGCAGGCGCCCGAGGTCGACGAGCAGGCGCGCGCGCTGGCGCGGCGCCGGCGTGTAGCTCTGCTCCTGATCGATGTACCGCGCCGCCTTGTCGTAGTCGGCGTTGTCCATCGCGATGATGCGCAGGGCCCCGAGCGTCGGCAGGTGCGACGGGTCGAGGTCGAGCGCCATCTCGTAGCGGTCCTGCGCCGAGACGCGGTCGCCCAGCTTCTCGTCGAGGGCCTTGGCGATGCGGTAGTACGACTCGACGCGCTGCTTGTTGTCGCTCGTCAGCTCGGCGACGCGCGTCATGTAGTCGATGGCCTGCGCCGCGTCCCCGATCTTGTCGTAGAGCTTGCTCAGGGCCTCGAGGGCCGGGAGGTTGGTGTCCTCGAGGTCGACGATGTTCCGGTACGCGTCGATCGCGCGATCGGCGTCCTCGACCTCGTCGGCGTACACCTGGGCGATCGCCCCGTAGAGCTCGACCTTGGTCTTGCGGTCGAGCGTGGCGGCGATGTGGCGCTCGTAGGTCCCGATGAGCTCGGGCCACTGGCGCAGCTTGCGGTAGGCGCGCTCGAGGGCGAAGTACGCGTCCTCGAGGTTGGGATCGATCTCGAGCACCTGCTCGAGACGCTGCGCCGCGACCTCCGGGTTGCGGAACTGCTCCTCTTGGAGGTGCGCAACCTTCATGAGGATGTCGATGCGCTCGCGCTCCGTGGAGACGACGTCGAGCTCTTGCTCGAGCACGCGCACGAGCTCGGGCCACTGCTCGAGCACCTCGTACACGCGCCCCAGGCCGCGGAGGCCCTGCAGGTTCTCCGGCTCGATGTCGATCACCTCGCGGTACGTCTGCGAGGCGCGCGCCGCGTCGCTCATCGACTCGTAGAGCGAGCCGATGCGCAGCTTGGTCGTGGCGATGTCGGCGGTCTCGGTGAGCGCCGGCACCTTGCGGAGCAGCACCTCGACGAGGTCCTTGTTCTGGCCGCGCGCCGCGTAGATGCGCTCGAGGTTCTCGATCGCGGCGATGAACTGGCCGTCGACCTCGAGGGCGCGCGTGAAGTACGTCACGGCCTGGTCGGTCTGGCCCATCTGGCTGTCGAGGAGCTCGCCGAGCTCGGTGAGGATCTCCTTGCGATCGACGTCGGTGACCGCGACGTCGAGCGCGCGGGTCAGCGTGGCGCCGAGCTGCTGCCAGTTGCCGTTCTTTCGGTAGAGCTGCGCCATCTGGCGGAGCGCGCCGACGTTGTTCGGATCGAGCTGGACGATCTGCGCGTAGTACGGCTGCGCGTACTCGGGGTGCCCGAGGTCGTCGCCGTACCACTTGGCGAGGTGGAGGCAGAGCCGGATCTTGTCGTGCGGCTCCGTCTGCGCCTGCAGCCAGTTGTTCGCGGTCTGGATGACCTCGCCCCAACGGCCCGTCGCCTGCGCCATGCGCTCGAGGTACTTCGACGTCTCGCGATCGTGGAAGTCCTCGCCGAGCGCGTTGATGAGCGCGTCGAGGGCCTGGTTCTTGTCGTCGAGCTTCTCTTCGAAGACCTTGGCGATGCGCCGGAGCAGATCGGTGCGGTCTGCGGTCTCGGAGCGCGTGTCGAGGCGGCCGAGGTACAGCTCGATGAGCGGCTCCCAGCGCGAGCCCTCGTCGTGCAGACGCTCGAGCTCGGTGAAGGCCTCGTCGTGCGCCGGGTCGACCTCGAGGATCTTCTGCCACGCGAGCGTGGCCTTGTCGGGGTCGAGGACGGTGTCGCGCCAGAGCGCCGCAACCTCGCGGTACTCCTCGATTTTCTGCGCCGGGTCCTCGAAGGCGGCGGCGCGCTGCATCTTGACGTCGATGACCTCGGGCCACTGCTCCTGCTCGCGGTAGATCGCGTCGAGGGCGTCGATGGCCTCGAAGTCGGCGCCGACCTCGAGCAGCTTCCGCCACGCGTCGGCCGCGTCGTAGGGCTGCTGGAGGCTCTCGCCGTACACCTTGCCGAGCTCACGGAAGATCTCCTTGAGCTCCTCGCCGTCGAGCATGGCCGCGGCGCGGTCGACCGTCTGGTGCAGGGCCTGCACGAGCTCGGCCGGGTCCTCCTGGCGACGGCGGATGGCCGCGATCGCGCGGAGCGCGGCGAGGTTCGCGTAGTCGATGTCGAGGACGCGGGTCCAGTCCTCGAGCGCGAGGTCGTCGCGTCCGAGGCGCTCGGTGAACACGCGCGCGCGGCGCGTGAGCATGTTGACGCGGTCGTCGTCGGTGTCGGCGATGTCGAACTTGCGCTCGAGCACGTCGACGAGCTCGGGCCACGACTCCTGGCCCTCGAAGAGGTTGGCCAGGGCGTCGAGCGCCTCGGGATCCTCTCCGCGGAGGTCGAGCACGATCTTCCACGTGTCGATGGCGCGCTGGGCGTCGCCGAGGCGGCTCGCGGCGAGGTGCGCGATGCGCGCGCGGATCTCGGCCTCTTGCACGTCACCCGACGCGTTCTCGAGCTCGCGCTCGTAGACGACGTTGAGCTCGGCCCACGACTCCTGCTGCTGGTAGATGCGCGCGAGCGCCTGGATGGCCGGGTCGTGCGTGCGGTCGAGCTCGTCGAAGATGCGACGGAACGCGATGGTGGCGTTGGCGATGTCGCCGAGGCGGGTCTCGTAGACCTCGCCGAGGCGCGCGTAGAGCTCGGTCAGCTCGAGCGCGTCGGCGGGCACGCGCACGCGCATCTCGAGGATCTGCGCGAGCTCGGCCCACGCCTCCATCGAGAGGTAGATGCGGTCGAGGTTCGACAGCGCCTCGACGTCCTGCTGGTCGACGGAGAGGACGTACTTGTACGTCTCCTCGGCCTTGGAGATGTCGCCCAGGTCGTCCTCGAACGTCTTGGCGAGACGGCGGCCGATCGAGCGCTGCACCTCCGGGTCCTGGTGGAGCCCGAGGATGTCGGCGTACGCGTTGGCCACGGTCTCGAAGCCCTGGTCGACGGTGCCGGCGAGGCGAGGCGCGTCGTCGGAGGCGCGCTCGTCGAGCGGGAACTCCTTGAGCGCGCGGATGTACGTGTTGAGCGCCTGGACGGGGTCGATGAGCTTGTCCTCGAACAGCTCGGCGATGCGGTAGTAGCCCGCGAGGCGCTCCTCTGCGCCCTGCGTGTGGGCGAGCTGCGCCTCGTGGACGCCCACGAGCTTCTCGAACTCTCCGGCGGAGCGGTAGAGCGGCTCGAGGATCTCGGCGATCTCGACCTGCTTGGTGCCGGCCGCGAAGAGCCCCTCGAGGGCCTCGAGCGTGGCCGTGTGCTCGGGGGCCGCGCTGAGCACGTCGCGGTAGGCCTCGATGGCCTCGTCGAGCGCGCCCAGGCGGTGCTGCTGCACCTGACCGAGGCGGTACTTGAACTCGAGGATGTCGTCGGGCGTCTGGCCGATCTCGGCCTCGCGCGCGAGGATGACGGCGAGCTCGGCCCACCGCTCGGTCTGCTGGTAGAGCCGGTCGAGCGACGTGACGGCCGCGTGGTTGTCGGGCTCGACGTCCATCACGCGCCTGAAGCGCACGATGGCGTTGTCGATGTCCTCGAGCTGCACCTCGTAGATCTGCGCCGTGCGCAGGCCCAGCTCGATGAAGCGGTCGGGCACGTCGCTCAGCTTGTCGAGCTCGGCGTCGTAGAGCGCGGCCACCTGCGGCCAGCGGTTGACGACCATCGCCAGGCGCTCGAGGTTCTGGAGCGTCGACTCGTTGCCGTTGTCGAGCGACAGCGCGCGCGCGTACGTGTCGAACGCGGCCGCGTGGTTCTCGAGCGCGTCCTCGTAGAGGCGGGCGACGCGGTGGAGCAGGTCGACCTGCGTGAACGGGTCGGACGCGTGCTGGACCTGCACCTCGTGCACGCTGATGAGCCGAGGCCAGTCGCTCGACGCCTCGTACACCGGCTCGAGCACCGCGGCGGCGCCCAGCGGGTCTTGCGTGCCCGACTTGAGCCCCTCGAGGGCTCGCAGCGTGGGCTCGTGGTCGACCTGCTGCGTGAGGATCTCGCGATAGAGCTCGATCGCGCGCGGCACGTCGTCGAGGCGCTTCTCGTAGAGCTCGGCGATGCGGTACTGGAAGCTCACGCCCTCGGACGGGTCCTCGGCGAGCTCCGCTTCGTTGGTCAGGACGCTCAGGAGCTCCTGCCAGTTCTGCGACGACTCGTAGAGCACATCGAGGCGCGAGAGAGCCTGGAGGTCGACCGGGTCGAGCTCGAGGATCTTCTGGTACGTGTCGATCGCCTGCGGGATGTCGCCCATCTCGCGCTCGTACACGGCGCCCACCTGGTAGTAGATGGACTTCTTCTCGTCGGGATCGGCGATGAGGTCGGCCTTCTTGGCGTAGATGCCGAGCAGCGGCTCCCACGCCGAGAGCCCGAGGTAGCGCCGGATGAGGGCGTCGAGGGCGCGCGTGTCGTCCTCGTCGATCTCGAGCACCTTCTTGTAGACCTCGATCGCGTCGTGCGGCTTCTCGAGGACGTCCTCTTCGATGCTCGCCGCCTGGAACAGGGCCTCTTTCTGGTCCTGCGGGTCGTCGAGGATCTCGGCCTTGCGCTGGAGGATCTTCGACAGCTCGGCGTAGCGCTCCGTCTGGCGGAAGAGCGACTCGAGGGCCTCGGCGGCGCCGAGGTGCACCGGATCGATCTCGAGCACCGTGCGGTAGAGCGAGATCGCCGTGTCGACGTCGGCGATGTCCTGCTCGTGCACGCGCGCGGCCATCATGTAGAGGGCCGTGGCGAGCTGCACGTCTTCCATCGTGCCGGCGAGCGTCTGGTAGACGTTGGCCAGGTCGGCGAATCGTCCGGTCGCGCGGGCGACGCGGTCGATCTGCTGCTGCGTGAGCTCGTTGGCCGGGTCCTCGCGCAGCGCGCGCGCCAGCGTGGCGAACGCGTTGTTGAGGTCGGCGGCCGCGTCCTCGTACAGCTGCGCGATCTGGTGGAGCAGCTCGACGCGACGGGTCACGTCCTCGCTCCGGCGGACCTGGACCTCGTGGCAGCCGATGAGCTTCTGGAAGTCGCCGATCTGCCGGTAGAGCGGCTCGAGGAGGTCGGCGATGACGAGCTCCCACGCCGGGTCGCGCCCGAGGCGCTCGAGGGCCGCGAGCGCCTCCGCGTTGGAGACGTCGCGCTCGAGGACCGAGCGGTAACCGTCGATGGCCTGCTCGACGTCGTTCATCTCGCGCTCACGCAGCGCCGCGAGGCGGAGCATGAGGGCGACCTGCTCTTCGTCGGTGGCCGCGAGCGAGAGCTGCTGCTCGAGGTTGTCGGCGAGCTCGCCCCACAGGCTCTGACGCGTGAAGAGCGCGTCGAGCGCGGTGAGCGCCGTCTGGCTCGCCGGGTCGCTCTCGAGCACGCGCTGGTACGCCAGGATCGCGTCGCCCGGTCGGCCGAGCTTCTCGTCCGAGATGCGTGCAGTCTGCACAAAGAGCGTCTCGCGCTGGTCGGGGTCGACCGTCTGCTCGATGCGCTTCTCGATGACGCCGATGAGGTCGACCCAGCGCTCGGTCCGCGTGAAGAGCTTCTCGAGCGCCTCGAGCGCCTCCGCGTCGGCGGGGTCGATCCCGAGGACGGTGAAGTAACCCTTGGCCGCCTCGTCGACGAGGCCGAGGCGCGTCTCCTCCACCTGCGCCGCGCGCATCCAGTAGGAGCGCGCGAGGAAGGCGTCGGTCAGGCCGTTGGCGATCTCCTCGTAGAGGTCGGCGAGCGGCTTGAAGGCGTTGCTCGCGTCGGCGATGCGCTCGATCTCGGCGCGCGTCTCCTCGTGGTGGGGCTGCTCTCGGAGGGCCGACGCGAGCGCGGTGAACGATCGGTCGTAGTCGTTGAGCATCTCCGCGCTGAAGCGCGCGACCTTGCGGAGCAGCGTCCCGCGTCGGTCTTGGTCGCTCTCTGCGGCGGCGAGGATGTCGAGCGCGGTCAGGAGCTTGGGCCAGTCTCCGCGCTCCTCGTAGATGTTCTCGAGGATCGACGCCGACTCGGCGCCGAGCGACTCGTGCGTCAGGAGCGACTCGAGGGCCTCGCGCGCGCCGTCGTGGCCCGGGTCCAAGAAGAGGATCTCGCGGTAGTTCTCGAGCGCGCCGGCGGCGTCGTCGAGGTGGCCCTCGAGCGTCTTGCCCAGGCGGAACTTGAGGTCGACCAGCTCGCCCTCGCCCACGTCGAGCTCGATGCGGCGACGCAGCACGTCGGCGTACGGCTCCCAGCGCTCGAGCTGCTTGTACAATACATCCAATGCGGCGAGCGCGTCCTTGTCGGTCGGATCGTCGTCGAGGACGCCGTTGTACGTGTCGATCGCGCGGTCGACGTCCGACAGCTCGGTCTGGTAGAGGCGCGCGATCTCGTACGAGATCGTGCGCTTCTCGTCGGGGTCGCTCGAGAGGTCGCGCTTCTTCTCGTAGATGCCGAGCAGCTCGCCGAACCGCGACGTGGCGCGGTAGAGCTTCTCGAGGGCCGCGAGGGCGGCCTCGTTCTCGCTGTCGGCCTCGTACACGGCGCGGTAGGCGGCGAGCGCCTCGTCGACCTGGTTGACCTCGTCGACGAGCACGCGACCGAGCTTGAGCCGGAGCGTGACGGCGAGGTCGGCGTCGCCGGCGTCGGTCGCGCTCTCGACGGCCTTCTGGTAGGCCTCGATGACACGCGGCCAGGTGCCGGTGGCGGCGGCGGCCCGCTCGACGTCGGCGGTGGCCTGCTCGTCGGACGGGAAGATCTCGAACGCGGCGAGGTAGCGGTCGAACGCCTTCTCGGGCTCTCGGACCTTGCCCTCGTAGAGCGCGGCGACCTCACGGAGCAGCGCGATGCGCGAGTCGACGTCCTCCTCGTGACCGAGCTTGACCTCGATCGCCGAGGCGAGCGCCTTGGAGTTGCCGGCGTTGGTGTAGATGGGGATGAGCGCCTCGGCCGCCCGCAGGTTGGCGGGCTCGAGGTCGAGCACCTTCTCGTACGCGCGCGCCGCGCGATCGGGCTTGTCCTTCTTGTCGGACCAGAGCTCGGCGATCTTGAAGAGGAGGCCGATCTTGGCCTCGGGCTCCTTCTCCTTGGTCTCTTGCTGCTCGAGGACGCGGATGAACTCGTCCCACTTGCCCGACTCTGCGTAGAAGACCTCGAGGTCGTCCCAGCGACCGAGCGCCAGGTACTTCTTCTTGAGGGCCTCTTGCGCCTTGCGGTCGTTGGGCTCGAGGGCGAGCAGCTGGCGCCATGCGTTGACCGCGCCCTCGTCGTTGTCGAGGCGGTCGCCGTAGATGGTGCCGAGCTTGGTGAGGATCTGGACCTTGGCCGAGCCGTCGTACGTGACCTCGCTCTGACGCTCGAGGATGTCGACGAGCTTCTCGAAGTCCTTCGCGCGCTCGTAGAGCTGAGCGAGCGCACCGAGCGCGTCGGCGTTGGACTCGTCGGTCGTGAGGACCTCGTTCCAGAGCTCGATGCAGACGTCGGGCTTCTTGACACGCTCGGTCGCGAGCTGGGCGATCTCGAGGAACTTCGCCGCGCGCTCCGCGCCCATGAGCCCTTCGGCCTCGCGCCGCTCGAGACCGAGGAGCTTCTCCCAGTCGCGACGCTTCTCGTACATCGTCCGCAGGTAATCGATCGCCGTGCGGTTGTCGGGCTCGAGGGCGAGCACCTGCTCGTAGGCCTTCACGGCCTCGGCCTGGTTGGCGAACTTGCTCGTGTAGAGCTCGGCCGCCTTGGTGTAGAGCTCGACCTGCTCGACCGGATCGGGCACCGCCGCCGCGAGCTGGAGCAGCGTCTTGACGTACTCGTTGTAGCGACGCGCGCCCTCCTGCTTCTCGGCGAGCTCACGCAGCTCCGCGATCTTGTCGTCGTCGGCGGGCTCGCCCGACGGAGCCGACTTGGCCGCGGGGGGCGTGGACGCCTTGACGGGCGCGGGCGCGGGCGACGCCTCGACGGGAGCGGGCGCCGGCGACGCCTCGACGGGCGCGGGCGCGGGCGACGCCTCGACCGCGGGCGGCACGGGCGAGATCTCGACGGCGGGCGCCTCGGGCTCGGCGACCGGAGGCGGCGCGGTCTGCGCGGTCTCCTTGGCGGGCGACGAGTCGTTGGGGTCGTACGCGACCGGGGGCGGCGACGTGTTGGCCGCGACGCCTTGCGGGGCGCCGTCGCCACCGACGAGCGACTCGCCGATCTGCGCCTCGAAGGCGCGCAGCTGCGGATGGTCGGGCGCGAGCTGACCGAGGCGCTCGAAGCACGTGCGCGCGCGAATGAGGTTGCCGAGCTGACGCCACGCGATGAGGCCCGCCTGCGCGAGCAAGAAGGTCGCGTTGCCGTTGTCGCCGGCCTGCGTCGCCGCCTCTTCGGCGATCGTGAGCACGCGATCCCAGTCGCCGCCCTTGCGGCCGTACGCATCGCGCAGGTACTGGAACGCGCCCTCCGACTCGGGGTCGAGCTTGATGGCCTCCTCGAGGAAGCGGCTGCCGACGTCGACGTTCTGATGACGCGACACCCAGCGCGTGCCGAACAGCAGGGCGAGCGCCGCCCGCGCGCTGCGGTCTTCGGTCGCGACCAGGACCTCGGTCTGCACGGCCTCGAGGTGCTCGAAGCGCCCCGCTTCGCCGATCAGACCTTCGTACAGCGTCGCCGTCTCGCGCGACGCGGCGTCGGCCGAGTACGCGCGCTCGAGCATGCCCTCGAGCTCCTCGGGCGCGAAGCGACGCACGACGCGCGCCGCGCGCAAGAAGAGTCGACCGCGCGCGGGGCCGGTGGCCTCGTTCGCCGAGCGGACGAGCTGCGCGACGTGCGCTTGCCACGAGCCGCTCTCGGCCTGCACGTCCTCTAGGCACGCGGCGGCCTCCGCGCTCGCCCCTTGGCTCGTCGACAGAGCGCGCGCGTACGTCGCGGTCGCCTTGTCGTAGTCGCCGAGGTCGCAGAGCACGTCGCCGAGCTCGATGAGCAGGTTGGTCGCGATGTCCGCGTCCTTCACGCTGCGCAGCTCGAGCTCGAGGAGCTTCTGCACCATGTTCAGCTTGCCGAGCGACCAGTACACGCTGCGCGCAGCCTCCAGGCTCTCGCCCAGCGCGGGGTTCAGCTTGTACGCGTCCTGGAAATGCTTCAGCGCCTTGACGCCGGCCAGGAACTTCCGCTCGAGCACGAGGCCCAAGTGGAGGTGGTAGCTCGCTTTCTGCTCGTTGCTCGCGACGGCTTGGATGCCCTTTTCGAGCTCTTCGACGAGCCCCTGCCAATCGCGAACGCTCTCGAGGTACGTCAGACGCTCCTGCAGGTCCATGGATCGAGATTCCCTCGGTGTTCTCTTTCGTTAGACGGGCGAACGCGGCGGAGCCGAGCTGCGCGCACCACCGCAAAGCCGAGCCATTACGACTAGCTCGCGGCTTCGCCCAAGGTACCAGACGCGAAGGCGGATGTGGGGAACGTTGATGAGGTGTCCCCCTCGCTTCGCGACGTCGCAAATGCGCTGCGACTTCGACTTTTGCTTGACAACGCGCGCTCGAATCCGGCGCCGCGGGTCACGCTACTGCAGCGTGCCGCCGAGGCGCGTCGCGAGCTGCTGCGACATCGAGCACTGATCGGCGTAGCGCGCGGCCGCCGCGCCCTTGCACACGATCTTCACGAACGACTGCAGCTGCTGCATCGCCTCGCTCTTGCGCGGGGGCTGCGCGCTGGCGTACGCCGCGCCGAGGTTGAAGAAGGCGATCTGCTGGCCCGGCTCGGTGCACTTGCCGCACGCCTCCTTGGCCTTCACGTACTCTTCCATGGCCTCGCCCGACTTCCCCTTCTTGTCGAGGATGTCGCCCAGGAGGCTGTGGACCGTGAAGAGCGCCTTGTCGCCGGGCGCGGCGAAGGCGAGGCCCTCGCGCGCGACCTTCTCGCCCTCGTCGAGGAAGCCGAGGCGCACGTACAGATCGATGAGCGGACCGTAGAACGAGATCTGGTCGGGCTTGGTCTCGATGGCCTGGTGGTACGAGCGGAGCGCGCCGGCCTCGTCGTCGAGGTGGAGGAGCACCTCGGCGAGCTCGAAGTGAGCGTCGGCGAGGTTGGCGTCGAGCTTGAGCGCCTCCTCGAGCGGCCCCTTGGCGTCGGCCCAACCGGTGGGGCCCTTCTCGGCCTGACGCGCGAGCGCCATGCCGTGGTACGCGAAGTAGTTGGCGTGCTTCGGCGCGAGGCGCTCGGCCTTGGCGCACGTCGCCGCCACGTCCGACCAGCGCTCCTTCTTCCAGTACGCGAGCGTGAGCTTCCAGAGGATGCGGTGGTTGGTCGGGTCGAGGTTCGTCGCCTGCTCGTACTTCGAGATCGCGGCGTCGATGTTGGAGTTCTTCTCCTTGTCGCCTTCGATCGCGAGGTTCACGGCCTCGATGTTGTTTCGGCTGCAAGCCGAGACGGCGAGCGTGATGACGAGCGCGGCGGAGAACGTGGAGAGGAGCTTCATCGGGCGCGGAGTCTAAAACATGCCGCGACGCCCACCAAGCGAGAATTCAGGGGTTCGGGGCGGCTACGGCCGCTGCCAGCCGGCCATCTGCGGAATCAGGGTCTCGGCCCAATCCTCGGTGGTCCCGTCGTGGTCGCCGGGCATCTCCTCGGTCATCAGCGGGAAGCCCGCGGCCTTCATCTTGGACCAGTCTCCGCGGACTTTTCCGATGGGAAAGACGCTGTCCTGCACGTGGGCGACGTGCGCCACCGGGATCTTGCGCGCCGCGCCGGCGAGGAGGCTGTCGGCGTTGCCGGCGGACGAGAGCGCGGAGTTCTCGATGAGGATGCCCGCGAACTTGTCGGCGTTCTTCATGCCGATCGAGTACGCGATCATCCCGCCCGACGAGAAGCCGCCCAAGACGATCTTCTGTTGGTGCACGTAGACGCACTTTGCGACGTCCTCGATGGCCGCGAGCACCTTGGGGGTGTCCTGCTGGATGTTCCAGCAGCCGCTGCCGCCCGACGCGCCGTCGATGGAGATCGTGATGTGCGTCTGGTCGTCACGCGTCGCGTACGGCGCGCCGGCCCACTCGGCGAAGTTGTACGCGTTGTCGCCGCAGCCGTGCATGACCACCAGCAGGCGCGTCGGGCTACCGGTGTAGCTCTCGGGGACGTACGCGACGTAGCTCGACTTGCCCGAGTTGCGCGTGACGAACTGGGCCTTGGCGATCGAGCACGCGCCGCTGGGGGGCGCGCCGGGATCGTCGACAGGGGCGGTCGCCGGCGGGGT
>JAGQJA010000089.1:14324-14525 GCA_020430845.1 Myxococcales bacterium
GCAAGCGCAGGGTAATTTTCTTGTGGAGGCGGAACCGCGGGAGCGGGGGCGCGCGGGCGCGGGAGCGGGAGCGGGAGCGGGAGCGGGAGCGCGGAGCGGGCGCGGGTGCGGGCGCGACTGCGCGTGCGCGTGCGCGTGCGACTGCGACTGCGCGTGCGCGTGCGCGACTGCGCATCCAAACGCAGGCGCGATCGCAAACGC
>JAGQJA010000756.1 GCA_020430845.1 Myxococcales bacterium
CCGAACGCGATGCCGCCGCCGTTGTGGTTGTTGTCGGGCTGGTCGAAGCTGATGAGCTCGGCGTACTCGCCGAAGCTGTTGCCCCCGTCGGTCGTGCGCATCCTCGCCACGATCGAGCGGACGTTGGCGGGGCTCGTCGCGCTGGTCGCCGTGTACGTGATGTAGACGAGGCCGTTCTGCGCGTAGCGAGGGTGGAACGCGATGCCGAAGAGCCCGCCCTCGCTGACCGGTGCGATGGGCCGCGGCGCGCGCAGGACGACGGGCGGCGCGTCGGTCGGCGGGTTGTCGCGCGGGAACGCGACCACCTCGCCCTGGAGCTGCACGATGAAGACGCGCGGATCCCCCGGGGGCTGCGCGAGCATCGTCGACGGAAAGAGCGGCGTGTCGACGAACACCTGCTCGAACTTCACCGCGCTCGCGCTCGGCGGGCGTGCCGGCGCGCGACAAGTCGGGTTGGCGGGGCGCGCGTCGAGACCGAACGGGCGGCCCGTGTCGGGTGTAGGAGCGGGAGGAACGGGCGGCGCCGCGTCGACCTCGCTCGGGCGCGCGGGATCTCCGCCTCCTCCGCACGCGACGGCGAGCGCGAACGGGGCCCCGAGCACCACGGCCAACACGAGCGACCTGCGCGGCATCGCTCTACGATAGCGCGACGACGCGCGCGGTGACGGGCTCGTGATCCGACAGCCCCTCGCCGTCGAGCACCTCCGCGGCCTCGATCTCGGCCGCGTGCGCCACGACGTGATCGATCGTGTGCGCCGGCTTTCCGCCCGACGCGGTGCGCGTCCCCCGCTGCCCCGTGAGGTCCGACACGACGAACCCCTCGCCGAGGCCCGCGAGCACCTCGGCAGCGTGGGCGTTGAAGTCGCCGACGATCACGGCGCGCGCGGCGGCCCGCGCGTGCGTCGCGAGCTGTGCGAGCTGCCCGCGGCCGCGGGCCCCGAAGGTCACGTGGGTGGTGACGAGGCGCGTTCTGCCGTCGACCTCGACGGCGAGGTAGCCCTTGCCGAAGTCGTCGGAGAAGGTCGCGGCGTCGAGCGCGCGCGTCTCGGGCCCGGCGACGAACGTGAGCAAGTGCTCCCGAGGGTCGGAGAGCCCGTGTGCGCCCGGCACGCGGAGCGACGGGACCCGCGGGTACGTGTGGACGAACGTGGCCACCCTGTCGGGCAACGCGCGCGCGAGGGCGCCGCGCAGGTCGCCGCTCACCTCTTGCAGACACACGGCCACCGGCGCGTCCTCGAGCCACCCGCGCACCCGCTCGACGATGTGTGCACATCGCACGCGCTCGTCGGAGAAGCGTGCCACCGCCGGCTCCTTCCAGTTGAGGCCGTGGACGCGATGCAAGACGTTCCACGTCGTCACCCGGAGCGCGCTCATGCGCTCAGTCTAGCGCGGCGCGGCTGGGTCGAGACGCGCCGGCGGTGCGACTCAGCGGCAGACGAGGTTGCAGCCCATCCCGAGCGGGGGGTGCACCGCGCAGCCCCACGTGCCGCCGGTGCAGGAGCACTCGTCGCCGATCTGACTGCCCGCGGCGCGGCACTTGTCACCGTTGGTGCACGCGCCGGTCTCGGGGAACGTCGTGCACTCGCGCGGGCAAGCCGGGAGCGTCTGACCGGCGCAGGGATCGAACGACGTCTTGCAGACCCCACCCGTGCACCGAACGGAGACCTTGGCGCCCTGGCCGCCCGCGGTGGTCCCGTCGTCGGCCTTGAGCGGTCCCTGGGGGCAGCCGCACCCGGGGTAGCCGGCCTTGCGATCGGCGGCGCACTTCTGCGCGAAGGCGTCGTTGGCCTTGGCCGCGCCCATCGCGGTCGTGTTGCCGCAGCAGTCGACCTGCACGTCGACCGAGGTGCAGTCCTCGTCCTTGGCGCACGCGCGCACCTCGGGAGAGAGGCTCCCGGCCCCGTCGAAGCACGTGAGCGCCGAGGGGCAGTCGATGATCTCCCAGCCGCAGACACCACCCTTGTCGAGGCACCTACCGGTGGGGCCGGCGGTCGTCTTGCCGTCCTCGCACAAGCGGTTGGGCATGCCGAGGGCGGGGCCGCACGCGTCGGGCGCGGTGCAGTCGACCGCCGCGCCGTCGGCGCCGCCGTCTGCGTCGCCCTTGCCCACGGCGCCCTGGTTGTTGCCCAGAGACACGCTGCCGCCGCACGCCGCGACGAGCAAGAGCGCACCAAGAGAAGAAAGAGCTAGAGACGACCTCATCATGACCTCCTTGCCCCCTTGATGGACGGTCGCGCCCGGTCCGATCACGGAGATTTGTCGCCCGATGCGTTTTCTCCGAGCAGCTTCTTGAGGCGGCGCGCGTGAGGGCCGTTCGGATCGCGCTCGAGGAGCCCCTTGGCCAGCGCGCGCGACGCCGCGACGTCCCCGCGCTGGGCGAGCGCCTCGGCGCGGAGCACGCGGGCCTCGACCGAGAGCGGTCCGCGGGGCACCTCGCGATCGTGCCGATCGAGCGCGGCGAGGGCCGTCGAAGGATCGTGGCGCGCGAGGGCCGCGCGCGCCGCGTCGAGCAGACGAAGCTCGGTGGCGAGCGAGCTGTCCGCGGGCCGCGGCGCGGGGGCGGGCGTTTGCGCGGGCGCGAGCGCCGGCGCCGAGGCGGGCGCAAGCGCGGGCGCGGCTGGGTACGCTTGCGCGGGCGGAGGCGCGGGCGGGTGCGCGGGAGCGAGCGCGAGCGGGTGCGCGGGAGCGGGAGGAGACGCGGGCGCGGGGGCGGGAGGAGACGCGGGCGCGAACGCAGACGCAGGCGCAGACGCAAACGCAGACGCAGACGCGACGCTTCGCGTTGTCGGAGGGTTACTTCGAGATGACGAGCTCTCCGCTGCACGGGATCTCGACGTCGCGCGGCGTGCCCTTCGCGCCGCCCGCG
>JAGQJA010000757.1 GCA_020430845.1 Myxococcales bacterium
TGACGGCGCCAAGGCCACCGTGCTCATCGCAGGCCGCGGCGACGACGCGACGCCTCCCGAGAAGATCCTGAGCGGCTTCGACAACTTCGTCTTCTCACCCGACTCCAAGACGCTCTTCTTCACGACCACGGCGTGGGTCACGTCGTCCGCGGCGCACGCTGTCGATCTCGAGACCAAGGAGGAGCGCTTCTTGGTCGACGGCGGCATCACCGCGGTCCTCGAGAGCGGTCCTTACAAGGGGCACCTGCTCGCCACACACTTCAGGCTCGACCCCGTCCACTCCGTCGACTCCCCCAAGTATCGCGGGCGCATGGAGACGTGGTCGGTCGTGTCGCGCGACGGCAAGACCGTGCGCGAGCTCCCCGAGGGGGAGGCGGCCCGCAAACGCGTGCTCGGCGTGAAGTGACGAGACGCGTGTGAGCGGCGTCTACGGCGCGCCTTTGACGGCGAACGGCTTGGTGCCGCTGCCCGGGGTGGCGTCGGTCACCTTGTAGAACGAGACGAAGGTGCTGCTCTGTCCGATCGCGCCCTGCGGGTTGTCGCTGGGCATGGGTCCGTAGACGAAGCCCGTCGACGACGTGGCGTAGCCCAGCCAAGAGAACGCGGACGGTCTTCCGCCCGCTCCGATCGCAGACCACGGGATCGCGATCTCGCGCGTCGTGCCGATCGCCTGGACCGTGAGCGCCCCCGCCGTCGCCGCCGACCAGCCCCCGGCGCCGTTGGCCGTGCGGTACTCGTTGTAGCCGCTCTTGACGTAGGCGACGAAGTCCGCACGGAACGGCAGAGCGCCCGCGTTGGTGCTGTCGTACGGGTTGCCGATGAGCGAGCCGTCGGCGTTGGTGCCCGACGTGCTCGGCGATCGGGGCGCGCGGTCGAGGTACACGACGACGCCCTCGGTCACGGTCGCGGCGGTGACGGCGACGTAGAGGTGGGTGTCGGTCCACGTCATGTACCAGGTGGTGCTCGCCGCGTTGCCGGGCGTCGACTGCTGCTGGTTCTGGCCGTTCGTGTGCGCGCCGTACTCACCGGCGCCGACCGTACCGTCGACCGTGGGCGGTGTGACGACGACGGTGCTTGCGTCGTTCCCGCCGTCGTCGCCGCCCTCCGGAGCGCTCGCGTCGGGGAGGGTGCCCGCGTCGTCTGCGTCGCCGCTATCAGGCTGCGCGGGCTCGGCGGCCCCACCCTCGGTGGGCAGCGGCGGCGTGATGCGGGCCACGCTCGAGCCGTCCGGGGAGCCCCCGTCGACCTGCCCGACGGCGCACGCCCCGGCGGCGCACGCGCCGACCGCCGCGATCAAGAAGGAGAGGGCCCCGAAACGTCGCCGAAACGTCACTCATGGGAGAGTGACGCGGCGCGCGGTGCAGAAAAAGGCCCGATTGCGTCTCTGTGTCTCGGACGCTCCGACCCGTAGGACGGGGCCGGCGCATCGTCGGGCTCGCCCGCACACCGTGGGGCGCGCCGCCGCTTCCCGCCGCGGTGGGATCGCGCACCGCGAACGTGTCGCTCCCGGCGACGGTGTACGTCGACCTCGCAGGCGGACAGCGCGTACGGTGCGCCGG
>JAGQJA010000758.1 GCA_020430845.1 Myxococcales bacterium
CGGCGTCGGCCGCGGCGCGCCGCGGGGCGCCAGGCCAGAGGGCGAGCAGGGTGAGGCCCGCGAGGACGAGCGTGTTGCGCCGGAGGCTCATCGCAGCAGGCCCTCCGCGTAGCGCTTGACCGCGTCTTTGAGGCGGCCGCTGCTCGGCTGCCCGAGGCCCTTGAGCACGCGCTGTCGGAACTCCTCGGGGCCCTTGTGCGCGTCGGCCGACGGGATGTCCGCGTGCTGTCGATCGGGCCGGCGGCCGTCCCCGTCCTGACGCGATCCCTCGTCGGACTCCTCGGCCTCGCCGACCAGCGCGCGGCGCGCCTCTTCGAGCTTCTGCTGGGCGTCGCGCTGGTGCGTCAGGCCCCGCTCGACGTTGCCGTCGCGCAGCTGCCGGGCCGCGTCTCGCGCCGCCCGCTCGGCCGCGTCGAGCGCCTCGGACGACGCGGGAGGCAGGGTCTCGCTCCGGCGCCCCTTCTGCCCGAGCTCCCTCGCGCGCTCCGCCAGCTTGCCTTCGGCGTCGCCGTGCGCGCGCATCTGCGGACCGGCGCGCTGCGCGGCCTTGCGGCGCAGCTCGTCGAGCTTCTGCTCGGCCCAGCGCAGCTCGCGCTCGAGCTTGGGCCGCGCGTCCTCGAGCGTGCGCTCAGGGCCCGTATCCATGAAGCGACGGAACCGCTCTCGCGCCGCGACGCGACGCGCCTCGTCGATCGCCGCGATCGCGTTGCGACCGCTCGCGACCGCGTCGGCCGCGTTGCCCTGCTCGAGCGATCGCGCCATCTGCTCGGCGTGCTCCTTGGCGGCTGCGCCCTTGCTCGTCCACGAGTCGCTCCCGCCACCCACCGATGGCAGCGGCTTGGCCGCCTCGCGCACGGCCTCGGCGTGCTTCTTGGCCTCGTCACGGAGCGCCTTGACGTCCTCCTCGCTCGTGCCACCGCTCAGGCTCTGCTCGACCTGACCGATCTGCCCCGCGTGGTCGGCCGCGAGCTTGTCGAGCTCTTGCACGGCCTCGTCGAACGCGCCGTCGGCTTCTTCGCCCGTGCCCGCGCCTTCGCCCGCCATGCCCCGCCCGCCGCCAGACTCTCCGCCGGCGTGCGACGGGCGACCACCGCTCGCGCCGAACGAGGGGTCGGGCTGACGGAGCCGCACCGCGAGGTCGAGCGCGGCGAGGGCCGCGTGCGCCATGTCGTCGCCGCGGCGCGCGCGGTCCACGCGCCGCAGGTAAGCCTCGACGATCTCGCCGAGGTCTCGCCCGAGGGCGCCCAACCTCCGCATGGCGCGCCCTCCTCCCGCGAGCACCGAGACGTCCGCGTCCACGCGGCTCTCGGCCTTCACGCGATCGGCCGAGCGGAGCGCGAGCTCGGCGGCTTGTGCCGCGTCCTCGGCGACGTCGGCGAGCTCTTTGGCGGCCGCGCGCGTGTCGGTGACGCCGAGGGATCGAACGACGCTGTCGACGGTGAGCACGAGTCGCTCCGAGGCCTTGACGAGCGCCGCGTGTGACGCCGCGCTCGGCGCCTGCGTCTCCTTCTTGAGCGCGTCCCGCAACACGCGCGCCTTGGCGCGGATGGGCGCCGCGCGTTGCCCGGTGATGCGGAGGCCCGCGAACGTGCCGGTCAACGTCTCCTCGATGCGCGCCAGATCGGTCTCGACGCCGCGCGAGAGCACGCCCAAGAAAGGACGCCGGTCTCCCTTGGGCGGCTCGTTGGACAGTCTCCACGCGAGGGAGTCGACGAGATCGTCGCGCAGCTTGCGGATCGCGTCGAGCCTGCGCGCCTCCGGCTCTCCGACGTCGGGCGGTACGAGCGTGATCGCGGCGCTCGAGCCCCACTTGGGCCCGGTGATCGGATCGTTGTCCTTGGCCTCGACGCGCACCTCGACGGGGGCGTGGCTCCGCTTGACGAACGCGTCGCTCGTGCGCAGGACGTACCCGCCGCGATCGACGCGCGTCTCGCCGTCGAGGCGCGCGAGCACCCGACGCTCCTCGCGCTGCGCCGAACGGAGCACGAGGTGCACCTCGCGCAAACCGTGGTCGTCGGTGGCCTCGTAGTGGATCGGGATCTCCGTGGGCTCGTCGTCGGTCGCGAGCTGCACACGGCGCGGCGCGTCCTCGAGCGTCACCACCGGCGCCGCGTCGGGGATGGACTCGATGCGCGTGGCCTCGGGCTCGGGCACGACGACGTCTCCGAAGCGAGCGACGACGCGCAGGTCGACCGAGCCCGCGAGCGGCCAGCGCGCCACGAGCTGTCCGCGGCCGTCGTCGACGAACGGCACCTCGGTCGTGCCGTCGCTCAGCAGCAGACGTCGACCGGCGTGCGCCGGCGCGCCACGAAACGTGAGGAGCGCGCCCCGCGGGAGCGCCACGTCGTCACGGAACGCGACGCGGCGCTCTTCTTGATGCAGGTACTCGGGCGGCCTCACGTTCACCGAGCCGTCGAGCAGCCACGTCATGCCCATCGGCGCGACGCCGCGGCGCGCGAGGAGCACGTCGGCGCCCTCGACCACCGCCCAAGGGCTGCGCACGCACGCGCCGAGGTTGGCGACGACGACCCCCAGCGTGACCACGCCGAGCACGAACGCCAGGCGCGACGCGCCCGAGCGCACGGCCTCGACCGGCAGCGCCGCGAGAGCGCGGTCGACGTGCAGACGCGCGAGCTCCTCGGAGACGCCCTGCGCCTTGCCCTGCCCCTGGAGCGAGAGCGCGCGCTTCGCGCGAGCCGAGAGCGAGGGATCGATGCGCTTCGACACCCGATCGATCGCGAGCGATGGCGATCGCGCGATGCGACGCTCTCTCCACGCGGCGAGCGCGGCGAGCAGACCCGCAGCGGCGACCACGCACACGGCGCCGATGCGCGCGCTCGACGTCCCCAGGCGCGCGAGCCACAGCGCCGCCGTCAGGACGAGCGCGAACGCCGCGACGCCGAGCCGTCGCTTGGGCGCGCGCACGTAGAAGAGCCACACCTCGTGGAGGGCGCGGAGGCTCTTCGGCATTCTCGTCGGCACCATGTCGCTCGATGAGCGTAGCGCGCCGTCACCTCGGTGGGGGAGGCGGAGGTGGCACCGGGAACGTGAAGCTCGGCAGTGCCGTGGGGATCTGGGGGAACCCGCTGGGCATCGGAGGGAACCCGCTGGGGAGCCCGGTGGGGAACACGGGGGGCGGCGCCGAGGCGTCGGGCGTGCTCGTGGGGGGCCGCGTGGAGCCGGGCGGGCGCGCGGTCGTGCTCGGCGGCACGGGCGCCTGCGTGGGCGTGGGCGGGGTGAGCGGGGTGGCCGTACCCGTCGGGTCGCCCGTGGGCGTGGGCGTGGCGGTGGCGACGGTCGGCGGCGTCGTGGGCGTCGTGGGCGTCGTCGTGAAGACGGGGGGCGGCGTCGAGGGTCCCGTAGAGCTTGTAGAATACACGTAGGCGCCGACCGCGCCGGCGCCCAGCAGGAGCGCGAGCACGCCGAGGCCGATCACGAGCCCCGAGCCACCTCCCGACTTCCGGTGCGGCGCGCGGGCGGGCGCGGGGGCCATCATCGGCGGCGGAGGGCCGCTCCCCGCCATCATCGGCGGCGGAGGGCCGCTCCCCGGCGCGGGGCCCATCCCCGGCGCGG
>JAGQJA010000759.1 GCA_020430845.1 Myxococcales bacterium
CCTCGACCGCGAGCGTGAAAGGGCCGCGGTCGGCGTGGTAGCGCAGGCTGCCCGCGACGCCGATGTCCTGATCGCGCACGTCGGCCACGCGCGGTGCGACCGCGCGCTCGAGCTCCTCGCGGATGCGCGCGAGCGACACCTCGACGTGCACGACGGCGCGCGACGGTGTCGACGGCGCAGGCTCCGCCGCGGCCGCCGTCGGGAGGACGCCCGCGCGCGGAGGCAGCCGCACGGAGCAGGTGCGGGGTACGTCGGCGGCCTTGGGCTTGGCCGGCGCGGCGGGCGCAGAGGGCTTGCACGCGCCGCTGGCGAGCAACGCGAGCAGCAGCAGTCGGGCGAGACGGTGCATCCGCGCGAGCATACGGGAGATGGACCCCTCGCGATCCAGTTGCGGCAGGCGCGCGCAGGACTACGTTGAATGGGTGCGGTTCGCGTGCGGCGCGAGGAGCGCTCTGACGACAGCCCTCGTGGCGTCGCTCGGAGCGGCGGTGCTCGCCTGCGGTTATGCAGGGGTGGAGGGCGACGACTACGCGCGACCCTTGCTCCCACCGCGCGATACGACCGCCGAGACGCTCCCCGACGCCTCGAGCTCGACGCCCACCGCCACGACCACGCCCGAGGTCGACGCAGGGCTCCCGGAAGCGGGCGCCGATGGCGGGGCGACGCCCGCGGCGTTCTGCGCAGAGCCGGGCCTCGCGCTCTGCCTCACGTTCGACGGCGACACGTCCGACCGCTCGACGAACAAGATCGCGCCGGCCACGAGCCAGGGCATCACGTTCGCCCCCGGCAAGGTCGGCCAGGCTGGCGTCTTCGGCGCGGCGAGCGCCCTGCGCTACGGCCCTAACAACGCGTTCGAGACGGCGACGGCGACCGTCGAGGCGTGGGTCAAGTGGGCGCCCGGCGCCTCGAGCGACGGCGTGATCTTCGACGCCGACGAGCGCTTCTCGCTCACCATCGAGCGCGACGGCACGGTGCTGTGCAAGTCGTCGACGGCCGACGTGAAAGAAGACAAGGTCACGGTCGACGTCTGGACGCACGTGGCGTGCGTCTTCGACGGACAGAAGCTCCGCGTGTACGTGCGCGGCGTCGAGCGAGACACCGACAACGGGTCCATCCGCTCTTCACCCAACGCCGGCGCGGCCGTCGGCGGCAACGCGCCGAGCGGCGAGCCCTTCGTGGGCGCGCTCGACTCGCTTCGCGTGTTCCGCACGGTCCGCACTCCCGCCGAGATCGCCCTGGCCGCGGCCCCCTGATCGCACGGCTTGCCCGCAGCGGCGCGGAGGCGCAACCTCTCCGCGTGGCGACGGCGCGAAACGGAAGCTCGGCGCAGGCTGTGGGGGCGCGGTGCGCGATGGCGGCGGCGCTCGTGACGGCCCTCACGGCGTGCGGAGGGACGAGCATCGTCACCGTGGCCGACCCCGACCCGGCGGCGGCCCCACCGACACCGAGCGCGCCCGTCGTGCCCGTGGCCGACGGCGGCTCCGCCGACGACGGAGGCGCGAGCGACGCGGGGAGCGATGCCAACGCGCCGAGCGGCCCGCGATCGCTGAAGGACAACCGCGATCGGCTCATCGACACGCTCGCCCGGCAACGCAGCACCACCCGCTGCCCCCTGTGGGCGTCGCTGTCGGCCACGCAGCGCGGCGTGTTCTTGACCATCACCGACCTGCTCGGCAAGCGGAGCTTCGTCACCAACGATCCGCCGGGCGCGCGCACGGGCGCGGATCTCGAGACCGCGCTCGATCACGTCGAGCACCTCTACGAGCTCCGCGACAAGGGCGCGATCGGCAACGGCGGAGGCGACAACAACCGCATGTGGCTCCGCGCCGACGCGCGCCTCATCGCCGCGCTCCGCGACACCGACGGCGCGCTGCCCGAGTGGGGCGCGAGCAGCGACATCGCGGGCCCACACGCGCCCTTCGACGCGACGAGCGAGACGGCCTTCGGCCAGCCGCGCGGCCAAGCACACTTCTGGGCCAAGGACGCGTCGGCCAAGGCGCTCGGGCGGCCAGGGGTCGAGACCGTGAATGATCCACGCGTCGT
>JAGQJA010000760.1 GCA_020430845.1 Myxococcales bacterium
CGGCGCGGAGCACGGTGCGTCCGCCCGCGTGGATGACGATGATGTTGCCCTTCGGGTCGAGCGCCAGCTTCTCGCACGTGGGCGCGAGCGGCCCGCCGCGCGACTCTCCGACGGGGGCAGGCAGGCTGGCGGACCAGAGCTCGCGACCGTCCTCGCGAGACCACGCCGTCGCGCGCTGGTCGAGCGCGACCACCATCGCGCCCGCGGGGCACGCCAAACGCATCGACACGGCGCCTCCGGCGAGCGCGTTCGGTGGGACGAGGCTGCCCCCGGTCGCGAGCTTCACGCGCTTGCCACCGGCGTCGACAAGACCCCACGACACGTAGGTCGTCGCGTTCGTGCCGAACGACATCGTCGCGCCGACCTCGTACGCGAGCGTGGTGCGCCCCC
The DNA here is from genome assembly GCA_020430845.1 of Myxococcales bacterium. Lineage (GTDB taxonomy): Bacteria > Myxococcota_A > Polyangia > Polyangiales > Polyangiaceae > Labilithrix. The sequence goes on from JAGQJA010000760.1 coordinate 391, forward strand.
CGTCACCGTCCTCGCAAGAGCACGAGGGGATCGCGCGGCCCGCGGCCCGTTCGCCCCGCGCGGGCGACGGCGACGGAACGGGCGGGGTGATCGTGACGGGCGAGGGGGCTACCGCGACCGCGACGGGCGGCGCAGAGCTGCGCGCCACGAGGGTGAAGACGATCCCTCCGGTGAAGAGCAGCGCCACGGCGAAGAGCGCCCCGACCATCACCATGTTGGGGCCGCGTCGGGGCTTCTGCAGCTTGCCGAGCTCTGCTTCGAGCGCGTCGGCCTGCACTGCGCGCGCGCGCAGGCGCTCTGCCTCTGCTCGCAGCTGCTCGAGCTCGCTCTCCTGTTGCTCGACGCGCGCGTGGAGCGCGGCCCGGTCGTCGCGGTAGTCAGCCATCGCCGTCCTGGAGGATAGCCGACGTCGTCAAGAGAGGCGCGCCCGACGTGTCGCGACGAGCCACGCGCTCACTTCGTCCTCGTTCGGCGGCGCCTCGGGCAGCGGGCTCGTCTCGCGCGCGGCGTCGAGCCGTTCGAGGAGCGCCGTCACGCGCGGGCTCCACGCATCGCGGAGGGCCTCGTCGAGGGCGACGCGCTCACCGGCGCGCTTCTGCTCGATGAGCGCAGCCGCGTCGGCGATGCCGTACGCGTCCATCACGCGTGAGAGGTCGGGCTCGAGCTCGCCCGTCTCGAGCAGGTGGATGCCGGTGAGCGTGGTGCGGAGCACGTAGAGGAGCTTCTTGGCGGTGGGCTGCTTGGCGAGCTCGCGCACCTGGTTCTGCGCGAACCCGCGGTAGTGCTTGTGCGCGCGTCGACTCAGCGAGCGGCGCACGATCGGGCGGAGCTCGTCGAGCAGCGGCGAGGCGAGCGGGACCATCCTCCCCAGCACGCGCTCGATGAAGTTGCCGTTGCCCGCGAGGATGCCGGTGAGCGCGTGGGCCAGCTCGTTCGACGTGTAGTCGATCTCCACGCCGTCGATCACCTCGGCGCGATCGAACGTCATCGTCGGTGGCTCGAGCCCAAGGAGGTCCGCCGTGCTCGCCACGTGGATGGCCTTGAGGTCGAGGTCGCTGTCGGGCGAAGGGAAGCCGTACGCGTGCGCGCCGCTCAGGTACACGACGACGTGCTCGCGACGCGCCTGCTCTTCGGCCAACACGCGATCCATCACGGCGCGCTGCGCGGCGTCGAGCGCCTCGGCCACCGTGCTCGCAGACCCTACTCGCTCCACGTGACCTCCGGGGGTGGCGGCGCGTCGACGCCGAGCGGACCGGGCGCGCCCGTGACGGCCCGCCTCGCGATGTCCTCGCCGATGCGGCGCAAGAGCGCGTCGGCGCGCACGACGTCGGGGCGTTCGGGAAGCGCCGAAGCGTCGCGCGCCTCTTCGAGGGCGGGCACCAGGGCCTCGGCCTCTCGTAGCACCTCGTCGAGCGCGACCTCGCCCCTCTTGATGGCGAGCAAGCGTGCGCGCAGATCGCCCTCGACGGCGA
>JAGQJA010000761.1 GCA_020430845.1 Myxococcales bacterium
CGACGAGCGGATCGTCAAGGTGCTCGACTTCGGGATCGCCAAGGTGCTCGACGGCGCGCGCATCCTCGACGGGCAGCTCACGGCCACCGGCCAGGTGCTGGGCACGATGAGCTACGTGAGCCCCGAGCAGTCGCGCGGCCGCATGGATCTCGATCATCGGTCCGACCTCTGGTCGCTCGCGATCATGACCTTCGAGTGCCTCGTCGGCGCGCTGCCCTACAAGAGCCTTCGGCCGCTCGATCTCGCGGTCGCGATCTGTCGCGAGCCGATGCCCCGACCGAGCTCGGTCGCCGCCTGGCTCCCTCCGGCGTTCGACGCGTGGTTCGAGCGCGCGACGAAGCGGGCCCCCGACGAGCGCTTCCAGTCCGCGGGCGAGCTCGCCGAAGGGCTCCGCGCGTCCCTCGCGGGCGTCGAGCCGCGATCGTAGCGAGCGCGCGGTTCGCGGGCCGTCGAGCCCCGACCGTAGCGAGCGCGTCGTCGGACGGTCCGGACGGTCCATCGGACGGTCCGAAGATGTCGAAGAGCGACGTGATTTCAACTACTTGGCGGGGACAAGGTGCGCCCTCACGCTGGCCCGAAACGCGCAATGAGGTTCGTACACACGACGCGGCGAGCCGCCGCGACGAACCCACCACCGAACAGGAGCCCTACCGTGAATCCCTCGATCGTCTCTTCCGCCAAGCTCGTCATCGCCTCGGACAAGAACCGCGCCCTCGCGCTCGTCGCCGCGGCAGCGCTCGCGTTCGTCTCCGGCTGCGCGGCCGACGACGTCTCCGAGGAGCCGGTCGACGCTCAGGACGAGGTGTCGATCACGGGCGAGCAGGCAGAAGGACCGCAGCCCGACCCGTTCGACCCGTCGAAGGACATCCACGCGATCCGGCGCGGCGCGCTCGTCCGGCACGGCGTCGACGCGACGCCCGACGCGCGCTCGGGCGCCCGCGGCGCGCTCTGCCCGCCGTCGACGGTGCTCGAGGGAGGCCGCTGCTTCCCGCTCTGCCCGGACGGCACCGTCGCCGACGGCCCGGTCTGCTGGAAGCCGTGCCCCGTCACCCACCCCACCTCGTGCCGCGGCGTCTGCACCGCAGCGCTCGAGTGCCCCGCGAGCCTCTCGCTCGAGCAAGTGAAGGAGGTGACACTCGCCCGCTGACGTCCACCCTGCCACCACCGCGCGCCGGCCGAGTCAGAGTGATCTGCTCGGCCGCGCGCGCGTTCACGTCGCGAGGCGCCGCGCTCAGCGGAGCTGTTCGCGGCGGAGCGCCTCTGCCAAGCGAAGGAGGCCTTCTTTGCGCCACGCGCTCTCTCCGTCGAGGATCACGTCGACGTCGAGACCGATCCCGTCCGTGGAGCGATTGTCGCCGTAGGCGTCGGACGTCCCGAGCGCGACGCGATACGGGAGCCTCGTGTTCGGAAGGACCGAGAAGCCGGGCTGGATGTACTGCATGACGCCGGCCGTGTTCACGCCGACGACCACGGCCTCGGGCAGCTTCCCGAGCGTCATCGTCATGAGCTCGCAGTCGCTCCCGCACTCGTGATCGACGACCACCATCACGAGCGGCTTCCCCTTCCGCGGACGGACCGCGCGAGGCTCGCGGTAGTTGCGCGCGGCCCGGTGCTCCTCGAACTTCGCGGGGCACGCGGGATCGTCAGGCTGGAAGAGCACGTCGACGGACGATTGGAAGTCCTTCCGCATCGAGTCCGAGAGCGGAGGCTTCAGGCCCCACGACGAGCTCGCCGTGTAGCCCCACCGCAGCGCGGGAAACAGGCACGACGCCCCCGCGCGCTTGGTGAACCGCCGGTTGACCTTGATGTCGTCTCCGGCGACCCAACCCTCGAGCGCTTCGAACGCCGCGTCGCCGCCGTCGTTTCCGCGCAGGTCGACGATGAGCGCTTGCTCCTTCCCGTTGGGCTTCTCCCACGAGGCGCGTTCGCGCGCGATGATCTCGCTGTTCGCCTTGACGAACGACGGCAGCCGGAGATAGGCGACGCGCTCCGAGAGATGACGAAGGAACGGGCGATCCTTCGGCTGCCGCGAGAGGTCGAGGATGCTCGACGTCAGCGCCTCCCCTTCGAGGCGCTTGGGTGGCGTTGTCGCGATCCGCCTCTCGCCGCATCGCGCGGCGACGATCTCTCCGCGGTTCTCCGGGAGCGCGACGTACCACGACGGTGAGAGGCGCTCACCGTCGAAGCGCCGCGCGGCCTTCACCGCCTGTCCCGGATCGGACGGGTTGATCGGGATCTCGCGGCCCGACTTGTCCACGAGCGCCGAGCACGCCGCGGGCGGCTGCTCCTGCAGCGCGACGGTGCGCGACCCTGCACCGAAGCTCACACCGAGGGGAACGGTCGTGTGGTTGTCGAGCTGGAAGCGCTCGAATTCCTCGAAGGGCGCGAACGCCTGCTTGGCGGGGAGCCACGGGGACTTCGCGGCGCGCAGCGCGCCACGCCACCGCTCGAACCACGCGTGAAAGCTCCAACCGTGCTTCTCGGCGACCGCCCAACCCCCGTAGGCGCGAGACATGGCCAGCTCGAGCGCGTCGAGGTCGGCGAGGAGGGACGGCGCGTGGACCACGCGGGGTGTTCGCGCGACGAGCCAGCTCTGCGGCACGACGAGAGAGCGTCGGCTGAGCGGTGTGGCCCACGGACGCTCGAGGACCGGTCCTTCGGGCACAGGCAGCTTCAGACCGAGCGCCGCGAGCCGCGCGGCCTCCGCCTCGCGCGCCGCCGCGGGGACGACGTATTGCGCAGGCGGGACGACGCGCGTGTCCGCGCCCTGCGCGAGCATCCAGGCCATCGAGACCTCGAACGCGCTCGCCCCGCTCCCCACCGCGACGTCTGGATCGAAGCCGACCTTGTCGTAGAGCTTTCCGCCGGGGTACTCGAAATACTTGGTGGGGATGCCGACGCGTACGCCGCTGCTCGGCAGCGTGATGGCGCCGACCTCCCCGAAATGGACGAACCCCGCCGTGCGCTCGCCGAAGACCCTCGCCTTCGGGTGCGTGCGCAAGACCTGGAGGCTGCCCTCGCAGCTCGAGGCGCAGGCGGCGTCGACGAGGATCGCGATCGGCCCGTGATAGGCCTTGGGGCCGAGCGTGACGGGCGGCTTCGGCGCCTCGACGATCTTCCACTCGGGGGACGTCGAGCGAGCCGCCTCGTCCCGCTCCGTCCTCGCCGCCTCGAAGCGCTTGGCCACGTGCGGGGGGAGCGAGCCGTCAGGGCCTCGATCGAGCGCGCCCATCTCGTTCATCCGGAGCGTGAAGGCCTCGGGAGTCCTCCGCTCGTGGGTGCGCGTGAAGCCCGGCGCGATCGGCCGGTCGGGTCGCCAGCGCGCGAGCTGGCGACCGCGCTCGTCGTCGCCGCCCCCCTTGCCACTAAAGTAAATAACGAGGCCGTCCGCTGTCATGAATCGACGGACCACGCGC
>JAGQJA010000762.1 GCA_020430845.1 Myxococcales bacterium
GAGCGGCGCCGCGCCCACCTCGCAGCCCCGTCCGCCCGTGGGCTCGATGTCGGATCACGCGCCGACCTCGCAGCCGCGCCCGCCGATGGCGTCGTGGTCTGGCTCCAACGCGCCGCCGTCACAGCCGTCGCCGCCGTGGGGGCCTCCGGCCGACGCGCCGAGGTCGCGTGCGTGGCTCGTCGTGGGCGTCGTCGTGATCGTCATCTCGGCCGTGGGGGTCGGGCTGGTCGCGGCCCACGTGCTCTGAGGCCCGCGCCCGACCGTACGGGAGGGGCGACGCGGAGGCTCGACGCGACGGATCACGGTGTTAGCCTCCGGACGTGACGCGTTCGTCGCCGCCGGACACGAGCTACTGCTTCTTCTGCGGCGTGCCCGGCCTCGCCGGCGGCAAGTGCGCGCGCTGCGTCGTACCGTTGCCGTCGGCCGTGTGCGGCGCCTGCGCTCGGCACTGCTCGCCGCTCGCGGCGACGTGCGCTTGTGGGGCCGCGTTGCCGAGCGCTGAGCCTCGCGACGCCAACTGCCCGCGGTGTCGCGTCGCGCTCGCGGCTACGAGCGCGGGCGTGGCGGTCGCCCACCAGTGCCCGCGGTGCCGCGGCATCTTCTTGTCCGCACGCGCGTGGTGCGCGCTGCTCTCGATCCCCGACAGGGCTCCGCTTCTGGCCGAGTCGGTCGATCGCACCCCGGGCCCCCCAGGCGCTGCGCTCGTCGCGACGGTGACGTGCCCCGCGTGCGTCCGCCCGATGGAGCGAGGTCGGTTCGCGGCGGGATCGGACGTCGTCATCGACGTGTGTGAACGTCAACACGGCCTCTGGCTCGACGCGGGCGAGCTCGTGGGGCTGTTGGGCTTCGTGGCGCGCCGCCGCGAGCTCGGCGCGCACGGGGCGGAGCGGGAGGTCGCCGCGAGCGAGTCGGGGCGCGATCTCGAGCGGCTCATGGTCGCGTCCCAACCTCCGTCGCGCATCGTGATCGTCGAGCGCCGCCGCGGCTTCGGACTGCCGCTGGCCGTCATCGTCGTCGCGCTGCTCGCGGCGTCGGCCGGTGGCGCGTTCTTTCTCAAGCGCACGCTCCCCACGAAGATGGTCGAAGAGGCGCCCAAGAAGTCCGCCGAGCAGGTGCAGTGAGCGCCGAGGTGCGACGAGGTGGGGAGAGTGGCGCGCGCCGCCGCGTATGCTCCAGAGAACGTGAAGGTCGGACGCCGCTCGCTGTCGTTGTTCTTGAGGTCCGTGGCCGTCACCGTCGTCGCCGGCGCGGCGCTCACGGCGATCGTGTGCGGCCGCTGGGCTCGCTCGCGGGCGGCGAGCGCGTCGATCGTGCCGGCCACCGCCGATCTCCACGCGGGCAAAGACCGCCTTCTCTCTCCATCGCCGGTGCGTTAGACCCGACCTCGTGACGGCTTCTCACCCCCTCGTCGACGCGGCCTCGCGCCTGCGACGCGCGACGCGCGACTTCGACCCCGGACCGCCGGTCGCGTACGTCTACAGGCCGCTCGACTACGCGTGGGCGATCGCGCGACGCTACTGCGAGACGTACGGCGGCGGCCCCAAGGAGATGCTCCTCGTCGGCATGAACCCCGGCCCGTTCGGGATGGGGCAGACGGGCGTGCCCTTCGGGGAGGTCTCGTTGGTGCGCGACTGGATGGGGATCGACGGCGCTGTGCGCTCGCCCGAGCGCGTGCACCCCAAGCGGCCCGTGCAAGGCTTCGACTGCGCGCGCTCCGAGGTGAGCGGCAAGCGCCTCTGGGGCGCCATCGCGGAGCGCTACCCCGACCCTCGTGCGTTCTTCGAACGGGCGTTCGTCGTCAACTACTGCCCGCTCTTGTTCGTGGGGGAGTCGGGCGCCAACATCACGCCCGACAAGCTCTCCAAAGACGCGCGCGCGACGCTCGAGGCGGCGTGTGGCGCCCACCTCCAAGCGGTGATCCGCGCGCTCGAGCCGCGCTTCTTGTTCGGCGTCGGGGCCTACGCGTCGCAGGCGCTGCGCCGCGCGACGGGCGATCAGGCGCCCGTGTTCACCGTGCCGCACCCGAGCCCGGCGAGCCCGCTGGCCAACCGCGGATGGACGGCGCTCGCGCGCAAGGCGTTCGAGGACGCCGGCGTCGCGTCGCCCGTGTGATCTCAGCGCACGCGAGGCGGGGCGTCGGCCGTCACCGCGACGACGCTCGTCCAAGCGGCCGACAGCGCGCCGGGCACGTCGGCGGCCCGCCCCGCGGGGCTCACCGCCCACGCGAGGCCACCCGCGAGGCCCGCCACGAGCGCGCAGAGGCCGACGGCGAGCCGCGCGCGTCGCCGCGTCTTCGAGGCCCCCGGCTTGCGTGCGCGCGGGCGACGGTGCGTGCCGCACGCCGGGCAGTCGTCTGTGGTGGCGCGCGCGTGGGCGCTGGCCGCGGCGCGCCGTCGGCTCCGAGGCGCGGCGCGTGCGATGCGGCGCGGCCCCGAGTCGCGCAGCATCACTTGCGTGGCGACGTCGTCGTCGTCGTCCTCGATGTGCCCGATGTCGCGCAGGTCGACGTCCTCGATGTGCTCGACGTCGTCTTCGTCGTGCTCGATGTGCTCGATGTCGCGCAGGTCGACGACAGCGTCGAGGGTGACGCGCTCGCCGCTCTCGTCGGGGGACAAGTCGAGCGCGCCGATGCGGAGGCGCGCCTCGAGCTCGGAGAACGCGGGCCACGTCGGCCGCAGCGTCTCGTAGACGTCGCTGTCGTCGAGCACGACGTCGATCTCGATCTGGCTGGCGGTGGAGGTTCTCAC
>JAGQJA010000090.1:0-802 GCA_020430845.1 Myxococcales bacterium
GCGATCCCGACAAGGTGAAGGCGGCGGGGGCCAAGGCTGCGCTCGCGCGCAAGCTCGTGGTGGCCAAGGACCTCGTCGAGGCGCTCGGCAAGAAGCTCGGGACCACGCTCACGGTCGAGCGCGTCGTGTCGGCGAGCGAGCTCGTCGACCGCGCGTACCTGCCGCCGTTCACCCTCTACGGCGAGCGCGCCGCGGAGGTGAAGACCAAGGACGGCAAGACGGTGCCCAAGCTGTGGCGCGTGCTCGCGGCCGACTTCGTCACGCTCGACGCCGGCACCGGCATCGTCCACATCGCGTCGGCGTTCGGCGAGGACGACCACAACGCCCACAGGGCCGAGCTCCGGCGGTTCGACGACGCGGTCGCCGACGAGATGGGCCTGCTCTGCGCGATCGAGACCGACGGCACCTTCGTGAAGGACTTCGGCAAGTACGCCGGGCGCTGGGTCAAGGACTGCGACAAGGAGCTCAGCGAAGAGCTCCGCGAGCGCGGGCTGCTCGTGCACGCCGAGACCTACCGCCACCCGTACCCGTTCTGCTGGCGCGCCGACACCGACCCGCTCATCCAGCTCGCGCGGCCGGCCTGGTACGTGCGCACCACCAAGGAGATCTCGAAGGCGATCGAGAACAACCAGACGGTGCAGTGGCTGCCCGACCACATCAAGACGGGGCGCTTCGGCGACTTCTTGGCGAACAACGTCGACTGGGCGCTGTCGCGTGAGCGCTTCTGGGGCACGCCGCTGAACGTGTGGGTCAACGACGAGACCGGCAACATGGAGGCGCCGGCGTCTTGCGCGGAGATCCT
>JAGQJA010000090.1:932-16078 GCA_020430845.1 Myxococcales bacterium
TACCGCCGCGTGCCCGAGGTGATCGACTGCTGGTTCGACTCGGGGTGCATGCCGTTCGCGCAGTGGGGCTTTCCGCACCAGGGGCACGACGACTTCAAGAAGAGCTTCCCCGCGGACTTCATCAGCGAGGCGATCGATCAGACGCGCGGCTGGTTCTACTCGCTGCTCATGATCTCCACGCTCGTGTTCGACGAGGAGGTGCAGGCGCGGTACGGCCTGGTGCCCAAGCGCGAGTACCCGCTGCCCTTCAAGACGTGCATCGTGCTCGGTCACGTCTCCGACAAGGAGGGCAAGAAGGAGAGCAAGTCGAAGGGCAACTACACGCCGCCCGGCATCATCCTCGACCGCGTCGAGATGGAGTTCGCCGTCTTCGCCGAGGCCAAGGGCGTCGCGCCCGTCGAGGGCGTCGCGTTCGTCGCCAAAGAGGACCTCGAGGGCATGGACCTGCGCGACGGCGCCCAGGTGCTGGTCCGGCAGGCGCGCGATCACGATCGGGTCGGCGACGCGCCCTCCGCGGGGCGTGAGCTCACGCTGAAGACCGCCAAGGGGCTGCCGCGGCGCGTCGTCGTGCTGCACGAGGCCGATCGAACGGCGCTCTCGCTCCAGGTCTCGAGCGTGCCCGACGTCAAGCCCGCGGAGGTCCCGCGCCTGCCGCGTCTCGAGCGCTGCTCCATCGAGGACCCGGCCACCCCGGCGCCCGGCGCCGACGCGTTCCGGTGGTTCTTCTTCGCGTCGAACCCGCCGTGGAGCAACACGCGACACTCGCTGACGAACGTGCGCACCCTGCAGAAGGACACGCTCCTCAAGCTGCGCAACGTCTATTCGTTCTTCACCATCTACGCGAACATCGACGGCTTCGACCCGACCAAGCCGGCGAGCGACGTGTCGAGCCGGCCGGAGATCGATCGCTGGATCACGGGGGAGCTCGCGTTGACCGTCGAGGCGACGACCGCGATGCTCGACGCCTACGACGTGCACGGGGCGACCACGAAGCTCTCGTCGTTCGTCGATGCCCTCTCCAACTGGTACGTGCGGCGGAGCCGCGAGCGCTTCTGGCGGTCCGGGTGGGACGACGACAAGCGGGCGGCGTACGAGACGCTCTATCACTGCCTCGTGACGCTCTCGGGGCTGATGGCGCCGTTCACGCCGTACGCCGCGGAGTCGATGTACAAGAACCTCGTCGTCCGCGGGCGTGGCGGGACGGGTGTGGCCGAGAGCGTGCACCTCGCGCCGTGGCCCAGCGCGGACGTGTCGAGCGTCGACCGCGAGCTGTCGAAGAACGTCGACACCGTGCGGCAGATCGTCAGCCTCGCGCTCCAGGTGCGCACCGCGGCCAAGATCAAGGTGCGTCAGCCGCTCGCCAGCGCCAAGATCGTCCTGTCGGACGCCAGGCTCGCGCCCGCGCTCGAGGCGTACGCCGACATGATGAAGGACGAGCTCAACGTGCTCGACGTCTCGTTCGTCACGAGCGGCAGCGAGCAGTACGTCACGTACGCGATCAAGCCGAACTTCCGAACGCTCGGGCAGCGTGGGCTGGGCAAGCAGGCGCAGGAGCTCAAGAAGCACATGGCGACGATGGGCGCCGCCGATGCGCACGCCGCCGTGAGCACGCTCCTGTCGTCGGGCACGCTCATGAGCGCGGGCGTCGAGCTGTCGGCCGACGACGTGGAGGTCTCGTGCGAGGCGCACGAGGGCTTCGCGGCCGCTGGAGACCGCGTCGGCGTCGTCGTGCTCGACACGCGCCTCACCGACGAGCTCCGCGATCTGGGCTTCGTCCGCGAGCTGCTCAATCGTGTGCAAGCTGCACGTAAAGACATGAAGCTCGAGTTCAGCGATCGCATCCGGCTCGGCATCAAGGGCGGAGAGCGCACCGTGCGACTCGCGCGCGCGCACGCGTCGCGCATCTCTGGCGACGTGCTCGCGACGGAGCTGTTGGTGGACGAGATGCCACAAGGGGCGACCGTGCGCGACGTCGACGTCGAAGGTGAGAGCGTGACGCTCGGCGTGCTGCGGGCCTGACGCGCGCGGCCGCCGCGAACGGCATGCGGAACGCGTCGCGCGCCGTCGCGTGACTTCTCTGTCAAGGACAACTGCGCGGCGCCAACAAAGTCGTTCGAGAGCGGCGATCGTGCTCACGCCCATGCGCCGCTCTGGTATGGTGAATCGTCGACGGGGTGAGGGGTTTGGCCGCGCGCGCCGACAGGTGCGGCGCGGGCTAGAGCGAAGGACGCATGGGTACGCAAGCGGGCAAGGCGAAGCGGATCGAACCGGCGCGCAGGCCGAGCGTCGCGCGTGCAGACGTGGTGGACAAGGCGACGCGCGCGCGCCTCGAGTCGGAGATCGACTCGGCGGTGAAGCGGCGCCCGACGCACGAGGCCAAGCTCGCGGGCGCCCTGCGCGCGGTGGCCGCGCTGAGCCCTTCACTCCGCACCTCACTCGCCGACGTGGCCGACGTGATGGTCCGGCGCCGCAGCCTCGGGCGTGAGCTCTACGGCGCGAGCGTGCGTGCGCTGGCAGAGGCGGGAGATCGCCGCGCCGTCAGCGTCATCAAGGGCGCGCTCGCGACCGACGACGCGGGCGGGACCGCCACGTTGAGCGCTGCGTGCTTCTGCAAGGACGCGAGCCTCACCGTGCCGCTCGCCAAGCTCGCGGCGAGCCGACAGTCGCACCTCGCCTTCGGCGCAGAGACGGCGCGCGTCGTCCGTGGCGAGTCCAACGGCGCGCACCTCGCGTCGCTCGCGCCGATGATCAAAGAGAGCCACCGCATCGCGCTGTGCTCGGAGCTCTTCATCCCGCTCACGCGCGCCAAGCTCGACGTCGTGCCCATCGGGCCGGCGCTCGGCGTCCTGCGTGGGGCCGAACGACACCTCGGTCGCTGGCTGGTCCTCGCAGAGGTTGCCGCCAAGGCCGGCGACGACGGCGCGCGCCGCGAGGCGGTCGATCGCGCAGAGGGTGGACCGTCGAGCTCGCGTTCGGCTTGGTCGCTCGTCGCGTGGGCGCTCGCCGACGCGGTGGCGTCCGAGGCCTCGGCGCCCGCGCCCCCTACGACGCGGCCCACCGTCGAGCTCGTGGCGCGCCTGTCGGATCGGCCGAGCGCCGATCGCGACACGACGTTCCTCTTTCGTATGGCGCGCGCGCGCGCCGTGAGCGCCAAGCCCATGCTCGACGCGCTCGCCAAGACGACGCCGCTCGGCGACGAGGTCTCGGTGCGTGCGGCGGCCTACCTCGCGCGCGACCACGGTCGCGACGACCTGCGCGAGGCGCTCTACGAGTGCGCCAAGGCCGGCAAGCGCGACGACCTGCGCGGCCTGGCCGCGGCGTGTCTGTTCGACGCGGGCGACACCGTGCGCGCGCGCGAGCTGTGCGACGAGCTCTTGGTGTCGCGCAACGTGTCCAACGTCGCGTGGGGCGCGCTCGTCCGCGCCGCGGCCTCGCGCGCGCCGTCGAGTGGCGCCGTGCCCGTCGTGACCGAGACCGCCTTCCGCTGGATCCAGTGGGGCTGGCTCGACTGAGCGTGCGCATCGCCCGCGCGCCGATCGCTTGGGGGCTCGGGGCGCTCGTCTCTCTGTCGACGCCCGCCGCCGCGGCCGGCGGCGACGTGCGCGTGCTCGTGATCGCGGACCTCGACGACGATGACGGTGACGGCGTCGCCGACGGCCGACAGTCGGTCGTGACGGGGCTCGCCGCGCGCGATCTCGCGAGCGCCGCGTCGCTCGTCGGCGGCGAGGTGACGCCGATCACAGGCGCCGGTCTCGTGCGCGTCGTCGCGGGCGGTCGCGTGCTGCCGTGGGGAAAGACCGTGCCGCGTGGCGCCTCGCTCCAGGGTGTCGCGCCCGGCCGCGCAGAGCTGAGGGTGCGCTCCGGCGCCCGCGAGCGGACGGTGTTCGTCGACGTGATGGGCGTCGGGTTCCGCGACGGTCGGCGCCGCGACGTGGACCCGGCGCGCAGCTGGGCCTCGCTCGAGCGCACGCCCCCCGAGCGGGTCACGCTCGCCGAGCCCGATGCGGCGTACGCGGACCCCGACGCGCTCCGGCTCACGCTGCGTCGCCCCGACGGCGCGGCCTCGGCGCGCCTGCGCGTCGAGTCGGTGTCGGGCGAGGGGATCGTGCTCGACGTGCTCGAGCACGTGCCGCTCTCCGCCGTCGCGTGCCCCTCGGACGCGCCGCTCGGTACGGTGTGTGAGGCGAGCGCGCCGCTGAGGCTCGTCGTCGACGACGTCGACCGCGTGCATCCGCTCGTGCTCGGGCGGTCGTTGCGCGGCGACGTGGGCGGTGCGCTCGTCGTGCGCGACGCGGCGACGCGCAAGAAGCTCCAGGCGATCCGCGTCGCAGGCCCACCCAGCTCTGCGGCCGGGGCGATCGGGCGCTACACGCTGACCGTGCGTCCGCTCGTGGTGCGCGTGACGCCGGGCGGAGCGCCGGCGGTGGGCGGGACCGACGCAGGCGCCATCGCGGCCGTGCGCGCCGAGCTCGCCCTCGCGTCTGCCACGTGGGGACAGTGCGGGCTGACGTTCGGCTCGGTGGCCACGATGGACGTGAAGATCGTCGATCCTCCGCCCGCGCACCTCATCGCGATCGGCGACGACGTGGCGCTGCCCGCCGCCGGCGGAGAGATCCGCCTGCGCGTGGAGGGCAAGGTCGTCGCCGTGCGCGTTCGGCGCGGCTTCTCGCCGTTGCAGGTCGCCCTCGAGGTGGGCGCGGCGCTCGAGCGCGCGGGCTTCGGGGCGAGCGTGTCCGAGAACGCCCGCATCGGCCCGGGCGCGGGCAGGAGCGCCGACGTCTCGGTCCGTCGGCGCGACGGTCGGCTCGCGCGTGTGGACGCGGTCTCGTCGTCGGACCCGACGCTCAGCGTGCGTGTCGGCTCGGTCGATCTGACCGACGGGTTGCAGCACTTCGGAGACGCCGACGCGGCCGCCGGCACGCTCGAGGAGCGCGCGCTGGTCAAGGCGTTCGAGGACGGCGATCCGGCGACGATCGAGATCATCGTCATCCCGTTCTTCGCCGGCGGCGGACGCATCGGCGAGTCGTTCATCGCGAGCGACGCCTCGAGCATGCGCAACGTCGTCTTGCTCGACCGCGCGGGCGTGCGCGCGCGACGGACGAGCTTGACGCTCGCGCACGAGCTGGGCCATGTGCTGCTCGACGCGCCCGGGCACCCCGACGACTTCGGCGTCGACACGCCGACGCTCCTCATGGACTCCGACGCGTCCGACTCGTCGCCGTTCGGCCCCCGACGCATCACGGTCGACGAGTGCGTGCGCGTATTGCGGCAGAGCGGCCCCGGGGCGCGCGTACCGCTGCTCACCCAGTGGAAGCTCGGGCCGCTACGGCTGCGCTGACGGCACGCCCTTGGCGCACGCCCTTGGCCTGACGCCGTTAACGTGCAAGATGTAGGGGATACCATGCGCTCCATCGCGCTCCTCGCTTGCGTCCCCGGCGCTGTCATCCTCGTCTCCGCCTGCACCAGCTCGGACCCGGCTCCGGCGCGCACGTGCGTGCCGGTCGACACCGCCTGCGCGCCGCTCTACGAGCCCAAGTACTCCGAGGTCTTCGAGCGGACCCTCAAGCCGTCGTGCGGTCGAGAGGGCGCGAGCTGCCACGCCTCCCAACCGAGCCCGCAGAAGGGGATCGCGCTCGACGACGCCGACGCGGCGTACGATCTTCTCCTCAAGGACGCGCGCGGGCTCGTCGTCGCGGGCGATCCGTCGTGCAGCCTGATCATCAACCGCATCACCTCGAGCGATGGCTTCGTCCGCATGCCGCCCGGCCGCGCGCTGCAGCCTGCCGAGACGTGCGCGATCGTCCAGTGGATCGCGGCGGGGGCCAAGCGGTGAGCGCCACGCCGCGTGCCCGCAGGCGGGCGTCGTGGCGGGGAGGGGTCGGCGCCGCGCTCGCCGCGCTCGCGGTCGCGGGCGCCGGCGTCGTGGCGGCGTGCGGGACCAAGGACGACGGACCGCCGCCGCTCTCGGGCGAGGCGCTCATGAACCCCGAGACGTGCCGCTCGTGCCACGAGGAGCACTTCCGTCAGTGGTCGGGGAGCATGCACGCGTACGCCGGCGAAGATCCGGTGTTCGTCGCGATGAACAAGCGGATGCAGCGCGAGACCAAGGGCGCCGCCGGATCGCTGTGCGTCGGGTGTCACGCGCCGCTCGCCGTGCGCATGGGCCGCACGACCGACGGCCTCAACCTCGCCGAGCTCCCCGCGTATATGCGCGGAGTCACCTGCTATTTCTGCCATTCGACCGACGCGGTCGAGGGCACGCACAACAACCCCCTGCGCCTCGCCGCCGACGGCGCGCTGCGCGGTCCCTTCGCCGACCCCGCGAAGGCCGCCCCGCACAAGAGCGCGTACTCGCCGCTCCACGATCGCGAGTCGCCTGAGTCGTCGGCGCTCTGCGGCGCGTGCCACGACGTCGTCACGCCGGCGGGCGCGCACATCGAGCGCACCTTCACCGAGTGGCAGGGATCGGTCTACGCCGGTGTCGGCAAGCTCTCCTGCGGCAAGTGCCACATGGACGGGCGCGAGGGCCTCGCCGCGCCGGGCGTGGCGGGCGTCGGCGTCCGCACGGTGCACGATCACGGCTTCCCCGCGGTCGACATCGCGCTGACGCCCTTCCCGGAGGCCGAGGCGCAGCGCCGAGCGGTGCAGGCGTTCCTCGACAACACGCTCATCGCCAAGCTCTGCGTCCGCCAGCTGCCCACAGGCGTCGTCGCCGAGGTCACGCTCGACAACGCGTTCGCGGGCCACAAGTTCCCCTCGGGCGCCAACCAAGACCGTCGCGCGTGGGTCGAGCTCGTCGCCTCTCGCGGAGGCGCCGAGGTCTTCGTGAGCGGGCGCGTGCCCGACGGCAAGGCCGCGGCGTCCATCGGCGACCCGAACCTGTGGCTGCTCCGCGACAAGATCTTCGACGTGGCCGGCAAGGAGACGCACATGTTCTGGGAGGCCGCGCGCTTCGAGGCCGAGCAGCTCCCTGCGGCGACCACCAACGATCCGCAGGCGCCGGGCTTCGTCCACTCCGTCACGCGCACGTACCCGCTTCCGTCCCCCGCGCCCGACCGCGTCACGATGCGCGTCCGCATGCGACCGCTCGACTTCGAGCTGCTCGACGACCTCGTCGCGTCGGGCGATCTCGATCGCGAGATCGCCGCGCGCGTGCCCACCTACGATCTCGCGGGCACGGTCAAGGAGTGGACCGCCGCCTCGCTCGGCTTCACGCGCTGCGCGGAGTGACGGCGAGGCGCGCCCACACATGAGGACGACCGTCGACGCGGACGAGTACTTCGCGGCCCCCGCGGGCATGTGCCTCACGCGTCGTCGGTTCGTGTGCGCGTCGCCGGACGGTGAGCTCTTCTCGCTCGTCGCGTGGGGCGAGCTCGACGTCGAGGACACCGAGGAGCTGCTCGAGGTGCTCGCCGCTGCCGGCCGGCACCCGCGCCGTCGGCGGCAGCTGGTGGTGCTGCGCGACGTCGAGGGCGTGAGCATGGCGTCCATGGCCATGTGGATGCGGTACTTCACGCGCGCGAAGTCGTATCTGGCCTCCGTCGAGCGCGAGGCTGTCGTGCGCCCCGGCGGTCTCGTCGGCGTGCTGGCCGAGGGCTTCTACGGTGCGGTCCCCCATCCGTTCGAGGGGCGCGTGTTCGTCGACGTCGAGGCGGCCGTGCGTTGGCTCGGCTTCTCGCCCGACCGCGAGCCCTACCGCGGGTGGATCGGAGAGATCTCGTCGCTCGGCGGCGCGCGCGCGGTCGACGTGATCGCGCGTGTTCATGCGGTGGTCGTCGAGCGCGGTGCCCGTGTCACACCGCGCGCGACGGCACGAGAGCTGGGCATCTCGACGCGGACGCTCCAGCGGCGGCTCGCAGATGCGGGGACGACCTTCGAGCTCGAGCGCGGACGCGCGGCGACGATCGAGGCGAAGCGGCGGCTGCTGACGTCGGACGCGGACATCAAGCACGTGGCGTTCGACCTCGGCTACGCGTCCGCGTCGCGGTTCGTCGAGGCGTTCCGGAGGCACACGGGCGTGCCGCCCGGTCGCTGGCGAGAGACGCACCAGCCCGGCCGCGACGCGAATGCCGACGGCGTGTGAGCGGAACGGCTAGGCGTCGCAGCGGAATCATCGGGTGAGCGGGCGCGTCTCTGGTCGCCTATGAGAGTCAGGTGCCTTTCGCATCGCGCATCATGAGCCCGCTCTGCCGCCTCGCGCGGCTCCCCGTCGCCGCGCTGTTGTGCGTCGCCCTCACGAGCTGTCAGGTGAAGGACGCCGCACCCGACTCCGGCGGAGGCGCGAGCGACGCCGCTCCCACGCGCTCCGACGCGGGCGGCGCGACGGACGGCGCCGCCGACGTGGGCACCTCGGTGGATGGCAGCGCGCCGAGCGCCGACTTCCTGCCGATCCCTGCCGCGGGCGGTCAGCGCGTCGTGGTCGAGGGAGACGGGTGGGGCGGCTACGACCGCTCGTGTGGGAGCACGACGAGCGCGGACTCGGCGTACTCGACGCAATACGAGCGGCTCTACGTGCTCGTCGACCAGACGGGCTGCGGCGACGACGCGCGCGGCAACAACGTCCTCCAGATCGCGCGCAAGGGCGGGCTCGTCCCCGGTGTCTACGACATCTCGAGCGGCGGAGACGTCATCGGCAAGGTCGCGCTCAACCCTCAGGCCCCTTACGCCACCGCCGAGTCGGAGCTGACCGGCAAGCTGTGGATCCGGCGCGCCGAGTCGCTCGGCTCCGAGCTCGTCGTCGAGGCGTCGTACTACGGGACGGGCACGCTCGAGAGGGCAGGCGGGCCACCGACCGCGGTGACCGTCCGGGCCGCGCTCAACGCGCGCGTGCGCGTCGCCCCTTGAACGCCGGGCGCGCCAGGTAACGTCAGCCGTCGAGGCAGAACGAGAACGAGACGTCCTGCGGCGCTGCGGCGCCGGGCGTCGTGACGCCGAACGTGAGCTTCCACAGGCCCGCCATCGGCAGCCAGATGTTCTTGATCTGGTACTTGCCGTCGGAGCCCATGGGCGTGATCTCGGGCTTGGCGCTGCTGCCGTGGCCGTGATCGGGCATGAACGGCGTGAACGTGAGCGTCGCGCCGTCGACGGGCTTTCCGCCGGCGTCGAGCACCTGCACCATCAGCTCGTTGGAGCCCTTGACCAACGGTGCGGGCTTGGCATCGACGAGCTTGACGGTCACGTCGGTGGCCGCGCGCGAGAGCCCGGCGACGTACACGTCCTTGCGCGTGTCCGACTCGCACGCCGTCGGGCCGCCGCCGGGGCCCGAGGAGCCGGACGGGGCCGGATCGCTGCTGCTGCACGCGACGGTGACGGATGAAACGCAAGCGGCGAAAAGCGTGGAAGCGACGAGTCTCGAGATCATGAGTCAGCGTCCGGCAGGAAGGTGACCCTGTAACCCTACGCCCCCGAGGCGGCTCGCGCCACCCCACGGTCGCGAGCGCGCGACCGTCGGAGCCAGCGCGCGCGCGGAGCTCGGCGCGTGGATCATTTGGGGACCAGATCGCGCAGCTCGGTGCCGCCGGCGTACGCGTAGCTCACGAACGCGTCGAAGCCGTAGACCAGCACGCCGACGGGCAGATCGCTCTGCACGCGGTGGACCCCGTCGTTCTGGCGGCCTGGCGTGAGGTTGGCCGGCGCGACCTTGTCGGGATCGATCACGGGGAAGGAGAGCTGACAGCGGTAGACCACGTACTCGGGATCGCGGCCGCCCCGCTCGGCGCGCGTCTGGCCGTCGGCGTCGGCGACCTCGCAGACCTTGCCGTCGACCGGTAGCCCGTCGACGAACACAGAAGCGCCGAACCGCGCGGTGATGATCAAGAAGTCGAACGCGTACTTGTCGGGCGTGAGCAGCACGTAGTCGCTGCGCCACTGCTCGACGGGCGGAACGAAGGTGAGGCTGGGATCGCCCCCCGGTAGCCCGCGCTCGACGCCGGCGGCCTCTTGGCTCGCCTGCACGTCGGCGACGATGACCGGCTCGTTCGACGAGAGCAAGAAGTCCTTGTACGCCGCGACGATGACGTTCGAGCCCTGCTCGGGTAGGTCGATCGTTGCGAGCGGTGGCGGCAACGTGGTGGTGATGCGCGTGCCGGTGCGCGTCGCCACGATGCGGTAGTACTCGGGCTCGTCGAACGGCGCCACGGCGCCGCCGGCGGCCGCGACCGCGCGGGAGCGGTTGGGCACGCGCCCGAGCACGTAACGTTTGCCCGCGGCGCGCAGCGGGATGCCTTGCTCCTCGAGGTGGTCGGCGCAGCACGAGCGGCTCGCGAGCGTCTGGAACACAGGGGCGTCGCTCGCTTCGCTGCCCGGGAATACCGCGACGGGCTCGCTCGACTCCACCGTCGTGCCCGTGAAGTCTGCGTTGAAGTCTCCCGTCTCGAGGTTGAGCACCTCGTAGGGCTGGAGCGTGACCTCGATGTCGGCGCCCTTGGCCGCTCCTGCGGCGAGCGGCCCGCCCGCGACGACGCGCGCGGTCGTCTTGACCTTGACGCGGGTGTCGGGGCGCGTGCCCACGATGGCGAGGAACGCGCGCAGGTTCGCGCCGAAGTTCTGCGCGGGGTTCTCGCTGATGGCGATGGTCTGCGGCCAGCCGGCGATGACGTAAGAGAGGCCACCGCCGCCGAGCGCCTCCGTCGGCAGGAGCAGCGACGCGTCGTTGGAGAAGACGTTCGCGTTCTCGAGGGGGTTGAACTGGTAGGCGACGATGGGTACGTCGCTCGACACGCGGTACGCGCCCCGCGTCAGCGCCGTGTGCGTGCCCTCGTCGAACCGGCCGGGGGGCGAGCCGTCGACCTCCTTGGGGCCGAGCTTGAAGACCTCGAGGTTGCGCGGCCGGACGATCGCCGTGCCGACGACGCGCGGCGCCGCTGGCTGTCCGACGGCGGCCACGTCCTCTTCGACCGTGATCTTGGCCGGTAGATCGGGCTGGGGGTTGGAGACGACGACCGCGAACTGCTGCGCGGCGGCGTTGCCCTGCGCGGTCACGGCGTTGTCGAGGTCCACGGCCCAGTACTCGCAGCCGACGTTGGAGCGCTCGGTCTGCGCCTCCGAGCACAAGTGCGTGCACACGCCGCGACGGCAAGCGATCCCGGCCGCGCCGTCGCACGTGACCTCTTTCACGCGCGTCTGCCCCGTCGGTTCGCAGCGCAGCACGTCCGCGCCGTCGCACACCGAGTCGCCCGGCAGGCACGGCGTGCACTTGAGCAGCGCCGGCGCGCACGCCTGCCCGCGCGCGCCGCAGTCGTCGATGGCCTTCGGCGAGCCCTGCTCGCACACGGTGAGGAGCGCCCCGCGGCACTCGACGACGCCGTCGGCGCACACGACCTTGGTGTCGACCGCGTCGCGATACGCCGGGTCGAACGAGCACGCGGCGGCGAGGAGGACCGCCGCTGTGACGACGCGCGCCGCTCGGGACATCGCCGTCAGTACGCCCCCGCGAGCGTGTCGAAGGCGTGGGCCGACCACGCCCCTTGCCCGAGATCGCGCGAGCGGAGCCGCCCGTACGAGAAGCCCTCCAGCCGCGCCACGTACATCGTGGTGGTGATGGCGCCTCTTCGGAGGCCGACCGGGTCGCCGGGGAGGGACGCGAGGTCGGGCACGTCGAAGCTGCGCGCGGCGCCCGGCGCCACGACGGTCCACGTGACGAGACCGCCGCCGGACACGACGCGGCTCACGGAGATGTCCACTGCACCCTGTGCACCCGTGTATTCTACATGTGTTCCGTTCCACACGCCGTTGCCGGGCTCCGAGAGCACCGGCACGCCCAAGAAGCCAGCGACCGCGACCGGATCGCTCGAGGTGGTGGTGCGTATGCGTGACACGACGCTCGCCGGGGAGAGGAGGTTGGCCCCCGTGGCCGCCGCGAGCGAGAGCACGTACTGCTCGCCCGCGAGCGCGCGATCGAGCGCTGGCACGCCGACGAACGGCAGGGTCCCAGGCGCGGGCAGGGTGGTCACGCGTGTGCCCCCGGGAAGGACCGCGAAGCCCGACGCGCCCAGCGTGACCGCGACGGACGCGCTGAGTCGATCGGGGCCGCGCGGACCGGGCGCTGGGGGGGAGGGGGCGATGGTGACCGTGTGGTCGAACGTGACGTCCATGCGCACGTCGACGCCCGTGACCTGCGTGCGCGGCGCGACGGTGACGCCGCGCGCCACGCCCATGGCGTACGGGAGGAACCGCGGCGGGCTCTCGCTGCGATCCTCGAGACCCGCGACCACGTAGAGCGTGACGTTGCCTGGGTAGACGACGAGCGAGTAGGCGTAGCCGCCGGTGCCCGGCGAGTCGGGGGTGATGGCCTCGCTCACGGCGGGCAGCGTGAAGCCGTCGGTGGGCGACGTGGCCGCCTCGAAGACGTATGCGGCGCGGCGCTCGGTGGGGCGCGTGGGCAGCGGGATGTTCGTCCATCCGGCGCGCTCGAACTCGGCGCCGCCGCCCGCGGGGAAGACGAGCGAGCCGCTGACGACGCCGCCGAAGATGCCGCCGCCCCCGCCCGTCGACGGGGGATCGCCCTCGGCGCACTCGGGGTCGAGCACGGGCGCGAGGTACGCCGTCACCGTGTCGACCGGCACGTCGACGTAGGTGATGGGCTGGTGGCACTTGGCCGCGACCGTCACGGTGACCTTCCCCGTGGGACCCTGGATCTCGGCGACGCCGGTGGCGCTCGTCTTCTTGGTGATCGCGGTGGCGAGCGAGGAGCCGGCGATGGCCCACGCGTCGGCGAGGGGCGTCCCCGTGAACGCGTCGAAGGCGAGCACGCGCACGCGGCCGGCGAGGGCGCCGCCGGAGAGCCCGCCGCGGTACCCGTCGGGCGAGTCGTTGTACGTGAAGGCGTCGCGCGCCTGGATCGCCGCGCCGCCCGCGTCGGTGACGACCACGTCTTTTGCGCCGGGGGCGCCGGGCGCCGTGACGCAGTCGATCTGGGTCGCGCTCGTGATCTGGACGGGCTCGCACGGCGTGCCGCCGATGGCGACGCGCGTGCCGGGGCCCCACGACGTCCCGCTGCCGCGCAGGACGACGCGCGTGCCGCCGCTCGTCGCGCCGGTGTCTGGCTCGACGACGAACGCGTCGTACAAGAACGCCTGCGAGAGCACGCGCTCCTTGGCAGAGCCGTCGTCGCGGATCTTGATGTCGGCGTAGCCAGGCGGACCGGGGGGCGTGACGATCGCGGCGCGGGTCGGATCGCTCGCGAGCACGCTGCCCGCGGGCAGCTCGACGCCGCCGACCCACACGCGGAGCTTGCTCGTGAAGCCGCGGCCCGTGAGCACCACGCGCGTGCCGCCCGTGAACGGGCCGTGCGACGGCTGCACGCCTTCGATCGCGAAGGGATCGCCGAGGCTGACGTCGGCGCGCTGGCCTCCGCCCTCGCCGGTCAGGTCGAGCGATCCGCCGACCCCGCCGTCCTCGGGGCCGATGAGCGGCGGCCCCGACCCGGGCAGGCACCCGGCCGCGACCGCGCAGCCGGCCGCGAGGCCGAGGGCGAACGATCTCGCGAGCCGACGTCTACGCACCTCGCAAGCCTACGAACAACCCGCCCCTGGCGCCACTGCTCGCCGCAGGAGGTCGAGCGCGACGCGCTTGCGCCCACGAGGCGACGTGGCCACCCCCACCACGTCCGAGGGCGCTTCGTGCGCCGCGTCCGGCAACGAGAGCGGCGCGGCGCCCTCCGACGGCCCGACGCACGCCGGACAGCCGAACGGGCAGGGGCAGGCCGCGATGAGGCGCGCGGCGCGCGTGAGCAGCTCTTCGCGCAGCTCGAAGATGCGCGACGCGAGGCCCACGCCCCCGGGCTGGTGCTCGTACAAGAACAGCGTGGGCGCGTACCCCGGCTTGGGGCCGCCGCGCACCTTGCGCGGAATGGGGGGGCCGCCGTCCTCGCGCTCGTCGAGCGACGTGTCGCCGAGCGTCACGCCGAGGTCTCGCGGATCGCACATGAGCGCGGCCGTCGCCACCGTCTCGAGCGCGCCGCCGAGCCCGCGGAGCCCGTCAATCGCCGCCGCGCGCCCGTGCTCGAGCTCTTGGCACACGCTCTCGGGCACGGTGAGCCAGAACGCCGTCGTGTGCATCTGCATCTCGGGCAGTCGCACCTCGCCGTACCCCGCGTTCTCGTGGGTGTAGAACTTGACCTTCTTGTAGCCCACGACCTTCTCGACGACGCTGACCTCGCCCCAGCCGGTCGGGAACTCGATGGCCGCGCCCTCTCGCGCCGGCCCGACGTCGGACTCCTCGAGGACGCTCACGGTGACGTAGGTCATCGCGTCCGTGTAGTAGTCGGGCTCGACCTTGCGCACGAAGGCCTTGTGGTTCTCGTAGTCGAAGCGCTCGACCTGCCAGCACTCGCCGTCGTGCTGGTAGATGGCCTGCTCGTGGAGCATGGTGTGCGCCCCGCGCCAGTCGAGCTCGGCGATCGACTTGTCTTTCTCGGCGTCGATGATGACGACGTTGTCCCAGCCGATCGAGCGGAGCGACACGTTGTTGGCGGGGTACGCGTCGGACGCCCAGTGGAAGGTGCCCTGGCTCTCGTGCAGCACGTGGTGGCGTTCGAGGAACTCGAGCGTGTCGGCCGTCTCGTCGGCGTCGAGCGAGCCGAAGCGCTCGCCGCGCTCGAAGGGCAGCTCGAACGCCGAGCACTTGACGTGCTGGATGAGGATCTCGGGGTTGTCGGCGTCGATGCGCGCCTCTTCGGCCGGCGCGCCGAGCAAGAACTCGGGGTCGCGCGCGAGGAACTGGTCGAGCGGCGCGCTCGACGTGACGAGGACGGCGATGCTGAGGCCACCGCGGCGCCCGGCCCGTCCGAAGCGCTGCCACGTGGCCGCCACGCTGCCGGGGTATCCGGCGCAGACGACGGCGTCGAGATCTCCGATGTCGATGCCGAGCTCGAGCGCGTTGGTCGCCACGACGCAGAGGATGTCGCCCTCGCGCAGACGACGCTCGATGTCGCGTCGTTTGTCGGGGAGGTAGCCGCCGCGGTAGGCCATGATCCGGCTCGCGTCGATCTCGGGCGCGACCTTGTCGCGCAGGTAGCGGAGCATCATCTCGACGGCGTTGCGCGAGTGGCCGAAGACGATCGTGGGCACGCGCGCGCGCACCAGGTCGGCCGCGAGCATGACCGCTTGCTTGACGTAGCTCGCGCGGATGCCCAGCTCTTCGTTGAC